>NZ_JAOQJP010000002.1:0-255510 GCF_025567305.1 Brotomerdimonas butyrica
GTTGTGATAGCTGCTGTAAGTGTTGTCTTACCGTGGTCTACGTGACCGATTGTTCCGATATTGATATGCGGTTTAGTTCTTTCAAATTTTTGCTTTGCCATTTTTATTCCTCCTAATTAAAATAAAAGGACAAAGTCGCTTCGGCGATCTGGTATCAGAAGTGGACTTTGTCGATACTCCTCGCAATTGCGAAGCCGGAATTTCCATTATTCTTTTCTTTCCAGCTGTCCCCCTGCGTAGTTTAATGGAGCTGCTGAGCAGACTTGAACTGCCGAACCTCTTCATTACCAATGAAGTGCTCTACCGACTGAGCTACAGCAGCACACCAATATACATTATGGTACTATATTTTAAAGACTCTGTCAACTAAATCAACAGGCCTTTAATGCTGATTTTACATGCCGCAGATCAGCGGTTTTCACGCCGGAGATCTGCCCTTTTCCATTCCTGCCAAAACACTCAGGACGCATATCATTTCCACAGATAATCGATCACTTTGCGCTTTACACGCTGCATCGCGTTATCTATAGATTTTATGCTTTTTCCGAGCTTCTTCGAGATCTTTTCAAAATCATTTTCCTTCAGGAACTCGTTCAGCACCTGCATCTCGAAGCTGCTGAACACATTGTCTCCATTATGCAGTATATAATACGCTATATCCTTGAAAACCAGCAGTTCCTCAGGGTTTTCGACAACATTCGTCTTCAGCGTATCGGCTATCGTGATATCGTCCTCATCGTCGATCACCGGATTGCTGAGCGACACTGATGTGTTGAGCGCCTTGTGCTTGTCGCGTCCGGCTGCCCTTATCGCACTTATTATCTGCCTGGTTATGCAGATACCTGCAAACGTTCCGAATGACGCTTCGCGCTCAGGATCGAACTGTCTTATAGCCTTGAGGAGCCCTATCATTCCTTCCTGAACGATGTCATCCTCATCAGCACCGGCCATGTAGTACATCTTGGATTTTATCCTGACGGTCTCCTTGTATTTTCTCATCAGGACTTCTTCTGCACTGATGTCACCGCCCTGAGCCATCACAGCCAGTTCGTCGTCAGAATACTTGCAGTATGCCTGTTCACCGCGAGTCATGCACCCGCTGGTCATATATCCATCCTCTGTCTCACGACTTCATACATCAGTATCGACGCCGCATTCGATGCGTTGAGCGAAGTGATATTGCCCTTCATCGGTATGGAAACCACGAAATCACACTTTTCCTTCACCAGCCTGCTTATGCCTGCGCCCTCTGCGCCTATGACGATGGCGATCGGCCCCTTGAGATCCTGCCTGTAATACAGATCCGGTCCCATGTCGCATGCGCCTACCCAGACGCCTTTTTCCTTGAGCTTTTCGATCTCATTCGCGATGTTCGTGACCTTTGCACACAGCATGTATTCGACTGCGCCTGCCGACGTCTTCGCTACCGTTTCTGTCACCGACACAGATCTTCTCTTCGGGATCACTATGCCGTGTACTCCCGCACACTCAGCAGTACGCATTATCGCACCAAGATTGTGCGGATCCTCGAGTCCGTCGAGTATGATGATAAACGGATCTTCACCGCGCTGTGCTGCTCTGGCCAGTATATCGTCGACCGTGCAGTATTTATAATCCGAAACCACTGCGATCACGCCCTGATGAGCGCCGCCCGACGCAGCCTTGTCCATCCTCGCCTTGTCGCTGTAGTAGATCGGTATATGCTTGTCCCTGGCTTTTGCCGCGATCTGCTTCACCGAGCCTTCCGCGCCTTTCGCCAGTGTTATCTTCTCTATTTCTCTGTTGCCTTTCAACGCCTCCAGAACGGCGTTCCTGCCTATTATCGTTTCTGCCATGCTACCTCATTTCAGACCTTACCTGGAATATATCGTGAATCTGTAGGAAATGCCTTTTTCCTGCTGAGGCTCGCTCTCCCAGGTAACGTGCAGTCCTTTTGCATCAAGATCCGGGAAAAACCGGTCTGCTTCATACTCCTCATCGATCTTCGTCACGTAAAACTCGTCGCAGTCGTCCATGAACTGCTCATAGACATTTGCTCCTCCCGCGATGAACACCTTTTCCGTATCGAAAGCCTGCAGCTTTTCCATGACCTCATCCTTCGAATGGCATATGATGCAGTCTTCCCTCTCGAAATCAGGATCGGTCGTCATGACTATGTTCGTCCTTCCCGGGAGCGGTCTGCCGCCGGGAAAAGAATCCAGCGTCTTTCGCCCCACCACGATCACATTGCCTATCGTTTTTTCTTTATAATATCTGAGATCGCCAGGCAGATGCACCAGCAGATCTCCGTTTTTTCCTATCGCCCAGTTCCTGTCGACAACTACTATCGCCTTCATCTTATCTCCAGTCCTTATCCTTTCATCTGTGCCACCGGCTCCGATGCTATATCGCGATCGGGATGTTCTTTATCTGAGGATTTTTCTGATAATCCTCGATCTTTATATCATCTACTGTAAAGTCGTAGAAATCCTTCACGTCAGGGTTCAGGCTGAATTTCGGAGCCGGATACTGCGGCCGCGATATCAGCTCTTTTATTATGTCCACATGTCTGTCATATATATGCGCGTCAGCTATCACGTGCACCAGCTCGCCCGGCTTGAGTCCCGAGACCTGAGCCATCATATACACGAGCACCGAATACTGTACCACGTTCCAGTTGTTTGCGGCGAGTATGTCCTGTGAACGCTGGTTGAGCACCGCGTTCAGCCTGTCGCCGGTCACATTGAAAGTCATGCTGTAGGCGCACGGCTCCAGTCCCATCTCCATCAGATCGTCGAACTTGTATATGTTTGTCATTATCCTCCTGGAATAAGGAGTGTTCTTGAGCTGCCACAGCACGTTGTCCACCTGGTCCATCTCACCGTGCGGGAATCTGTACTTCACTCCGAGCTGATAGCCGTAGGCCTTGCCTATCGAGCCGTTTTCGTCAGCCCACTCGTCCCAGATGTGGCTGTTCAGATCTCTGATGTTGTTCGATTTCTTCTGCCAGATCCACAGCATCTCGTCCACTGCCGACTTGATCGCCGTCGGTCTGAGAGTCAGCGCCGGGAATTCCTCCTGCAGGTCGTATCTGTTGACTATACCGAATCTTTTTATCGTGTGCGCAGGTGTACCGTCTTCCCATCTGGCTCTGACAGTCTGCCCCTCACTGGAAAATCCGTCCTCGAGGATGCTGCTGCACATATCTACGAATAACTTGTCTGCCTTGCTCATTATTCCCCCGTTTCTGCGATCTCGATCGCCCTGGAAAGCACCGCCTGCAGCCTTTCCTCCTCATCTGCGAGATAAAGATATCCCACGAGCGCCTCGAATGCCGTCGCCCACTTGTACGTGATCGGATCCGCATTCTTGGCTTTAGTCGCGGATTTCCTGTTCCTTGCCCGCTTCACCAGCTTCTGTTCAGGCTCAGTCAGATCATCGAACATCGTCTTTATTATCTTTGCCTGAGCTCCCGCTTTTACAAAATTTATGGCTGTCCTGTGCATGTTCTGCACATGATATGAGCCTTTTCTTATTATATGCTCTCTGACCGCCTGTTCGTATACGGCGTCGCCCATATATGCCAGTGCGGTCGTGTTGATCGCGTTGATATCGTCTACTTTCATGCTAGTCTCTGATCACCTGCACGCCCTGCGGAGTATCCTTGAGCGTGATGCCTTTTGCCTTGAGCATGTCTCTGATCTCGTCTGCTCTTGCGAAGTTCTTCGCTTTTCTGGCTTCCTGTCTCTCGTCGATCAGCGCCTGAAGCTCTGCATCCACTTCATTCTCATCGTCCTTCTGCAGAAGTCCGACTACTGTCGCCAGCTCCATCAGCACATCGAGGCTCTTCTGCGCGAACTCTTTGCTCGCTCCGTCCTTGACTGCCGTATTTATCGCAGTTATCAGCTCGAATATAGCTGAGATCGCATCGGCTGTATTGAGGTCGTCGTCCATCGCTGCGATGAATTCCTGTCTGTACTTATCGTATCCTGCCAGCGTCTCCTTCTCGGCATCCGTCATCTCGCCTGTTCCGTTGGCGATCAGATGCTTCAGGTTCTCCTTGGCGTTTTCCATTCTGGCAAGTCCGGCTTTTGCCTGTTCCATCAGTGTATCGCTGAAGTTGATCGGATTTCTGTAATGTCCGGAGAGCAGGAAAAATCTCATCACTTCTCCGTCGTAATCCTTCAGTATGTCTCTTACCGTAAAGAAGTTGCCCTTTGACTTTGACATCTTCTCGTTATCTATAGTGATGTATCCGTTGTGCATCCAGTAATTCGCGAACTGCACGCCGTTGCAGCATTCGGACTGTGCGATCTCGTTCTCGTGGTGCGGGAACTGCAGATCCTGTCCGCCTGCGTGGATATCGATGGTGTCGCCGAGGTGCTTCTTGGACATCGCCGAGCACTCTATGTGCCATCCCGGTCTGCCCTTGCCCCACGGGCTGTCCCATGCGATCTCGTCAGGTTCTTTCTGCGCTTTCCATAATGCAAAGTCCAGCGGATCCTTCTTTATATCGCCTACGGCTATCCTTGCGCCTGCCTCGAGGTCTTCGATGTTCTGACGTGAAAGCTTGCCGTAGCCGTCGAATTTTCTGGTGGAAAAGTACACGTCTCCGTTGACTTCATACGCGTACCCCTTGTCTACCAGTGTGCTGACAAAGTCGATGATCTCAGGGATATGCTCCGAAACCTTCGGATGCACATCTGCCTTCTTTACATTCAGAGCCGCAGCATCCTTGTAGTATTCCTCGATGTATTTCTCGCTGATTTCCGGTGCAGTCACACCTTCTTCTCTAGCCTTGTTGATGATCTTGTCGTCAACGTCTGTGAAGTTCTGCACGAATTTCACTTTGTATCCTCTGTATTCGAGATACTTCCTTAGAGTGTCGAACACTACGAACGGTCTTGCGTTTCCGATGTGGAAAAAGTTGTACACAGTCGGTCCGCACACGTATATTTTTACAAAGCCGTCTTCTATAGGTTTGAATTCTTCTTTTCTTCTTGTAAGTGTATTGTAGATCTTCATTTTATCCTCCGATCACGCTGGCCCTGCAGTCACTGCCGTCATCACTCGCCTGACTGTCAGTCCATTTCCTCCTCCAGTTTCTTTACATCTTCCTCAATGCTCTCTTCGACGTCCTCTGCTATGTCTTCTTCGTATATATGGTCTATCCTGCCGTCCTTTATCTCTCTCGAAATATTCGCATACTGGCAGTCGTCGTCGCATTTTATGTGTGTCTCTTCTCCGAACTGTTTCATGAACATCGCTTCCATCTCAACGACACGTCGCCGCAGGCATTCCAGCTCTACCGCGATAGGGTCCGGCATATCGACCTGATTGAGTTCTCTTGCCGGTTTTCCGTGTCTCCTGACTATAGTGCCCGGTATGCCGACTACCGTACAGCCGTCAGGTATCTCTTTGAGAACTACGGCTCCCGCCCCGATCTTCACATCGTTGCCTACCTTGAAAGGTCCCAGAACCTTTGCACCGCTGCTGATCACGACTCTGTTGCCTACGGTCGGATGCCGCTTGCCTGTATCTTTGCCCGTACCGCCGAGCGTGACACCCTGATATATGGTGACGTCATCTCCGACTTCCGCGGTCTCTCCGATCACGACAGCCATGCCGTGATCTATGAAGCAGCGTCTTCCGATCACTGCACCCGGATGTATCTCTATACCAGTGAACCATCTCGTCAGCTGCGATATTATCCTGGCAAGCATTTTCATATTGTGCCTGTAAAGCCAGTGCGCCGGCTTGTGCCAGATGAGCGCCCATATCCCCGGATAGCAGAGCAGTATCTCCAGACCGGTCCTCGCCGCCGGATCCTGCTCCAGTATCACGTTTATGTCTTCTTTGATATCTCTGAAAAATGCCATTATCTATTCCCTTTTATCATCAAATTCCCGATTTATTTCACACTAAAAAACAGGTGATCACACCTGTCTTTTATAATATCATATCTATGCCTTCAATACAATCAAGGTTCTTAAAAAAGAAGTCCTGATGCGATCTACAGGAACCCTCTCGGATCCACGCAGCTGCCGTTTATTATCACCTCAAAGTGCAGGTGCGGCCCTGTTGAATTTCCTGTCGAGCCCACCAGCGCGATACGTTCTCCGCGTCTGACCTTCTGTCCCTGAGACACCAGGATGCTGCTGCAGTGAGCGTAGTACGTCTGCATGCCGTTGCCGTGATCTATCTTCACGAGATTGCCGTACCCTCCGCAGTTTCCTGCAAAATACACGGTACCGCCGTCCGCAGCGTATATGTCGCTTCCCTGTGCGAGTGCAAAGTCAGTGCCGCTGTGCATCCTGCCCCAGCGCCAGCCGAAGTCCGACGATACATATACCTGACTTATCGGCATTCCCAGCTTTGCATAGACCGCATCGGGATCATATGAAACATTGTCATCCCGGTAATCCGAGCTGCCTCCGCCGTATCCGTCGTATATCTTCGTGCCTGTCAGGATTATCCGGTCCTGAGGCTCCTCAAGGAGCTCTTCTTCAAGCACCTCTTCCTCGATCTGCTTCCCGTTTTCCTTCACTATCCTGCTGGTCACTTCGCGTCTGCCTTCATGACCTTCCTGTTCGACCTTCTGCTGGCCCACATACATATCGGACTGAGGCTTGTACTCCTGAATGAATTCCACAGGCTCCTGTCTGGTCTGCTCCTCTGTCGTCACCACCGTGAGATAGCTTTCGCCGGAATCACCGCTCAGCAGCACTTTCTCGGCTTCATCTGCCGTCAGTATATCCGGAGGATCGTCACCGTTCCTTATCTGCATTTCTTCAGCAGAGGTTTCCTCCCTGACTTCTATATCGAGCACTTCGTTCTCGCTGTCATCGTATCCGGAGACCACATTCTCCAGGACCTCCTGCGCAGTCTCCTGCGAATCGACGAGTGCGATCTTTTCTCCGTCGACCGTTATATACCACGGAGGTGTTATCACCTCTCCGTTCGCAAGCAGCACGGGGATCTCAGTTTCTTCCGGCGCCGTCGCCATACCAGCTGCCACAGAGGCAGCCATCAGCACTGTAAATGCTGCAGTCAAAATCATCTTTCCCCGTCGGGGGACGGGCACCGTGTTTTCTTTCAAGATTTTCATAAACTTTCTTCCTTCTGTGAAATTTCCTTTCGCAAGCGGTTTTCGCCGATACTCGCTGCAGGTGTCATGTGTATTTCCCGTCACGGTCCACGCCGTACTCAGGAAATACTTTCCAGGGTTATTGTTCCCATATATTATTTATATATTCACAGAAAGAAGTTTTTATACCTGTTATCTGCCGATAAACTGATATTTTTATTGATTTTATGCCGTAGGCTTTGCGTTCCTGTAATCAGCTCCGTGAAAATCCGAGCCGCGCGTTATGCTCAGATCATATTTTTCCGCAAGTTCGATGAATCTCTCCGTCTGTGCCGCATCCTGATCAGGATGGTAACACTCGAGGCCGCTGATCCCCTGCGTTTTGAGCTGCCTGATGATCTTTTCGATATTCGTGTAAAATTCTTCAGAACCGGGATCACCTATATGCCGCGTCTGTACAGGATGCGCCAGCACCGCGATCCCGCCCGCAGCCTTTATGAGCTGTATCGCTTTTGCAGCCTGCGGCTTATCTTTTTTCACCGCCCGCGCTTCAGGACTCCCGAAAAAGCGATCGCCTTTGAAGGCTTCCTCGTAATTTTTGATATAGCCTTTATCCGCTAATGCTCTTGCGATCACCGGTTTCCCGATGAACCCTCCCGGTCTGCCGACTTTAAGTTCATCCAGAGAAATTTCGAATCCCATCTCATTCAGGACGTTTATGAGCCTGCGGTTCCTCTGATCCCGCTTTTCAGCAAGATCCGTGAGCACATCATTTAAAGCGGCATCGTCCGGATCGAAACCATAACCCAGGATATGCAGACCTGTGCCGTTTTCCATCTCCGTTGCCAGCTCGATGCCGGTAATCACCTCGATACCGTACTCCCTGCCCGCGGCTGCAGCCTCTTTCACACCGCCCGTGCCGTCATGGTCTGTTATCGCGATCGCCCTGCGGCCTGTTTCGGCTGCGGTCTTTACGATCTCTTTCGGGCCCGACTCCCCATCGGAATAGTATGTGTGTATGTGGAGGTCCACCTTGTGGATATCATTTCTGAATCTATCCAGATCGATCATTTTCTGTCATACAGCAGATCTTCGGCTACCGCATCTGCCGTTTCCTTTCCTTTCACGTTTTCTGCGATGGCAAGCGCAAATTCCATCGCAAGAGCAGGTCCCTGGCCTGTGATGATGTTGCCGTCCACTGTTGCAGCTTCGCCTGTCGGCTCAGCTCCGGTCAGGTATTCTTCCATGCCCGGATATATCGTTGCTTTTTTGCCTTCCAGTATGCCGCACGAACCGAAGACCATCGGCGCCGCGCATATCGCTGCCAGTTTCTTTCCAGCTGATGCAAAGGCTCTGATATTGGCTGTCAGACCCTCATGCGCCTGCAGATTTGTCGATCCCGGCAGTCCGCCCGGCAGCACGATCATTTCGCACTTGTCATAGTCGGCATCTTCAAAAAGCAGATCCGCCTCGACCGGTATGCCGTGAGTTCCTGTTACCATTCTGCTGCCCGTTACCGAGACCGTCTTCACATCGGCTTCTGCTCTCCTGAGCACGTCTACGACTGTCAGAGCCTCGACCTCTTCAAATCCCTCTGCAAGATGTACATATATCATTGTGATTACCTCCATTATCATTTTTTCCATACGGCAGTGCCGTTATCGATACTACGATCATTCTACCACATAACCTTCGCCTTGTAGCACGTATTTCCTGTTTTCCTTATTGTTATTTCATCTGTGCTGTGGTACGATTGTTTTGTTTGGAAAAACATAGACTTTTCGAAGTTTTCCGTATTTGGAATTTATAGATTTCCTGCTTTGCGGAACCTCGAGAGCTTTCACTTCGGAAAGCGTGCGCTTTTCCACTTCAAAAACAAATATAGTATTTATCAGCAATGAGGTCAATAAAATGAAAACTGTAAAAGATTATGTAACAAGCATTCCCGACTTTCCTGAACCGGGTATCATATTCCGCGATATCACTTCAGTCATCGGCGATGCTGACGGACTGAAGCTCGCTGTCGATCAGATGCAGGAAAAGCTCGACGGCGTCGAATTCGACGTCATAGCCGGACTTGAATCACGAGGCTTCCTGTTTGGTATGCCTATCGCCTACAATCTAGGCAAACCGTTTATCCCTGTCAGAAAAAAGGGCAAGCTTCCGAGAGAAACGGTGAGCGCATCTTTTGAGCTGGAATACGGCACAGCCGAGATCGAGATACACAAAGATGATGTCAAGCCGGGAACAAGGGTCGTACTGATAGATGATCTGATCGCAACGGGCGGCACGCTGAATGCTGCAGCGCAGTTGTTCGAACAGCTGGGTGCGTCAGTCGTAAAAATCGTATGCCTGCTTGAGCTCAAGGGGCTCAACGGCCGTCAGGCGCTTGGCGATCATTCCATCGACACGGTGATCTCATACGAAGGCAAATAGCCTGACCGCCCCGTTGATCTTATCGATCATACACACCCCGCCTAAAGCACTGCAAAGACAGCGGATCAGTCATTGTGCGAGCCGGCGGGGTGTTTTTCCACCAAAAAACGCCAGCTGCGTTCCGGCAGCCGGCGTTTTTATCATTTTTATTATACAGCAGATCTTCGCATGCCCGTCCGTCAGCGGTCTTCTCTGAAATACGGCAGACCCAGACTTTCCGGCGGCTGATCCTCTCTTCTCTTTCTGATGCTCGTAAATACGAGTACGACTATCGTTACTATATACGGCAGCATCTTGTAAAGTTCCTTTGCCGCCATTCCAGCTCCCGGAATGAACAGGTGAAGGATATACAGACCTCCGAACAGTATCGATCCGAATATCGCGATGTTTGGTTTCCACAGTGTGAATATAACCAGTGCGATCGCAAGCCATCCTCTGTCTCCGAACGCATCGTTCGACCATACACCGCTGGCATAATCCATTACATAGAACAGTCCGCCCAGACCGGCGATCATGCATCCGATACAGATAGCAAAATACTTGTACCTGTTTACATCGATGCCTGCCGCATCTGCAGTTGCCGGATTTTCACCTACCGCACGCAGCTGCAGTCCAGTCCTCGTATGTCCGAGGACATATGCCGTCACTATAGCTATCGCAACTGCAAGATATGTCAGGAACCCATATGACAGGAATATCTTGCCGAACCACCCGAGATCATCTGCAAACGGAAGTGTCCTGCTGAAATACTCACTCGTACGTGAAAGGGCGATCGAAGGGACCGAGCTTCCTGTCAGCTTCATCAGCGATCCGCCGAAAAAGTTTCCAAAACCCACTCCGAACGTAGTCATGGCAAGACCTACAACATTCTGATTAGCTCTGAGCGTGACTGTAAGCACACTGAAGAGGAGCCCCATCAGCAGTGACCCGAGGCAGCATGTCAGCATCGGTATGAAGATAGCGAGGAAAGGATTGAGGTCGCCGCTGCAGTTCTGCTCATAAATGAACGAACCGATAACGCCGCATATGCCCCCGACATACATCACTCCCGGGATGCCGAGGTTCAGACTTCCCGCTTTTTCCGAGATAGTCTCCCCTGTACATCCGAACAGGAGCGGCATGCCCTGCACTATCGCACGCGGTATAAATGAAACTATATCAAACATCTACGCTTCCTCCTTTCCTGATTTCTTTCTGATATGCACCTTGTAATTTATAAAGAACTCGCATCCTATGATGAAGAACAGGATTATTCCCGTCAGTATATCAGCAAAGGACTGGTTGAGCCCGAAGCTCGTCGATATCTCGCCAGCACCCTGCTCGAGGAAAACCAGCAGCAGACTTGCGAACACCATCGCGACAACGTTGAACTGTGCGAGCCACGATACCATGATGCCCAGGAAGCCTCTGCCTCCGGCGAGCGTCGTTGTTATCGTATGGTCTACACCCGATACGATCATCCATCCTGTAAATCCGCAGATCGCTCCGCTCAGCAGAAGTGTTCTGATGATGACTCTGTCGACCTTTATCCCGACATAGCTTGCAGTTCGCTGGCTTTCGCCTACTACAGCGATCTCGTATCCGTGCTTGCTGTATTTGAGATACATGTACATGCCGGCTGTGATCAGCGCCACGAATATTATTACAAACAGGTAGCTGTTCGTGCCTATATACGGCAGCCATCCCGACATGGAAGCCTGATTTATGATGCCTACTTTTCCCGAACCTTTCGGCACTTCCCATATCATTACGAAATATGCGACCAGCTGGATCGCCACGTAGTTCATCATCAGCGTGAACAGCGTCTCGTTCGTGTTCCATTTAGCCTTGAAAAACGCCGGTATCATCGCCCAGATCGCTCCGCTCAGCACTGCAGCCGCGAGGCATATCAGTATGAGCAGTCCGCTCGGGATCGTGTCACCCATGTATATCATGCACAGAGCCGTTGCCCATGCGCCCATCAGTATCTGACCTTCGCCACCCAGGTTCCAGAATTTCATCTTGAACGCAGGTGTAAGCGCCAGCGCCACGCTGAGAAGGAGCGCCAGCTCCTTGAGAAGGATCCACATTTTTCTCTCGGTTCCCACCGCGCCGTAAAATATCGTTCCGAAAACACTGAAAGGATCGAGTCCTGTCATTGCCGTCGTGACTATCGCACACACTATGAGCGCCGCGATTATCGCGCCTATCCTTATCGCCCATGTCTTTGCCAGAGGCAGTTCTTTTCGCTTGGTGATATGCAAAAGCGGCTCTTTATTCTGTTTACTCATTGTCTTCACCTCCGCCAAGCTTCGTCATCATCATACCTATCTGGTTCTTGTCCGCTGTCCTGCCGTCCACGAGTCCGCTGACCTTTCCTTCGCAAAGGACGAGTATCCTGTCACTGAGCTCCATCAGAACGTCAAGGTCTTCACCTACGTAAATGACAGCTACACCTTTTTTCTTCTGCTTATTGAGCAGATCGTATATCGTGTATGACGAATTTATATCGAGACCTCTCACTATATATGCGGAAAGCAGCACTGTAGGCGCCGATGCGATCTCTCTTCCCACGAGCACCTTCTGCACGTTGCCGCCGGAAAGCTTTCTTACCGGTGTGGAAAGGCTGGAAGTGCTGACTTCCAGTTCATCTACGACTTTTTCCGCAAGCTTTCTCGGAGTTTTTCTATCCGTGAATATCGATTTTCCCTTTCGGAAAGATCTCAGCATCATGTTGTCTGTAAGGTCCATGTTGCCTACGAGGCCCATACCGAGTCTGTCTTCAGGCACGAATGAAAGCGCAACTCCCATCGACGCGATCTGCAGCGGATCCTTGCCTATAAGCTCGTCCGGCTGTCCGTCATCGCCGATGTACTGCACCGTCCCGTGTTCTACAGGCTGCAGCCCCGCTATCGCTTCCAGCAGCTCCTTCTGTCCGCATCCCGAAATGCCTGCGATACCCAGGATCTCACCGGAATTTGCAGTGAACGAAACATCATCCAGTTTGAGTATCCCGTCCGAACTTCTGACGGTAAGGCCCTCCACCTTTATACGAGGCTTCGGGTCTACAGGCTCAGGTCTGTCTATATTGAGCTGTACAGCCCTGCCCACCATCATGTTAGTCATTTCCTGCTCGTTAGTTTCTGCAGTGATCATTTCGCCTATGAATTCGCCTTTTCTCAGCACTGCAACACGATCTGATATCGACATCACCTCATGAAGCTTATGTGTGATTATAACGACTGTCTTGCCCGAAGCTTTCATGTTTCTCAGCACCGCGAACAGCTTTTCCGTTTCCTGCGGCGTGAGAACTGCCGTAGGCTCGTCCAGTATCAGTATGTCCGCGCCACGGTAAAGCACCTTTACGATCTCTACAGTCTGCTTCTGCGAAACCGACATATTGTATATCTTCTGATCCGGATCTATATCGAATCCGTACATATCGCATATAGATGCTATTTTCTCGGATGCTTTTTTAAGATCCAGCCTGCCTTCTTCCTTTAGTCCGAGCACTATATTCTCTGCTGCAGTGAACACATCGACCAGCTTAAAATGCTGATGGATCATTCCTATGCCGTAGTCGAACGCTTCTTTCGGCGAATGGATCGATGCGAGCTCACCGTTGATATAGATCTCGCCCCCGTCAGGATAATAGATTCCGGAGAGCATGTTCATAAGGGTAGTCTTGCCGCTGCCGTTTTCTCCAAGCAGTGACAGGATCTCTCCGCGGTAAATGTCAAGATTGACTTTGTTATTGGCTTTTACCGTGCCAAATGTTTTCGTAACGTCCCTCATGGACACAGCCACTTCTCTGTTGGCCAAACTGATCAACACCTTTCTGTTAAATATCATTTCTTCATATCGCATAGAAAAACACATTTTCAAAGCTTCGAACAGATTTCTGCCGTTTCTTCAAAAACTGCCCTTTACTCTGCAATATGCAAAAGTATCATTACCACGAAAACCCCGGCTTGACCGGGGCTTTCGCTGGTATATTGATTATATTATCTTTGCTTAGAATTTTGTATCAAGCAGTGTGATCCCGTCGATCTTGAGATCGAAGTAAGGAGCTGATCTGAATGTGGATTCGAGGAATGCTCCGTCCTTGATAACTTCTGTGTCAGGAGTGTAGTCAGCATCTGTGTCTACGTCTGCCATGTATGAATCAACTGTCTTTCCGTCAACTGTGAACTTTGTGATATCGAATACCTTGAGTTCGCCTGATTCGAGCTTAGCTTTTATCTCTTTGATAGCATCAGCTGTTCCCTTTGCTGCAACATCTTCGTTGATATCTGTGAGTTCTACTGATCCTGTTTCCAGAGTTCCTGTCCAGTCAGCGTCTATAGCTTCTCCGTCCTGAGCAGCTTTGATCGCATATTCATAGTAAGGCTGCCAGTTGATCTTTGATGAAACGATGTATGTGTTAGGACATGCTTCCTGTGTGCTTCCGTTGTATGAAACATTTGGAACGCCTTTCTTTTCACATGCTGTAGGAGCTCCCATCGAGTCAGCGTGCTGTGAGATGAGTACGCATCCGTCGTTGATCAGCTTGTTTGCAGCTTCTTTTTCAAGAGCTTCGTCATACCATGAACCTGTGAATGTTACTTCCATAGTAGCTGATTCACATACTGAACGAGCTCCCAGGAAGAATGAAGTGTATCCTGATACTACTTCTGCATATGTGTAAGCGCCTACGTATCCGATCTTAGCCTGATCTGCAGTGATGTCTCCGTTTTCGATCATTTCGTTGATCTTCATTCCTGCAGCAACGCCTGCGAGGTATCTTCCCTCATAGATCGAAGCGAATGCATTGTGATAGTTGTCAAGCTTTTCAGTGTGCGCTTTCGTACCTGTCGAGTGACAGAACTGTACATCCGGGAAGTCCTTTGCAGCCTGGATCATGAAGTCCTCATGTCCGAACGAGTCTGCGAATATGATATCGCATCCTGCATCTACCAGTTCAGCTGCTGCATCGTAGCATTCCTGACCTTCAGGGATGTTTGTCTTGATAACAGCTTCTACTCCAAGTGAATCACATGCAGCATTAGCAGCATCGATGAAGTTCTTGTCGTAAGTTGAGTTCTCGTCATGCAGACAGATGAATCCAACCTTGAAGTCTGAATCTCCGGAACCACTTCCGCATCCTGTAAGTGTTGCTGAGAATGCGAAAATCATCATAAGTGCAAGTACTAATGATAATACTTTCTTTTTCATTTTTTCCTCCTTAAAGTGAAAATAAATTAGATAAACGATCAGCAATTCCAGCTTCCGGTCACTTCCGGCGCCGGCTCGCTGACATACCGGCTCACCCTGCCTAAACGGGGAAATATCTAAAATGATATTTCATGTGCAATAACAAAGACAGGTCAAAAAAACCTGTCTGCCAATATCTACGGCACCAACCGCTGCTACGAAAGAATGCACTTATGATCTCACTAAAGACCGTGATCTTTCCTAAATCAGCCAATAGTCGTAACTGAGGCGTTACGGTAGAAACGCACTGTCCATCTCTTCGTGCTTATACTGGCAGTTTTTATTCATGATCGTATGATCACATATTGAGTTTACCCTCTCGGGCTGACAGTGTCAACTAAAATTCGAAGTATTTCGCAAAATTTCGAACCTGAGAATCGGCCGTCATGTATCGGACATTCTATACTAAAAAGCAGGCAGGATGCGACAATATGCCGTACCTGCCTGTATCCCAGCATTAAATATGTTCGGCTCAGGCGAATGTGATAACACCGTCTGTTATCTTCTCTATGACCGCCAGTGACTCGACCCTGTAGCCTTTGTCTCTGAGCTTGCGGCTTCCGCCCTGAAACCCTTTTTCAATGACAGCACCGATCCCGACGACCTCTCCGCCCGCCTGTCTGACGAGTTCAGTGAGAGCCATCGACGCCTCTCCGTGCGCCATAAAATCATCTATGATCAGAACCCTCTCACCTTCGTTCAGGAATTTCTGAGAAACTCTGAACTTAGATACCGTTCCTTTTGTAAAAGACCTTGCATCAGCTTCATAAGCGCCTTCTATCATCGTGCTCGGTGCAGCTTTTTTTGCAAAGACAACAGACGGATATCCGAAATACTTCGCTGTGAGACACGCCACGGCTATGCCGCTCGCCTCTACTGTCAGTATCTTATCCACCTTGCAGTCTTCAAACCTTTTCCCGAACTCCTGACCTATACGATCCAGAAATTCGACATCGAGCATATGATTGAGGAAATTGTCGACCTTGACCACTTCTGTCCCTATCGCTACGCCTTCTTTTAGTATCTTTTCTTTTAACTCTTCCATATCCAATCAATCTATATTCCAATATATGCTGCCTGCGCAGCCTGCCGACCTGTCAACTATTTGTCTTCTCCGAAAAGTTCTTCAAGTCCTTCAAAAGATATCTCACCTGAATCTTCACCGTCAGGCAGCGGAGCTGCTCCGGCTTCAGGCATACCCATATTTACAGTATTGAAATCCATACCCTGCGCTGTATTCTCTGCCGCTGCGATAGGATCCTGCTCAGGGATCAGATCTTCGAGTCTCAGTTCCGACGTCTGTTCAGCCACTGTCTCTGTTTCAACAACAGGAGCTGCCACAGGTTCTTCATATACCGGCTCCGATGTGAACGGAGAATCCACTACGAACGGTGCTGCCGGTTCAGTATGTACTTCCTCCACCGGTTCTGCATAAAGCACCTCCGGCGCTGCATCTGCAGTCTGTACAGTCTGTACAGTCTGTACTTCCGCTGCATCGTCTGCAGTATATTCAGGCAGTGTTATCTCTTCAACATCATCTCCCGCTGCAGGGAAATCCACTGCGTCTAAATTTTCAGTAACGCTCCATGTGACCGCTTCATCGTCAGAAAGCTTGCTCTTGAGGCTGTCCACCTTTCCGGCAGTCCTCAGGATGTTCGTCTTGATCTCGGCAAATTCCTCTTTCATCGAGTTGAGCTGCTGTCTGTATTTGTTCTTGAGCGCTTCAGCCTTTTCTTTCTCGGCAGCGACTTCTGCTCTCATCGCAGCCTTCTCTGCTTCTACAGCTTCTCTTGAAGCATTGAGCTCTGTTGTTATCGCATCTTTTTCAGCTTCCATGCCGTTACGCATCTGCTCGAGCTCTTTTTCCTGTCTTGCGACCTGTTCTCGTCCTTCTGTGAGAATAGTCTCCACTTCTGTCTTCGCCTGGTTGATTATCTCGTTGCTGCTCTTCTTAGCTTCCATGATAAGGCTAACATACAGGTCATTGTTATCATCGTATTTCTGATACTTTTCTTTCAATTCGCTGATCTCTGCCTCATAGGCATTCTCTAATTCCTCTATGTTATTTTCGTACAAGTCACACAGCTTCTGCATGCATTCATATACATCATCTTTATCAAATCCACCAACGGTGCTTTTCTTGATGTTCATATTCTTAAGAAGACCAATAACCGTTTCACGTCTTTGTTCAGTCAATGCGTTCTTGTTCATATCTATAACCTCTTTTTCTTCTCATTATTTAGTAATGCGAATAAACAATTATTTTTTATTATAACATCATTGTGCAGCTTTGTCTTCCTTAATTTGTAATTTTATCACATTTTTTATTGACTTTTAGTGCTCAAAAAGGTTACCATAATGTTGATGTGATTTATTAGAAACCCTATTTTTCAATGTTTTTACAAAGAATTGAGGTTTATGACATGAAAACTATAGAAATAATATCCGGAGCGCAAAAAGCGCAATTTACTACAAAAAGTGTCACACTTGACGGCATAGAATACTTTTATATAAATATGTCAGACGTGAGAAACGACAGACTCAACCGCGTCTATACATTTGTTTATGACAGTGAAGTGAAAGCTGTTCCTTACGAGGAAAAAGATGCAAAAACGCTGGCGGTCATCTTCGGTCAGGTACGCGCTATGGAAGAAAAGCGCAAAGCGCATGATCGCGCCGCTGCACACCATGAAGAACACACTGCCCCCGGCACAGCAGCTGCTCCGCAGACTTTTGCACCTGCAGCAGATACACCCGTACAGAACTCTGCCGCACAGTCGCAGACACCGTCAGAAGCCTTCACACCACAGCAGGCACCGGCCAGAAATTTCACGCAGCCGCAGTACGCTGTACCGGAAGCACCGATAAACACCACCGCTCCTTACGCAGCGCCGAAAATGCCGGTGGATCATATGACGCAGTACACAGCGCCGGAAATGCCGGCAGAAAAACCGCAGGCAGCAGCTTTCTATCAGGAAACTTCCCAGACAGAAACTTTTGCGCCTGACATGTACCCGAACACACAGACACCGTCTGCCGAGCAGACACCTTTCACCGAAGCAGCCGATCCAAAGGCTGCAAAGAAAGCAGAAAAGGAAAGACTCAAAGCTGAGAAAAAGGCTGAAAAGGAACGGCTCAAAGCAGAAAAGAAAGCTGCAAAAGAACGTGCAAAGGCTGAAAGGGCTGCACAGAAAGCAGGCAATACACCTCCGACAGAAAATATCCCGCCAGCAAATGCAACCGTATCAGATCAGCAATCAACAGAAACTGTGGCAGATATATACACCGAACCAGCACCTGTGGCTGCGGCTGACACAGATCTTTCCGGGGCGACTGTTCCGTCAGAAACTCAGGAACAGGGACTGCCGAATGAATCCGCTGAAACACCGGCAGAAGCAGCTGAATCAGCAGTCCCCGGAGATGCTGCAGCTGAACCAGATGCCGTCGCTGAAGACACGATCGTTTTCACGGGCAGCGCTCCGTCATCTGAAATATCACATCCCGATGATTCTGCAGCTGACGCAGACGCCTCATCAGAACTCGACCCGGCCGATGCTGCCAAGAAGAAAAAACTGAAGAAATCCATTATAACGTTCGGCATCGTAGTCGCTGCCATCGCGGTCATCGCAGTGATATTCTTCCTGATCTTCGGAACATCGAAGGATCCTTCGCCTGTAAATCCGTCATCGACAGACTCCAACACATATCAGGATGTCGACGAACTGATAAACGATCTGCAGAACAACTGATTTCCGTATAAAAGCCCCGGAAACAGAGCATATATCAAAGCTCGCGATCCAGAGCCGATCGTTTTCAGCATGAACATGCTGAAACAGCCGTGGGCTGAGACTTTACACATAAAAAATCTTAGCAAAAAAATGTCCCCGCGTTCAAACGCGGGGTTTCCTTTCTACAAAAAACAAGCTGCCATGACAAGCACCCTGCAGTGTCCAGCCATGTGCAGCTTTTTACATATCTGCATTATTCACATCTGTTATCTGTCCGGATGACATCTGCCGCAAGGCTCGTATCCCGCGTTTTCTGCGGCATCCACACTCATGAAATACACCCGGTTCTTTTCATCAGGCAGCCCGCCGCAGCTCGGCAGGTGATATTTTTTCGAATTCACATTTCCTATGTAGTTCGCTTCCTGCTGATCCTCGTTGTAGGTTCTGTCCGACTTCTTTCCCTCACAGTTGAAAGTTATCTCACTTCCATCATCGACCGCGATCACCGTGCCCTGCTCATCCGTCCTGAAGACCTCCGCCCCGAGGTCATTGAACCTGCTCAGCGCCTCCTCGTGCGGGTGGCCGTACATGTTGTCCTTTCCGCATGATATCACCACATATCTGGGATTCACCTCGCGCAGAAAGTAATAGCTGTTTGAGGTGCTGCTGCCGTGATGCCCTGCCTGGAACACGTCTGCCTCCAGATCCGCGTCGCTTTCTATAAGCTCTCTCTCGGAAGAGGAACCGGCGTCGCCTGTAAACATGAAGCTGTTATCGCCGTGTGTCACTTTCAGACATATCGAATCGTCGTTCGCATCGTCGTGCTCTCTCACCGGCCCGAGAAAATCGATCCGGCACTCTCCCAGCTGCGCTGTATCCCCCGGTTCCGGAGCTGTCGTCGCGATCCCATTTTCGTCGACCGCACGCTTCAGGCTTGCGTCGATGCCTTCATCATACCCGTCCATCATGAATATCCTGTCAACGTCCACCGCTGCGATCACCGCTTCCCCGGAACCGATATGATCCTCGTGCGGATGCGTGAAAACTATGTATTTCAGGTGATCTATGCCCAGTTCCGCAAGATATCCCGTTATAAATGCCGCATCATCCCTGTTGCCCGCATCGATGAGCATCGCTTCTCCATCCGACACCAGCAGAGTGGAATCCGCCTGCCCTACATCGAGGAAATGTACCGTGAGCTCTCCATCTGCCGAAATCGTCCCGGAACCGCCGCCTGGATCTGACGCGCAGGCGCACAGGCTTGCCGCCGCCAGCACCAGACTCACGACAAGCGCCGCTATCCTGCTGAATTTTACTGATCTCATATATTACTGTTCCTTTCTCTGCCTGTCCTGCTGCCGCTCCTGTACGAAACCGCATGATGCCAAACAGCTTTGTCAAATGTTTTTATCAGATAGCTTTACCCGCCAGCTTAAAGACACCAGCTTAAAGAGTTATCGAGATAAACGTGCCGTCATGACCCTCGATGTGCAGTATTTCCAGGCCTTTGCAGCCTCTGAAAACATCTCTGCATTCCGAAAATATCAGCGATATCATTTCTCTGCTGACCAGGCAGTCGTATGGCCGGCCAAGCTTTTCCGCCGCCTTGCGGAATACCTTGTCCGGAACTGTTCTGATCGCCATGTCGGCCATCGCCAGCGGCACAGGCATCGAAATATCAGTGTCTTTTGTTTTTATCGTTATTTTCATGTCCCGTTTTTCCCTGCTCCCTTTTCTAATCGCCTATCGATACTCGGAACTTCGCTCCGCCGGACGAGCTCACGTTGACGAGCTCGCCTTCAGTCTCGGCTTCAAAGCATGTCCTGATGATTTCCATAAGCTCGGCCGTGTCTATCCCCTGGACCATATCGTCCGGCAGCGGCAGCTTTCCCGCCTGATCTATCAGTCGCTTCACAGCTGCCACCGGAAGCTGCAGCTTTACATCATCTCCCTTCGGAGTGACCGCCGTCATCCTGACCAGCTTTCTGTCGTAAAATGTCATATACTTTCCTCTCTATGTGTCTGTGTGTATCTCTGTGCATTCGCGTTTCTACGCATTTGCATCCCTGTTCGGATACCCGTCTGCGCCTTGCTTCCGGCACGTTCTAGCCGATCCTGTTAGTGCTGAGATAATATTTCGTGATCGTGTCCCAGTCTCGCCTTATCGCTATCTCGGCCGTGAGATCCGTGTTGTTGTAAAGGATCGACCACTGCGTATTGCTGGTGACGTCATCCTCCCTCGGTTCCTGCGAAGCCGCCCTGAGCGCTTTCCAAGCGACCGAAGCCGTCAGCGCCTCTTTATTCTCGTCGAGGATCTCCTCGATCGCGTCATGACGCTCTCTGCCATGTCCGTAGATACCGTTTTCCTGATTCGGCTTCACGTGCTTTCTGTACATCTCGTAAAAGTTAGTGACTGTCCTTACCGGCGTCACTGTGAGCTCTCTGTAAGGGCTGTCACAGTCGTATTCCACCACGCGGCTGTCGCCCGACGCGTCTGTTATATAAAAATGGTAGTCACGTCCGCTTGTGGCGAACATATCGTAGCCTCTTATCAGCTGTATCGCTTCTTCTGTAGTCGCTGCTCTGTCAAGCACGAGCCTTATCAGCAGGGTCGTTGCTATCACTGGTCTTCCGGTCTGCTGTCGTGTCGGTTCGCTGTCAAGAGTCAGCACTGCTATCGAGACGCCTTTTTCATTCATGCCGTCGAGGCATATGAACGGAGCAGTCAGGCATGCGATCTTTGTTCTGATGCTGCGGTCCGCTTCATTGGCGGAAACATTGTCAAGCGCGGCAAATGCGACTGAACGATATCCGTCTTTCGGCGCGCAGTGCACCAGCAGTGCGGATGTATTGTTCTTGAAATCGTAGTTGCGCCCCATCAGGGTATGCTCTGCCATGTCCTTCATGCAAAACGCACTGCATCCGAAGTTCGGCGCTTTTATTTTTACCGGCAGCCCCGGCATCGATTCTCTGACAACCGCGTCTATGAACGACTGATCATCTTCTATATCATGTTTTATGATGTTATCTATACTGTATCTGTGCCTGACGTCCATACGATACAGGTTGTAGTCTTTGTAAAAAGTCAGCTGTCTAATCGTCGCAAGTGATTTGAATCTCCTGAAATAAAGTCCTGACAGCGCTCCTGCTGCAACGCCCAGCCCCGCTGCCGCCAGTGGTAAAATTTTTGATTTTTCCATTACCGCCTCTCCTTTCATTTATTTGTCGATCGCAGATCGACATCAGGTTATCCCTGCAGGGACAGCGCATAGCGCAGTCCCGCAGCAGAGGGTTCATTAGTTTGCCGGCAAAGTCGCCGTAAAGGTCACACCTCTGTGCACATCTCCGGCACCGATAAAAATCCGGGCCGAGAAGTGCTGCCTATATATTAGCATACATCTTACGATTAATATAACCATTTTATGCCTGATTAACACTAAAAAATCACAAAACCCTGTCTGCCGCTGAGTTTTTTGCATTGTGTCCCTCGCCTGTTTTCTTGCTTTGAGGAAAATTATATTTTTTATCCCGATACCACATTTGGCAATACCAGATTTTTTTCAGCTTTTGCACAAAAGTCACGGGAATCGAGCGGGATCAAAGAATGACCGGAGGAACTTCAAGAAAGCAAAAAGCACGTTGAAATTTCAGTGTTTCAAACGTGCTTTCATATTAAAACTGGTGGAGAATACGGGGGTCGAACCCGTGACCTCATGACTGCCAGTCATGCGCGCTCCCAGCTGCGCTAATTCCCCATATTTTTTATGCCTGCTGGCTGACCTCTCCCCCTGTAAACGATTATATATCATAAAAGCCGTTTTTTCAATATTCAGATCGTCTTTTCCTCTGCCGCAGCATTTTCAAATGCCCTGAAAATGCTCTAAGGATGAAATACAGAGGGCAGTTCTTATCTGTAGCGAAAAACTTTTTCGATCAGAGAAGATCCGCCCCGTCTGTAAATCATACCAGATTCAGAGTGATCTGACCGGCGCCTTTTATAAACGCACCGGCCATTCGTCAAATCCCAAGAGATTCTACTATCGCATCAGCCATCTGTTCCATCTCTGCTGCACTGCTATCACTCAACGTCGAAAGCACTGTCACTTTTTCATTCAGCACCGTCATCTGCTTCATCTCATCTAGCAGCTCCTCCATCAGCACCCCTGCCTTTGGAGCCCATGATCCGCCTTCCATGATAGCGACCGTACGATCCTGCATGTTCAGCGCTTTCATATCCATCAGATAATTGTGCATCAGCGGATATATCCCCAGGTTGTACGTAACCGAAGCCAGCACTATATGACTGTATTTGAAAGTCTCAGCAATCAGATGAGATACATGCGTGTTCGAGACATCATACACTGCGATCTTTTCAACACCCTTTGCCGTAAGCATCGAGGCGAGCCGCTGCGCTGCGCTTTCCATATTGCCGTACATAGATGCATAAACTATGAGCACCCCGTTCTCCTCCGGTTCATATCGGCTCCACTTGTCGTACTTTTCGATAAAATATCCCAGATCCTTACGCCAAAGCGGCCCGTGAAGCGGGCATACCATTTTTATATCGATACTCCCCGCCTTCTGCAGCAGAGCCTGCACGTGAGGCCCGTATTTCCCGACTATATTCGTATAGTATCTTCTGGCGTCATCTATCCAGTCTCTGTCAAAGTCCGCCTCATCACTGAAAAGTATCCCGTCCAGTGCTCCGAAAGACCCGAAAGCATCTGCAGAAAACAGGACTCCATTTGTCGTATCAAATGATACCATGGCTTCGGGCCAGTGCACCATAGGCGCCTGTACGAACGTGATCGTATGTTTTCCGAAGCTGATGACATCACCTTCCGATACTTCCACCCTGTTATCACCTATGCCGAACCCGAACTGGCTCATCAGCATGAAGGCTTTCTCATTGCTGACAACAGTAATATCAGGGTATCTCACAAGTATTTCGCCGATCGACGCCGCATGATCCGGTTCCACATGATTTATCACCATATAATCAAGTGAACGCCCGTCGAGCACGCCTTCTATATTTTCAAGGAACTGCCTGCCGGACGACCAGTCTATCGTATCGAAAAGAACGGTTTTCTCATCGAGCAGCAGATATGAATTGTATGAGACACCTCTCGGTATAGGGTGGATATTTTCAAAAAGTGCAAGCCTGTGATCGTTTGCTCCTATCCAGTAAAGATCTTCTGTCACCTTTCGTACATTATACATGCTGCTCCTCCTCTCTCTTCTTTACTTCTATGAACTGATCCTTGCCTTCGCCGCAGTCAGGACAGATCCATTCCTCAGGAAGCGCCTCAAACAGAGTCCCCGGTGATATACCGCCTTCCGGATCGCCGGTTTCCGGATCATATTCATATCCGCAGCCCTGGCATACATTGATCGACCATGGCGGGGCTTCTTTTTTCGGCGTCGCTTTTCTCATCTTCACCATCGGCGGCGCCGGTTTCTTCGGTTCTCCGTTATCGAGTGCTTTCGTAAGCAGAGGCAGGATTTCCATGAGGTCTCCCACGATTCCGTAATCCGCATTTTTGAAGATCGGCGCATTCCTGTTCTTGTTTATCGCAACTATCGTAGTCGCACCTCTGATCCCTTTGAGATGCTGGCCCGCACCCGATATGCCGCATGCTATGTAAAGGTTGCCGTTGAATTTCTGTCCGGACATTCCCACATATCTGTCAAGAGGCAGGTACTTCAGAGTTTCAGCTACAGGTCTTGATGAGCCTACTGCTGCTCCGGCCTGGATCGCAAGAGCTTCTATAAGCTTCATGTTTTTCCTGTCACCAATGCCTTTGCCGGCGCTCACTACTCTATCCGCCTCGCTCACAGGTGTATTCATATCTATTCCTACTGTAAAATCAAACCCCTCTTTTTTCAGTGCCTCAACAAGTGCATTGACCTTGTCCTCAGCCGTTCCGTCATTGAACATGATTCTTTTTCTTGCACCTGTGATCGGTCCTTTTCCTTTAACGGCTGCCGTATTTTGCTTAGGCGCTTTGCCGAGTATATGCGACGCTATAACGATCCTCTGTATCTCGTTTGTCCCCTCGTATATCGTGCAGATCTTTGCATCTCTGTATGCACGCTCGACCTCCATGCCTTTTAGGAATCCGTTGCCGCCGTGCATCTGCAATGCGTCGTTGACAACTTCAAGACATATATCCGAAGCATACATTTTAGCCATTGCAGACTCCATGCCGTAAGGCTCATGTGCTTCCTTGAGCTCTGCGGAACTGTAGACCAGGAACCTCGCAGCTCTGAGCTTTGTAGCCATATTTGCGACTTTGAAAGAATTTGCCTGCTGAAAAGCTATAGGCATACCGAACTGCTCGCGCTCTTTTGCATACTCGACGGCTGCTTCATATGCTCCCTGTGCAATGCCCAGTGCCTGTGCCGCGATGCCGATACGGCCTCCGTCAAGGGTACTCATTGCGATCTTGAACCCTTCGCCTTCTTTGCCCAGGAGATTTTCTTCCGGGACCTTTACATCATTGAATATAAGTTCTGCTGTCGCCGATGATCTGATGCCCATCTTATCGTAGTGATCTCCGAATTCAAAACCTTCCCATCCTTTTTCAACGATGAATGCGCTGATCCCCTTCGTTCCGATATTCGGCGTTGTAACTGCAAACACGACATAAGTATCCGCCTTGTCTGCATTGGTGATAAATATCTTGCCGCCGTTGAGCAGATAATGATCCCCCTTGAACACTGCAGTTGTCTCTGTGCCGCCTGCATCACTTCCCGCATTAGGCTCCGTAAGTCCGAATGCGCCTATTTTCTCTCCTTTCGCCAAAGGAACGAGATATTTCTTCTTCTGCTCCTCAGTTCCGAATGCAAAAATCGGATACGCACCCAGGGATACATGTGCCGAGAGGATAACTCCTGTTCCGCCATCTACTCTGGCCAGCTCTTCTACCGCAATAGCGTAGGTCAGTATATCCTTGCCTGCGCCGCCATATTCTTTCGGATAAGGCAGCCCCATGATTCCCATTTTCCCAAGTTTTTCTACTATCTCTCCAGGAAATTCGTTGTTTTTATCCAGCATGAAAGTAATCGGTTTTAATTCCGACTCAGCAAACTCTCTTATTTTTGCTCTGAATTCCTCATGCCGCTGTGAAGTTTTAAATAACATCCGCACACCTCCTTTTTTCAGTTTTTTTTGAATATTTTAATTTGTTTTACGTAAGGATAACACAGTTCTGACATAAAGTAAATATACTATACAAAAATAGTCCTTATTATTTTTTGAATCTTTTTACGTGACTTTCCAGAAAAGTCGGCTTTGCCGAACACCGATCAACGGCAGGCTTTGTGAGACCAGCGTTATTGTCTGAATAATATGGCCTGTCGCCCGGCTGCGATAGCGATCCCGCGCCTTAGATCCTGCTGCTGCGTGCGATAATGATGTGCATGATAAGGATACGAACGATAGCGATACGGGCTCATGTAAAAACCAAGAATCCCTTGCCTGATGGCTGTTGTTGGTAAAAACAGCAGTTATTCGAGTGTTTTTGTGGGAGCAAATACCAAGAATGAAAAATCGATGATTGGTTCTTGGTATTTTTCATGCGAAAAAGCCAAGGTTTTTATGAAAAAGTTACCAAGAAATCATAGGTGAAAGCAGTTTCTTGGTAAACAGGAGCTTTGAAATGGGCGATATTACAGCTATTTTGCTGAATATGATAATGTTATGACCTGATTTTGGTAAATGCCGGGATTTCCAAAGAGGTGCAGTTTTTTCGATCGCCCTCAGTGATGTATCAAGGTGCTAACCACCCCCGGCAGTTTTAACAGAGCCGGAGATCCGGAGCAGGAAATATTGCCAGCGATATTTCCCTGCATAAAAAAACTGCGATGCTGAGACCGCAGTTTTGTGGAGCCACTGGCCGGGATCGAACCGGCCACCTGCACGTTACGAATGTGCTGCTCTGCCAGATGAGCTACAGTGGCAAATCTGAAAATCAATAACAGTATTTTACTATGTATTAAAAGCAACGTCAAGTAAGACAATACAAATTTTATAATACACCTGTGTGACAAATTCCCATGTACTGTCAGTCACTGCGAAAGGCTCTTGACAGGCAACAGGCGGCAGGCGACAAACGACAAATGGCAAACAGCAAACCGGCAAATATTTCAGCATCTCATGTTCAGGCACACGAGACGCTGAAATGCAGCGATCACACATTCTCATATCTGCATCCGTCAAATGAAGTGTCAAACATGCATATGCTCCTGTATCTGCAGTATCTGCAGGCGATCCTGTAATTGCCTTCCATGTCTTTGCGGCTCTCGCGTTTCGGCTTGATCTCTATGTTTCCGGCGCACAGTTCAGTGCAGATGCGCTTCACCTGCATATCGACCTGCTCGTACAGTTCGGCGAATTCTTCTTTCGTCATCAGACAGCCGCCGGCCGCCGGAACATACACGCCTTCTTTTTTGCTGATCTTTACCGGGATCACCTGCGATGAGCCGTCGATCTCGCTGTCCATCGAGCTTATCAGGCTGTCGTCATTCAGCAGTATCCCTTCGAGCCGGTAGGAATCCGCGAGCTTCTTCTCAAGCCCGGTTTTATCTGCGGGCAGCGAGGCGCTGTCTGCATCCATGTCTACGTCGCGGATCTTGAAGTAAAACACTCCGGCCGGTTCGAGTCTGCCGTTGTACGCGTCCACGGCTGCTTTCATGTAAACCATCAGCTGCAGCTTATAGCCTTTCATGAAATATTCGGGATCCACGGTCTCGCTGCCCGTCTTGTAGTCGATTATCCTCACTGACGCCTCGGCTTCCGGATCGCGACGGACACTGTCTTCATGATGTTCCCCATACGCACCATCGGCACGGTCACCGGCATCGTCTCCGCATTCATCACCATGAGAAATTTCATCATCTCTGCCGGCAACTCCCTCCAGTATGTCCAGCCTGTCGATCTTGCCCTGGATCAGCACCTCCTGCGATCCGATGTCCACTCTGACAGGCGGCAGCGCTCTGCCTGTACCGAACGGATATTCAAAACGCATGGATCTTATGCTGCCTTTCCTGACCTGCTGTATCATAGACCACGCTATGCTGCTGCAGATCTCAGCGATGCGCTCCGCCCTGTACGACTCCTCCCTGCCCGATGAAAGTATCCCTTCTCTGTAGCTCTTGGAATCGCTTCGTATTATATCGCGGATGCGTTCCGTACATTCTTCCTTCGTCACATTCATCCACGGTGAATCCGGATCATTGACCGCCATCCCGCTGTCGCGATCAGGTGTCAGCTGCTGCGAAAGCTTCATCAGGCATCTGTGGTATACATCGCCGATCTCCCTGGCCCCGACTTCATAGATCCTCGGCTCCTGCGCTTTCAGCCCGTACATCACGAAATGCGAGAACGGGCATCTGCTGTACTGCTCGAGTCGCGAAGCGCTGACCTCAAGGGCAGACAAGTAGCCTTTGTAAAGGCTGTCCGCAAACTTTTCGCCCAGCGCTTCCAGTCTGTTGTCGAACATAAGGCCGTGTTTCACGCGGCTGAAATCTTCTTCATCATGCTTTTCATACCAGTCCATCACTTCGAGCCAGCTTCTGTCGAGCATGCCGTCGGCCTTGTAGTCTCGCAAAGCTGCAGCCATGTGAGAAAGCGTGCCTTTAGGGGCAGTTATCAGCTCTGTAAAGCTGCCGCGCGCGCCCAGATCGCCAAACACCGATGGACTATGCCAACGTTCGGCATCCTCTGACGTCAGGGTTTCGCCGGAACGCTGATCTTCAGGCGACGAATCGCCAAACACCGATGGACTATGCCGACGTTCGGCATCTTCCGACGGCAGGGTTCCGCCGGAGCGCTCATCTTCAGGCGATGAATCGCCAAACACCGATGGACTATGCCGACGTTCGACATCTTCTGATGACGCACTTTCATGTCTTTTCTCCACAAATTCCCTCAGCACCGTGAAAACCTCTGAAGGTCTGCACTCCTCGCCTTTCTCGTCGACTCCGCAGCAGCTCACGTACAGCCTTTCCTGCGGAAGCCACAGTGCCCTGTATATCGCCAGCTGCTCCTCCTGCCTGGTGACCTCGTCTCTCTTGGAGAGCTCAAGCTCCATCGACTGCAGGATCTCTTTTTCGCGCTCGCTCAGCAGACCTTCATCACTCCTGTTCAAAGGCAGCACTCCTTCGTTCGCGCCTACGATCAGCAGCGCCTTGAGCTGACTGAGCCTCGTCCTCTGCAGCGTTCCGATCAGCACGCTGTCGCCCGTCACCGGAACGAGGCCGATCTCGACCTCTTCAAATCCCGCCGACATCAGCTCGAACAGATCCTCATTGGACATCCGCTCTTCTCCAGCGATGTCCACGATCTGATCGAATATATTGCAGATCACGCTCCAGCTCTGCGACGTTTCCGCCGCACTCTCGGCAAGGCCGAGCGCCTGCTGCCTTTCCATGATCTGCTCCAGACGCTCCATCACAGCCATGTCCTGCTCCAGGAACGTGTAAAGCCCGCGGATCTTTTCACCGGCTGTATTTCGGATGCCCATCCTGAGTTTTGCATTTTCTATACAGTCGACGACATTTCTGCGCAGAGCATTGAGCACGTTCAGCTGCTCCGCGTCATACCTGTCGCCGCATTTTTCAAAATCGTTTTTCCAGGCGCTGCCCCTTATACGGAACTGACGCACATAATTTTCGAGCTGCTCCTTTTCTTCTTCGCTGAAAGGCATCATGCCCGATTTCACGAGACTCATCACAGCTTCATCACGATAACCCTTAGCGATCACCTCGAGCAGCGCCAGCAGGAAGCTGACGGCCTGATGATGCAGCACCTTGCGCTTTTTATCCATGAAAACAGGGATCCCCCATCGCATCAGCGTGCGTCTGAGGATGCCGCCTCTCGTCTCCGTGTCATTGCAGACCACGACGATATCGCCGTACCTGTAGCCTTCTTCGCGCACCAGCTCCAGTATATATGCCGCCGCGCGCTCCGCCTCCGCATACATGTTCGAAGCCGCGACGAGCGTGATCGGAAATCCGCCGTACTCCGCTTCATTTGCCGGCTGTGCGCTCATCTCAGTCCCGTGTGCGATCGCCCGGCGCCCATGCTTCAGCTGCGCGATTCTCGACCATACCGTCTTTCTCTCCGTTCCATGTATCTCATCAAAGCTGACGGCGATACCACTGCGCTCCGCAAGCTGCCTGAGCTGCCCCATCACGTGGCCGGTTAGCTCGAACTGCTCCTTTCCGTCTTCATATGTCATCACGATATTGACATTCCGCGCGGACAGGATCAGCCGCTCGATCACCTGCATGTTTTTCGGCGTGAACGTGTCGAACCCGTATATCCATATCTCCGATTCGTGTATCATCGGAGCTTCGAGTATCCGCTCCCCGTAAAACGAGATATAGTCCTCGGAATCGAGGTATCTGCCCTCGATCTGCGCCTGATACGCCCGGTAGACCTTCAGTATGTCGCCGAGCTTGTAGCTCAGATAGCTGCTTTCCTCCAGCTTTCCCAGCACATCCTCGAGATCCTCAGGGCTCACATCATAGCGCTTCATTTCCGATATCACGGTGTTGAGCATATCGATGAATGAGTTTTTCCTGTTCAGCCCCCTGTAGATACCGAGCTCGCTTTCCAGCTCCGCAGTCACTCTGGCAAGCAGCATGTGACGTCCGTACTTGTCTATCAGATCGGGAACTCTGCCTCCAGTCTGCTGCATCACTTTATAGCCCAGCGTGGAAAAGTCCACTACCCTCAGGTCCATGAGGCTGTTCTTTCCAAGATAAAAAAAGGCATCTCTTTCTGCCTGCAGCGAAAACTGGTCCGGTACAAGCAGCAGAGTCCTGCCTTTTACATGTTCGAATATGAATTTTTCTCTGTCTGTCGCTTCGCTGCCGTAATAGATGCTGAGCATGGGATACCTCCTGGCTGAAATCAGTTCCACCCGGCCTCGTCTGCCTGTTCAGACTGTCACACGATCGCTGCCGGGCTGCTTTTCAGCCCCCGCAGACTATTCATGCGGTCCCAAGGCGTAGAGCCGGACCGCCCCGGTCAGGTGGTGAATTCTCTGAAAACATCTTCCACGGTATCTGTCTTTCTGATCTTTTCGGCATTCGCACTGCAGAAGATCAGTCCGTTGTCATGATCGCCCTCAATGCCTTTCTGCACGGCCCGGATTATGTCGTAATCCTCCTTGCCCGTGCGCGCCAGCATGTCGGCGAACGAGTTTTTCATCACTCTGGCAGATGTCTTCATAGGACTCCTGACTATTGTAACATCATTTTCCGTACAGTTCAAATACAGCCTTTTGTATGATTCGTCGGCGTCGCACTCCTCCGTGGCGACGAATCTGGTGCCCATCAGTATACCGTCCGCACCGTACCTGAAGACCTTCTCCGCGTCCTGTTTATCGAAAATGCCGCCGCCTACTATGAGAGGACAGTTTTCGATCTTCGCCAGCTCCGCCTTTATCTCAGCAACGATCTTGTAACGGTCGTTGCACGCCTTTTCGAGCTCGGATTCGCGGAAACCCAGCAGCCCTGCTGCACATGGTCCCTGGAAAATGAACCCGTCGGGCGTCCTGTTGTACTTCTGCGTCCACGTCCTGGTTATCACGGCCGCCGCACGTTTTGAAGATATGGTAGGCAAAAGCGCGACTTTCCGGTCTTCACAGTATCTGGGAAGATCCTTGGGGAGCTCGACGCTGGTGACTATCACCTGAGCGCCGCCGCGTACCGCCGCCTGGACGTATCTGCCCGCATCGTGATCGTTCCACATCACTGCCACGCCTATAAGGCCTTTGCCGCCGGCCTTTTTCACGATCCTTCGCGCCTCGGCGACCTCCGCTTCAAGCGCCTTCAGATCTGCCTCCAGCGGATCTGCTTCATAGTTTTCGCTGCGGTATCCGATCCTCGAAGTGCCTATCAGACCAAGTCCGCCCTGTATCGCTACTGCCGACGCCAGTCGTTTGCCTGCGATGCCGATACTCATGCCTGCCTGCACGATCGGCACCGGAAGTGTGTTTCCTGCCAGCTGCAGCGGCCTGAGATCGAACCCCGAGCCTTTTTCATACGGCATGCTGCTGCGCATGATCATGAAGCTGCTGATGTTCTCGAGCGACGATACGAACTGCCTGACGTTTTCCTGCGGGATCTGCGCTATCGCTTCACGGATCATCGACTCGTGGAATTCCTCGTGCTCCCTTACGGCATCCCTGCCCTTTTCAGTCAGGCTTATCTTGACGATCCTCCTGTCGTTCTCGTCGCGCAGCCTGCTGACATAGCCTTTTCTGACCAGACGGTTCACGGCTGTCGTCAGCGTGCTGATCTTTATCCCCAGGATGTTCGCGACATGAGTCATCGTCCTCGGTCTGCCGTTGCCGATCGCCTCGAGCGTATGTACCTCCGTGATGGAGATATCCTCGCACGAAGCGTTCCTGATGGCTTCCTCCTCCATCTTCAGCACCGTATTGAACAGACTGACCATTATGTCATTGAGCTTTTTTATCTCTCTGTCCAATCCCGCCACCTAGCTGAAAGCAAACAGTATCTCGCATTTACATGCGAGCACGTCTCCAACGTAAGCTTCTGCATGGCCTGTGCCCGAGCTTGTCCTGAGCCTGTCCATAGTCACCTTGAGAGTCAGAGTGTCTCCCGGAACGACCTGCTTCTTGAACTTTGCATTCTTTATAGCACCGAAAACAGCCAGCTTGCCTTTGTTTTCCGGCATGGAAAGCACCGCGATGCCGCCTGCCTGCGCCAGCGACTCTACGATGAGGACTCCGGGCATTATAGGTCTGCCCGGAAAATGTCCCTTAAAATAGTACTCGTCTTCCGTCACGAATTTAGTAGCGACGATGGACTTGCCGACTTCCATCTCATCCACCTGATCGACCAGGAGGAACGGCTCTCTGTGCGGAAGCACTTCTTTTATCTGTTCTTTGTTCATCAACATTTAAACTGCCTCCTTGCCGGCTATTCGCCCCTGTATTTTTTCATCAGCAGAGTACCGTTGTGTCCGCCGAATCCCAGCGAGTTCGAAAGCACGTATTCGAGATCCGCTTCCCTGCCTGTGTTAGGAACGTAGTCCAGATCGAGCTCAGGATCCTGGTTCTGCAGACCGACCGTAGGCGGAATGAAGCCCTCTACGATAGCCTTTGCACAGATAACTGCTTCAAGTCCTCCTGCCGCTCCGAGCAGATGTCCCGTCATGCTCTTAGTCGAGCTTACAGGCACCTTCGTGTCGTCTCCGAACACTTTCTTGATAGCGATCGTCTCGAACGCGTCATTGTAAGGCGTTCCCGTTCCGTGAGCGTTGATGTAGTCGACGTCCTCAGGCTTGATGCCTGCATCGTCGAGTGCCATCTGGATAGCCTTTGCCGCACCTGTGCCTTCAGGGTCAGGCGATGTGATGTGGTATGCGTCTGATGTTGCACCGTAGCCTGCGATCTCACCGTAGATCTTCGCACCTCTTGCCTTTGCGTGCTCGAGCTCTTCGAGGATCAGGAAGCCTGCGCCTTCTCCGAGGATGAATCCGTTCCGCTCAACATCAAACGGGATCGACGCTCTGTCAGGATCTGTAGTCGTGTTCATCGCTGTCATGTTCGCAAACCCCGAGAATGAAACAGGCGCCAGCACTGATTCTGCACCGCCTGCCATGATGACATCGTTGTAGCCGTGCTTGATGTTCCTGTACGCTTCACCGATAGTGTGCGTGCCTGATGCGCAGGCTGAAACTATACCGAAGCTCGGACCTTTTGCATTGAATTCCATGGAAATATTTCCTGCGATAGCATTAGGCATCATCATAGGTACCAGCAGAGCGGACGCTCTCGCCATGTTGCCTTTCTTGATACACTTCGTGACTTCGCTTTCCAGTGTGGCGATACCGCCGATACCTGTACCGCCGTAGATGCCGAATCTGTCAGGGTCAACATTTTCCCCGCTCACGATGCCGCTGTCCGCAACAGCTTCTCTTGCTGCGACGAGCGCATACTGATCCGCGATATCCAGCCTCTTTGCAGCTCTTCTGTCGCCAAAATCAAAATCCTTGACTTCTGCCGCCAGCGTCACCTTGTGGCCTTCTGTATCAAATCTGGTGATCGGCGCGATACCGTGCTTTCCGGCTTTTATCGACGCCCACATTTCATCTATATTGTTTCCTACAGGGGAAACGACTCCGAGTCCTGTTACGACAACTCTTCTTTCCATTTGAGTTCCTCCTTGAAAAATCCTGTATTACATTATTATTCCGCCGTCTACGCTGATGACCTGTCCCGTGATATATGATCCCATATCCGAGGCGAGGAAAAGCGCCGTGTTCGCGATATCTTCGGGCTGTCCGAGTCTTCCCAGCGTGATGTTCTTCGCAGCTGCTTCCTTCTGTTCATCTGTGAGCACTGCAGTCATGTCTGTTTCGATGAATCCCGGTGCGATCGCATTCACTCTTATGCCGCGTCTTCCGAGCTCTTTCGCTGCGGAAAGCGTCATGCCGACAACGCCGGCTTTCGATGCGCTGTAGTTCACCTGTGCAGGGTTGCCCTTGAGTCCCGAAACTGACGCCATGTTGATGATGACTCCGCTTCTCTTCTTGACCATGAGTGCAGAGAGCTCCTTCATCATGTAAAACGCGCCGTTCAGGTTTGCGTTTATTACTTTTGTAAAGTCTTCAGCGTCCATTCTCATCATCAGTTTATCGTTGGTGATGCCTGCGTTGTTGACGAGTATATCCACTTTCTTATCGAAATCTGTCTTTATCAGTTCTGCGACTTTCTTTGCGGTTTCCGGATCTGCGACGTCGCCTTTCACTACGCACACCTGCGTGCCAAGCGTTCCGAGCTCGGCTGCAGTCTTTTCGGCTTCGGCATCGTTGCTCCTGTAGCAGAGCACTACGTTAGCGCCGTTTTCGCAGAATATCTTCGCTATAGCTTTGCCGATCCCTCTGACTCCGCCTGTCACTACTGCTGTTTTTCCTTTTAACATATATGTCCTCCTGTATGTGCTGAAAAAGTGCGCCGCGCCTAAAGCATCTCTGCGAGCTTCTGCACAGTTTCGTTCAGTGTCTCCACGTTTTCTACATTGAGTGCCGCGATCTCAGGGCATGTCTTTTTTGTAAGTCCTGTCAGCGTGTGTCCCGGACCCACTTCTACGATAGCCTTGACGCCATCGGCTTCGAATCTCTTAATGATCTCTTCCCAGTACACAGGGCTCATCGCCTGCTTTGCCAGCATGTCTGTAAGGTAAGCGCCTGCATCTGTTCCATCGAAGTCCTTCATGATATCGTCTGCAGTGACATTTGCATAGACAGTCTTCTCCGGAGCCTTCAGATCAGCTGCGAGCAGCACGTCTCTGAGCTTTTCTGCAGCCGGAACCATCATCGGACTGTGAAAAGCCGTGCTCACTCCGAGCGGGATAGCTTTTACGCCTTTTGCCTTTGCTGCTCTTCTGAAGCGCTTCAGCGCTGCCTTGTCTCCTGCTACTACTGTCTGCACCGGCGAGTTGAAGTTCACACCTTCGAGGATACCGTCTTCTCTCGCTTCTTCGACTGCCTCCAGGATCGCCTGTCTGTCACCGATACCTGCCGCCATGCCGCCCTTTGCATTGCCTTCCTCGTCAAGACCTGCCTGCTGCATCAGCACGCCTCTCTTGGAAACTATGTCGATGCCTTTGCTTATCTCGTCGATAGCTCCTGCTGCAGTCAGCGCTGAATATTCTCCGAGGCTGAAGCCTGCCAGTGCGGTGATCTCCAGCTTGTCTGCGATGCCCTGCTTTTTGAGCTCTGCGAGCAGCGCTTCATAAGCTGCCATCGTTGTCGTGTATATCGTCGGCTGGGTGACGTGCGTCTGCTTGAGTGTATCCGCATCACCGTTGAAGCACCAGTCTTTCACCTGATCTCCCGCCATGTCGAATACTGCCTTTGCTTCGGGATAAGTCTCGTAGAGATCCTTTCCCATGCCGCTATACTGTGCGCCCTGCCCTGCAAATACTATTCCTATCTTCATAAACTTCTGCCGCCTCCTTAAACATTTCTTCTATCATCTCTGCAGCAGGCTGCTCTTTCTTCACAAGGCCTGCGATCTGTCCCGACATGATATTTCCGTTGTCTGCATCTCCGTTCACAACTGCTGCCGCGAGTGTGCCTGTGCAGAGTTCGTTGATCTCCTCTTCAGGAGCATTCTTCTTCTCGAGCGAAAGTATCTTTCTCGCGAGTTTGTTCTTGATTATTCTTACAGGGTGTCCCGTGCTCCTGCCTGTAGCTACTGTCGACGAATCCTTTGCTTTCAGGATCGCGTCCTTGTATCCCTGATGTATGATGCATTCGTCTGCGACGAGGAATCTTGTTCCCACCTGGACGCCTTTCGCTCCCAGCATGTATGCCGCTGCGATACCTCTTCCGTCTGCGATGCCGCCTGCCGCGATGACCGGGATATCAAGCGCATCCACCATCTGCGGAATCAGCGCCATGGTCGTAGTCTCGCCTATGTGGCCGCCAGCCTCTGTTCCCTCTGCAACTACTGCATCCGCACCTGCACGCGCTACTCTCTGTGCCAGTGTCACGTTGGCTACTACAGGAACTACCTTGATGCCTGCTTCCTTTAGCTTTGCTATATATTTGCCCGGATTTCCCGCGCCTGTAGTCACGACTGCGACTTTCTCCTCACACACTACGTCCATCAGCTCGTCTACATTGTCTGCAAGCAGCATGATGTTGACACCAAACGGCTTGTCTGTCATCTCTCTTGTCTTCTTTATCTGGTCTCTGAGCCAGTCTGCGCTCTGACCGCCGGCTGCGATTATCCCAAGTCCGCCGCCGTTGCTGACTGCTGCTGCCAGATTGCACTCTGCGATCCTCGCCATAGCCCCCTGAATGATCGGGTATTCTGTTCCTAAGATCTCGCAAACATTCACCATATCGTACCTCCTCATCTGTTCTGATCTCTGTTTTGATACGCGGTTTTATCCGCACTGCTATTGTTAACTTTTTTTAGTTTTATATTCAAATACTTTGATAGTCAAACTATTTATATGATACTATTTTTCGGCATTTTCGTCAAGGAAAGGATGCAGGTGGCTGGAATGCGGGATTTGCGCGGAGCGGCAGGTGTATGTCGCAGCGATTTCAGCCATAAATCACTCATATCTACAGGTCTATGGCGGAAAAATGGAAATCTTATTCTTTTAAAACGTCGCTTGCATGATCTTCTGATGAGCTGCCAGCTCACGTATGCCCTTATTTCAGCCATATGATAAAGATTCGAACGAGTTGTGGCTGAAATATGGAAATCCACATCCAGTTGCAGCTATTGATCACGCTGCGCAAAAGCCACTGCCGCACTCGAACAGACTGAAATTTACATTTTTCAGCCACAGCAACATATAAAACGCCCAATTATGGCTGAAATCGCTGCGACAAACTGTAGATCTCACGGGTTCAGCTGAAAGAAAGCGCAGTATGTGAGTGGAACGCAGTGAACATTGCCTTTTTTCCCAGAGAATCGCATAGCGATCCCGGGAAATATCGCAGTCGATATTTCCCGCCACATAAAAATACCAATGACTCGCTCATCAAAGCAAATCATTGGTACTCTGAAATTTTCAAATCTTGCAGCACTGGCCGATGACAGCTGACATATCCAGCTTCGGCCATTTCATCATGCGATTATCTCCAGCAGCTCTTCCGGCTTCTGTATTATGTAGTCCGGCGCTGCTTCGCCAAGGTCTTCCTTTGTCATACCGTGAAGCGCCAGCGACCATGAAACCAGCACTGACCGCACGCCTGCATTCTTTGCACAGAGAAGATCGAAAAGCGTATCGCCCAGCATTATCGATGTTTCCGGCGAAGATCCCAGCTTTTCCAGGGTGATGTTTATCGGAGCCGGATCCGGCTTGTGTTTGTCCGTATCATCTGCGGTCAGGACCGCATCGAACATATCCTTTATCTCGTATTTCTCAAGCCCCTGCATCGTCGTGTTGTAGAGGCGGGATGTGACGAGTCCCGTCTTGTAGCCTCTGCGTTTCACTTCTGCGAGCAGCTCACGCATTCCCGGGAACAGATTTATCAGTTCGCCGAAGTTGTCGCGGTGAAAGCTTCTGTAGACCTCAAGCGCTTCCTCCGCCGGCACTTCCGGAAAGAATTTTTTCATCGTCAGCTCGAGAGGCTCGCCGAATGTCTTCACTATTACTTCCCGGTCTTCCTCTCTGCCCCTGAGAGTCCTGAACGTGTGCTGCCAGGACATCAGGATCACGTTGTTCGTATCCATGACAGTGCCGTCAAAATCAAAAAGCACTGTATCTATCTTGTTCATCAGTCATGCCCTCCATCATCTGACATCATTTGAGCTTCATCGTCAGCCCTATCTTCTGCTTTTCTCTGTCGATGCTGATTATCCTGACCTTTACGGTGTCGCCGACCGAAACGACATCCATCGGATGACTGATGTACTTGCGGCTCATCTGTGAAATGTGCACGAGTCCATCGTTCTTGACGCCGATGTCGACGAAGGCTCCGAAATCGACGACGTTTCTCACTGTTCCCTCCAGCTCCATATCGAGCTTCAGGTCGTCAAACGATTTGACGTCGTTTCTGAACACTACCGGCGGCGCGTCTTCACGCGGGTCTCTGCCCGGCTTTTTCATCTCGGCTACGATATCCGTCAGCGTCGGCACCCCTGCATCGAGGTCGGCAGCCATCCTTTCGATCGCTTTTTTCATATTTCTCTTAGGCTTTTCTTCTTTTGCGGAAAGCTCTGCAAGTGCCGCAAGCCCCTTGGCTCTCTTCTTCGGCTGTGCAGGTTTTTCCTCTTTGCCGTAAACGGACCAGATCCTGTCGTCTATGTCAGGGATCCCGCCTTTTTTGAGGTCATCCTTCTCTATGCCGAGCTTTTCCAGCATCGCTTCTGCAACTTTATATGACTCGGGATGCACCGAAGTGCTGTCCAGCGGATTTTTCCCGCCTGAGATCCTGATGAATCCTGCGCACTGGTTGAACGTCTTTTCTCCGAGCTTTGCGACTTTTTTCAGTTCTTTACGCTCTTTGAAAACGCCGTTCTGCTCTCTGTATGCGACGATGTTGCTCGCGATACCCATATTGATACCCGCAACGTGCGCCAGCAGTGAAGGCGATGCGGTATTGAGCTCGACTCCGACTCTGTTCACACAGTCCTCGACTACATTGTCAAGCGCGTTTTCCAGCAGTCCCTGATTGATATCGTGCTGATACTGACCTACGCCTATGCTCTTCGTCGGTATCTTCACGAGCTCTGCCAGCGGATCCTGAAGTCTCCTGCCGAGCGACATAGCGCCTCTGACCGTGACATCGAGGTCCGGATATTCCTCAGTTGCAAGCTTTGAAGCTGAATATACCGATGCGCCCGCTTCATTCACTATCGTGTAGCTGATATCTCTTCCCGACTTCTTTATGAAATCGGCTACGACTTCTTCCGTCTCTCTCGAAGCTGTGCCGTTACCGATGACGATCGTATTGATCCTGAACTTGTCGACAAGCTTGCCGAGCACAGCTTCAGTGCCCTTTATATCCTTCTTCGGCTCAGTCGGGAAAACTGTAGTGTATGCGAGAAGTTTTCCTGTCTCGTTGAGGACTGCGACTTTGCAGCCCGTCCTGTATCCCGGGTCGATGCTGATTATGCGCGCGCCCTTGACAGGCGGCACCATCAGGAGTTTTTCTGTATTTTTTGCAAAGACCTTGACCGCTTCGGCCTCGGCTCTCTCTGTCAGCATGTTCCTGAGCTCACGCTCTGCTGCAGGCGCCATCAGCCTTTTGTACGCATCCGCGATGGTCTCCTCGAGAAGCGGCCTGAAAATCGAATTTTCATTCGTTATCACCGCATCCTGCAGGATCTTTTCCATCTTCTCAGCGTCAGTCTGGACTTTTACCTTGAGTTTCTTTTCCTTTTCGCCCCTGTTGATCGCAAGTATCCTGTGATTCGGGATCTTTGCCGCGCCCTCGCTGTACTCGTAGTACATTTCGTACACGGTCTTCTCTTCCGGGTCGGCTGCCTCGGTCACTATGACTCCAGCATCATGCGTCTTTTCGCGGATCGCTGCAGTCAGCTCAGGATCGTCCGATATCATCTCGGCGATGATGTCGCATGCGCCCTTTATCGCTTCGTCCGCGGATGCAACGCCTTTTTCTTCGCTTATGAAAGGCTGTGCAAATTTCTGCGGTGTGCCGCTTTCCTCTTTCTGTTCGCGGAAAATCACGGCAAGCGGCTCGAGGCCTTTTTCTCTCGCTTTCGAAGCTCTTGTAGCTTTTTTCTTCTTGTATGGCTTATACAGGTCCTCGACACGCTGCAGCACTTCCGCTTCCCCGATCTGCGCGCGCAGCTCCTCCGTGAGTTTGCCCTGCTCTTCTATCAGTCTTATTACTTCGTCTTTTCTCTCCTGCAGGTTTCTAAGATATGTCAGTCTTTCATCCATATCTCTGAGGACAACGTCGCTCAGGCCGCCTGTCGCTTCTTTTCTGTAACGTGCTATGAACGGGATGGTGTTCCCCTCGTCGATAAGTGCAACAGTCTGCTGCACCTGTGATTCTCTGAGCTGGAATTCTCTCGCTATCGTTTCGATGATATTCACTGGCCTGCTACTCCTTCTGCTTTAATTTTTCATTTATAAAGTAATCGATATCTCCATCCATCACGGCGTCGACATTGCCGACTTCCGCGCCGGTCCTGTGGTCCTTGACCATCGTGTACGGATGGAACACGTACGATCTGATCTGGCTGCCCCATGTTATCTGGCTGTAGTCGCCCTTGAGCTCGTCGAGGTTCTCTTTCTTTTCCTGTTCCTTGAGCTCGATCAGCTTTGACATCAGCAGCTTCATCGCAGTTTCTCTGTTCTGGTGCTGCGATCGCTCGTTCTGGCACGTCACGACGATATTTGTCGGGATATGGGTGATCCTGATCGCCGAGTCGGTCTTGTTTACGTGCTGACCGCCGGCTCCGCTGGATCTGAACGTGTCGATCCTCAGATCGTCGCTGTTGATCTCCACTTCTTCATCGTCATCGATCTCCGGAACGACATCCAGCGATGCGAATGATGTGTGTCTTCTGCCGGACGAATCGAACGGCGATATGCGGACGAGTCTGTGTACACCTTTTTCATTTTTAAGATAGCCGTAGGCATACTCGCCCTCGACGAGAAGTGTCGCGCTCTTTATGCCTCCCTCGGTATCCTCCTGCATGTCTACCAGCTTGGACTTGAAGCCTTTCTTCTCGCACCATCTCGTATACATCCTGAAAAGCATCTCTGCCCAGTCCTGCGCGTCTGTGCCGCCGGAGCCTGCGTGCACCGAAATGATCGCGTTGTTCCTGTCATACTTGCCGTCGAGCAGCGTCCTGAGTCTCAGATCGTCCAGCGCTGCGGAAAGCTTTGCACATGCGTCCTCTGCTTCCTTTGCGAGGTCCTCGTCCTGCTCCTCATCGGCCATCTCGACCATGACTTCAAGATCTTCAAGCTGTCCGTTCAGGCTCTCGAGCTCCGAAAGCTTGCCCTCGATGGACTTCTTTTCTTTCATGTATTTCTGAGCGGAATCCGGGTCGTCCCAGAAGTCGCTCCTGTTCATTTCGTTTTCTATTTTTTCGAGTCGTTCCTTGAGCCCTGCCGGGTCAAAGGGACTCACCTGCCTCTTTCAACAGCGTCTGCAGCGCAGGTATCTGACCTTTTATCTGGTCAAGCTGTATCATTGTCTCACTTCCTCGTATTATATAGTAGTAGTGTTTAGAGACCCTCTCCAAGGTCTTTATTACTATTAAGTCATAGTCTTTTCTTTACCTTTTCTGTAGGTTCGACTATGATATTTAAGATGCTGTGGATCGGTTTCACACTCCTCGGTTTTATATGGTGCGGCCGCAGTCGCGGCCGATTATGGTTGCATTGTACCCTGTAAGTGCGCAGAGAAAATTCGTTGCCCCTGTGACATTCACGTTCGGGCTGCTAGCCGCTCTCTGCGTTCGCGGGCATCCCTTGCGAAAATTTTGCTTGCTGCTCGTCACCTCGCAGAGCAAAATGTTTTGACGGGGGACACTCCAACCGCTCTATCTCGTTTTCAACGAGCTACTCGCGGGGAGTCGTCCTTGCGTCGTTGGTCACCACGGGCTGAAGCCCTGTGACATTCACGTTCGGGCTGCTAGCCGCTCTCTGCGTTCGCGGGCATCCCTTGCGAAAATTTTGCTTGCTGCTCGTCACCTCGCAGAGCAAAATGTTTTGACGGGGGACACTCCTGCCGCTCTATCTCGTTTTCAACGAGCTACTCGCGGGGAGTCGTCCTCCCGCAGCAGTGTTTGTATTTTTTGCCGCTGCCGCATGGGCATGGGTCGTTTCTGCCTACTTTCGGGGCGTCTCTTCTGACGGTCTGCTGTTTGTGTTCTCTTTCGGGAACGACTGCGCCTGCCGGCACATCCTGGCCGCCTGACATCACTGCCTCTTCATCGAATTCGTCTTTTCTGCTCTCGCCGGTACCGATAACGTCTTTTCTCTCTGTAGTCGTCTGTACCGTAACGTTGTAGCAGAACTTCACGAAATCTTCCTTGATGGAGTTGACCAGCAGCTCGAACATGTCGAAGCCTTCCTGCGCATATGCCGCTGCAGGATCCTGTCCGCCCAGTCCCCTGAGGCCTATACCGCTTTTGAGCTGATCCATCGCATCGATGTGATCCATCCACTTATTGTCTACTACTCTGATCAGGATCATTCTCTCTACTTCTCTTAGACGTTCTTCGCCGATTTCTTCTTCCTTGGCTTTGTATAGATCCTCAAAGTCCGCATACAGACCTGCCTTGAGGCTTTCCTCATCCATATCTGCAAGCGTTTCCTTGTCAAAATCGAGTGGCTCGAATGCCGGAGTGATCTTTCTCAGACCCTTGTTTATCGTCTCAAAATCCCATTCCTCTGCGAACTTTGAAGCCACGACTACAGGATCCACCACTTCGTCGATCAGCTGGTGTGTCATCGAAACGAGGTCCTCTCTGAGATTTTCTCCAAACAGTACCTTCTTACGCTCGCCGTAGATTATCTCACGCTGCTTGTTCATTACATTGTCGTACTGCAGCACGTATTTTCTTATGGAAAAGTTCTTGCCTTCCACTTTCTTCTGGGCGTTTTCGATCTGCTTCGTGATCATCTTCGCTTCTATGGCCTCGTCTTCTTCGACGCCGAGTCGCTGTATGATATTCTGCATCCTTTCACCGCCGAAAAGTCTCATGAGGTCGTCTTCAGTCGAGATGCAGAACTGTGTCTGACCAGGGTCTCCCTGTCTTCCCGAACGACCTCTGAGCTGGTTGTCTATACGTCTGGATTCGTGACGCTCAGTACCTATGATGTAAAGGCCGCCGAGCTCTACTACCTTCTCCTGTTCAGCCTTTCTCTCTTCTTTGTATTTTTCAAGAAGCTTTCTGTATTCTTCACGCGCCTTGAGCAGTTCTTCATCGTCGCTCTGCACGAAGCTGGTCGCAAATGCTATCGCATCCTCGTCGTATCCGTTTGCAGCCATTTCCTTCTTCGCTTCGAATTCCGGATTTCCGCCGAGTATGATATCGGTACCTCTTCCGGCCATGTTCGTCGCGATCGTTATCGCGCCGAGACGTCCTGCCTCTGCGATGATCTGCGCTTCTTTTTCATGCTGCTTCGCGTTCAGGACATTGAAATCCTTTATGCCTCTCTTCTTGAGGGCGTCTGCGATAAGCTCCGACTTTTCTATGGAAATCGTACCTACGAGGACAGGCTGGCCTTTTTTGTGTGCCTCTTCGACTCTGTCCACGATCGATTTGTACTTGCCCTTTTCCGTCGCATAAACGGCATCCTGCAGGTCATTTCTGACAACAGGCTTATTCGTCGGGATAACGACTACGTCCATGTTGTATATATCTCTGAATTCGCTTTCCTCGGTCTTCGCCGTACCGGTCATCCCCGCGAGCTTCTGATACATTCTGAAGTAATTCTGCAGCGTTATCGTTGCAAGTGTCTTCGATTCCGAACGCACCAGCACGTTTTCCTTGGCTTCGATCGCCTGGTGGAGTCCGTCGCTGTATCTTCTTCCGAACATCAGACGTCCCGTGAACTCATCGACGATGACGATCTCGCCGTCCTTTACGATATAGTCTACATCACGCTTCATCATGTTTCTGGCCTTCAGAGCCTGCAGCACGTGATGGTTTATTTCCATGTTCTCCGGGTCAGAGAAGTTCTCCACGCCGAAATATTTTTCACACTTCTCGACACCTTCGTCGGTGAGCGCGATCTGCTTGTCTTTTTCTTCTATCGTAAAGTCGTCCTCTACCTTCAGCGTTCTGACGAATCCGTCCGCACGCTTGTACATGTCTGTCGACTTGTCACCTTTTCCCGAAATGATCAGCGGTGTTCTCGCTTCGTCGATCAGGATGGAGTCGACTTCGTCGATGATGGCATAGTTGAGCTCACGCTGCATCATCGCTTCTTTGTAAACGACCATGTTGTCACGCAGATAGTCGAAACCGTATTCGTTGTTCGTTCCATATGTTATATCTGCCAGGTATGCCGCACGCCTTTCCTCTTCCGAGATACCGTGTATAACGCAGCCTACTGTCAGTCCGAGGAATGTGTAAAGCTTGCCCATCCACTCCATGTCTCGCTTTGCCAGGTAGTCGTTGACTGTAACGACGTGCACGCCTTTTCCTTCCAGCGCGTTCAGATACGCAGGGAGTGTAGCAACGAGGGTCTTACCTTCACCTGTCTTCATTTCTGATATCCTGCCCTGGTGAAGCACGATACCGCCGATGATCTGCACGTAGAAGTGTTTCATTCCCAGGCTTCTCCATGCTCCTTCACGGCATACTGCAAATGCTTCCGGCAGGATGTCGTCGAGTGTTTCTCCGCCTTCCTGCACACGTTTCTGGAATTCTGCAGTCTTCTCACGAAGCTGCTCGTCCGTCAGCGCCTGCATTTCCTCGTCATAAGCCATGACTTTATCTGCTATTTTCGAGACTTTTTTTACTTCTTTTTCATTAAGATCTCCAAAGATCTTTTCCATCAAGCCCATCTATATTCTCCTTTCATTAATTTGTCGACTGAAAGTCGACATTAAGGTTATCCTTTAGGGTTTCATATATTCGTCGGTAAAAGACCGGCATCAGGTCATCCTCTCGCCTTTTTCCCTGAAGCGCCGTTATCGCCGGCATCCCCAGCTTCTTCAACTTTAAGATTTATCTCTATCGCCTTGCGCCCGTCCGCCTTGGTGACCCGCACCTTCAGCTTCTTGTCGCCTGCGATCTCCTCAAACGAATCATTCTTTTCCGGAAGTTTGTCCAGCTTTTCCACGACCCAGCCATTCACAGTGACCGCATCAGACTCGTCATCGATCTTCAGATAGTCGAAAACCTTGTTGATGTTGGCACTGCACTTTACACGAAAACTGCCGTTTTGCAGCGGCATCACATTCTTCGAAAGCACGACGTCATGCTCGTCGAATATCTCCCCGACCAGCTCCTCGATGATGTCCTCCATAGTGACCAGTCCTTCGGTCCCGCCGTACTCGTCTATCACGATCGCCATGTGCGTCTTGAGCTGCTGCATCTTCTTGAGAAGATCTGAGATCTTCATCGCAGTGCCCACGAACACTACCGGCATCACATAATCTGCGATAGCCTTGTCTGTGCCTACTATATAATTGTAAAAATCCTTCTGATTGATGACTCCGATTATCTTGTCGATCTCCTCCTCGTACACCGGCATCCTGGAATACCCCGTATCTCTGAAAAGATCTGCAAGTTCCTCTTTCGTGCATTCTTCGACATCGATCGCTGTCATCTTCGGACGCGGCGTCATCACGTCTTCTGCCTTCAGTTCATAAAACTCGATCGCATTCTGTATCAGCTCGCTGTGCTTTTCCTCGATGCTGCCTGCATGCTCAGCCTCTTCGACCATGGTCATTATCTCGTCTTCAGTTATTTTTTCCTCGGAGTTGAGTTTCAGAATCTTTGCCACAAGCTCTTTCCATTTTGTAAATATGAAATTTACCGGGGTCATCACTACCATAAACTTATCAAGAAACGGCGCCGAAGCCATCGCAAAGCCCTCAGGCATTTCCTTGGCGATGCTTTTCGGCGTTATCTCACCGAAAACCAGCACGACGACTGTTATGACTACAGTTGCAATTGTTGCACCGTATGAACCGAAAATTTTTACAAACAGGATCGTAGCTATCGATGTCATAGCTATGTTAACGATATTGTTACCTACGAGTATTGTCGTGAGCAGCTTGTCGTATTTCTCGGAAAGCTTCAGCACACGGTCTGCCTTGCGATTGCCGTCGCCGGCCATATTCTTGAGTCGTATCCTGTTGACCGAAGTAAAAGCTGTCTCCGTTGCCGAAAAATATGCCGAAAACATTACAAGCACTATTATGATGAGCACATTTCTGATAATGTCATCACTCATTAAGTATGATCCACTCCTTTCGCCTGCACCTGCCATGTACATCCGAAATGCCGGAAACGATATCCTTTGCATAATAAAAGGTATACTGACTGGTACAAATACCTAGTAATTCAGTATACCTTATTTTTCCTAGAAATGAAACTGATAAGACAATATTGCTATGTAAAATTCTTGTGAAGATGTGTGCAGAGGATGTGGATTCTGCACATTTTTCCGGATTTTGGGGACGGCAGTCTATATGAACCTGCTGCTCAGGTCGAATGCGTGATCGACCGGGCCGCTGCCTTTTCCGAGGTCCATCATCACCATCAGCGCTCCCGTCAGGTATGCCTTCGCCTCTGCCACAGCGCTCTCGAGATCCATGCCTTTGGCAAGATTCGAAGCGATCGCGCTCGACAGCGTGCATCCGGTCCCGTGCGTGTTCGGATTGTTTATCCTTTCCTGCGGCAGCCAGCACGCTCTGCCCTCTACGTACAGGAGATCGTCCGCATCTGAAACGCTGTGCCCGCCTTTGCATAACACCGCGCATCCGTAACTTTTCCGAAGTATCTCCGCTGCAAGCTGCATGTCTTCCCTGCCGGTGATCTCGATACCTGTCAGGACCTCAGCTTCCGGTATGTTCGGAGTTATCAGATCGGCGACCGGCAGCAGCTGAGTTTTCAGCGTTTCCACCGCATCTTCTGCCAGGAGCCTCGATCCGCTCGTCGAAACCATCACCGGATCGACCACGATATTCGCAGCATCGTGAGCTTTGAGCCGCTCCGCTATCACTGATATCAGCTGCGCAGAAGCCACCATGCCGGTCTTCACCGCATCTGGCCGGATATCATCGAACACCGCATCTATCTGCTGCGCCAGGAATTCCGGCGTCACTTCCATCACACCCGTAACGCCCATCGTGTTCTGCACGGTCAGCGCCGTCAGTGCGCTCATCCCGTATACGCCATTGGCCATCATCGTTTTAAGATCCGCCTGGATCCCCGCGCCGCCGCTGGGATCGCTGCCCGCTATAGTAAGCGCCGTTTTTCTCTTCATCTGTAGTTCCTTTCATATATTAGTCGGCGGTAGCCGACATAAAGGTTATCCTGCAAAGGGTTTCATATGTTTGTCGATCAGAGATCGGCATAAAGGTTATCCCTGCAAGGGTTTTCATTAGTTTGCCGTCCTGACTCAGTCAACCAGCTGCTCTGCCTCGGCTTTCATCAGCCCGGCGGTTTCCCTGATGTCTTCTGCTGCAAAGACTGCCGACACTACTGCAAAGCCCGCCATGCCGCATCCTTTCAGCTCTTTCATATTGTCAAGGCTCACTCCGCCGATCGCGACTGCCGGGATCTGCACCGAGCTGCAGATCTCTCTGAGCTGATCCTTCGTTATCCTGATCGCGCCCTGCTTCGTCGGCGACGGGAATACAGCACCCGAACCGATATAATCCGCGCCGTCAGCCTGCGCCCTGAGAGCCTGCTCTGCTGTTTTTGCCGTAACGCCGATTATGAAATCACTGCCCGCAAGCTTTCTTATCTCTGCCGCAGGTCTGTCGTCCTGCCCCACGTGCACTCCATCTGCACCTGATCTGAGCGCGACATCGACGTTGTCATTTATGATGAGCGGCACGCCGAAGCTGTGGCACAGCTCTCTCAGTCTGACGGCTTCGCGAATGAATTCGCTGTCATCCATATATTTTTCACGCAGCTGTACACAGGTCACGCCCCCCTCGAGCGCTTTCCTGACCTGGTCGTACAGTGTTTCATTCACTGCATGCACACGGTTCGTCACCGCGTAAAGCAGCAGCTGTTCACGTTTGAATTTCATTTTTATACTTACCTCCCGGTGTTTCCATCGCTGCGGATCTGAGTTCTGCCACGTATCTCTCCGGATCCGCGCAAGTCATCGCTCCGCTCATGACACACGCGCCCTTTGCACCTGCACGCTGCACTTCCGCTATATTCCCGGCGCCGATCCCGCCGATCCCGTATACCGGGATATTGACCGCTTCACATACCTCCCGCAGAAAACCCGTCCCACGCGGCGCGAGCCCCTTCTTGCAGTCAGTCGCAAAGACATGCCCCGCTGTTATATACGTGCACCCCAGCGCCTGCGCTTCGCGAGCCTCATCGACCGAATGGCACGACGCGCCCATTATTTCAAATGCGCTCCGCTCCTTTTCACTCATCTCACGGAGCACCGGCATCGGCAGATGCACCGGTGCTCCGAGCTCCGCTGCAACACGATGAAAGCTGTGCAGTATGCACAGCACGCCGCTCTGCCCGCAGGTCTCCATGACCTGCGCGGCAAGCGCCCTGTACCGCACTTCCTCAAGATCCTTCTCCCTCAGGATCACTCCTGAGAGTCCGCAGGCCGTCAGCTGCCGGATCTTTTCCAAAAAATCCCCCTCGCAGATCAGCCTGTTTGTGACGCATAGTAAATCAAACATAAAGATAATCGTTCAGCACCGGCTGCAGCCCTTCGCCTTCCATGTCGCTGTACATCCTGGCGAAGCTCCTGCCGTCGTTTATTTCGAACTGCTCATCCCCCTCTGTGCCTTCGCTTTCCTTTCCTGTGTACTTGCTCTCATGATCCCCGATACCCGTTGAAACTCCTGCCGACACTTTGGTCGCTGCGATCTTCACTATGCCGTTCCTGAAGCTTTCGCTTTCTCGCGATGATACGGTGATCCCCGCGAACGGCAGGAATATCCTGTACGCGCAAAGTATCTGGCAGAGCTGTTTTTCGTGGACGTCCAGCGGATTTATCTTGTCGTTGTTTACGATCGGCCTGAGTCGCGGACATGACAGCGACATTTCCGCATGCGGGTATTTTCTCTGCAGGTAATATACGTGCAGTGCTGTCGCGAGCGCGTCCTTTCTGAAATCCGAAAGTCCCAGGAGTGCTGAAAATCCAACGCCTCGCATGCCGCCCATCAGTGCTCTCTCCTGTGCTTCGAATCTGTACGGCCACACTCTCTTATGCCCCATCAGATGGAGCGTTTCGTACTTGTCGGGGTCGTATGTCTCCTGGAACACGGTGACATAGTCGGCTCCGCACTCGCGCAGGTATCTGTAGTCGTCTGTGTTGACCGGGTATATCTCGAGGCCGATCATCCTGAAATATTTGCGGGCGATGCGGCATGCCTCACCGATGTATTTCACGTCGCTCTTGCCGCGGCTTTCGCCGGTGAGGATCAGGATCTCTTCCATTCCCGAGTCCGCTATTATCTTCATCTCGTGCTCGATCTGGTCGAAGTCGAGCTTCATTCTGGTTATGTCGTTGTAGCAGTTGAAACCGCAGTAAACGCAGTAGTTTTCACAGTAATTCGCTATGTAAAGCGGCGTGAACAGGTAAACGCTGTTGCCGAAGTGCTTTCTGGTCTCCAGTCTGGCTTTCTGCGCCATTTCCTCGAGGAAAGGTTCTGCAGCCGGTGACAGGAGGGCTTTGAAGTCTTCGACTGTGCAGTATTCGTGGTCGAGCGCGTTCCTGACGTCACGCGCGGTGTAGCGGCTGTAGTCGTAAGACTCCATCTGTTCCATCACTTTGTCGCGGATGCCGGTGTCGATCTGCTCCATGTCCGGCATGTATTCCATGTGGTTTTTTCTTGAAGACGGGTCGTTTTCAAGTCTGTGCTTTTTTTCGAGTGCAGCCTCGGAAAGATTCGCCGAGTCTATGAAAAAATCGTTTTTCTGTGCGGTCTGCTTCGGCTGTTCCTGAATGTCCTGAGGGCCGGTCATTTTCTTTTCTTCACTGTTGTTTTGCATGATGCCGCCCCCTAATCTCTAAGAAAGCCTGTAAGCGGATCTGACGCTGCCGCGCCTCTGAGCAGTACTCTGCCGAGTCCTGAAAGATACGCTTTTCTGCCTGCTTCTATCGCCTGTCTGAATGCCGATGCCATCAGCGGCAGATCGCCTGCCGTTGCCAGCGCGGTGTTCGCCATTATAGCTGCTGCGCCCATTTCCATTGCCTCGCATGCCTGTGACGGTCTGCCGATGCCTGCGTCGACGATGATCGGAAGATCTATCTCGTTTATCAGGATCTGTATGAATTCTTTCGTCGCGAGCCCTTTGTTAGAACCGATCGGCGATGCCAGCGGCATCACTGCTGCAGCTCCTGCGTCCACCAGGTCTCTGGCTGTATTGAGGTCCGGATACATGTACGGCATCACTATGAAGCCTTCCTTTGCAAGGATCTCCGTCGCTTTCACCGTCTCACTGTTGTCCGGCAGCAGGTATTTTGAATCTCGCATTATCTCGATCTTTACGAAATCTCCGCAGCCCAGCTCTCTGGCCAGTCTTGCGATCCTCACCGCTTCTTCCGCATCTCGTGCGCCGGAAGTGTTCGGCAGCAGAGTGACGTTTTCCGGGATATAGTCCATGATATTTTCTTCGTCTTTTGTGTTGGCGCGGCGCACCGCCAGCGTTATGATCTCCGCTCCAGCGTCTTTCACCGCTGCCTCTATCAGATTGAGGGAATATTTGCCTGATCCCAGTATGAATCTGGAGCTGAAGCTGTGTCCCCCTATTATCAGTTCGTCTTTTGTATTCATCCTTTATACCTTCTTTCGTGTTTTGTATTTTATGTTTTATGCAAAAGCTCACGCTTCCGTCAGCCCTGCGATTATCCTCAGTATCATCGTCGCCTGGTGTGCAGCGCAGACAAGCACTCTTGCTGAAAAAAGCCCGAGTCCATCTCCGACATCGCTGACCCCGTCTCCGCACAGGTAGAATCTGTCCATCAGTTTCCTGGTCTTTATCAGGTTTGCGGAGTCGATGCCCGCCATACCCGAGCCTGAAACGAGGTATCGGTCGCTCATGTTTTCGAGCACATGGTTCACCAGCATCGCCTTGGCTTCCGCCGAATCAAACGCTTCGCATATTATCTCCTCACCTTGCAGCAGCTCGGTCGCATTCTCCGCTGTTATCCTGACGGTATCCGTCGTGATTTTTATGTACGGTGCGATCTTTCGCAGGTTCACCGCGAGCGCTTCGGTCTTGTAATGTCCGATCTGCGCGGCTTCGTACTGCTGCCTGTTGAGATTGGAAATGTCGACTCTGTCAAAATCGATCAGATGCAGATGTCCGACTCCGGCTCTCGCCAGTGCGATCGCGATGTTCGATCCCAGACCTCCCAGGCCGCACACTGCTACGGACGCTGCTGCAAACCGCTGCTGGATCTCCTCGCCGTGACGCTCTATCAGCGCCGCGCGCATTTCCTCTTCTGTAGGGATATTCTCTCTCAAATCAGCCACCTCCCACAAAACTCACTACTTCCAGTGTATCGCCGTCCTCGATCTTCACATTTTCGTACTGTGCCTTCGGGACGATCTCGCCGTTTCTTTCGACCGCGATACGCCTGATATCATAATCCGTACCCTGCAGGTACTCTGCCACGGTCTTCCCTGCCGCATCGCAGGCCGCGCCATTTATTTTTACCATGCTCCACACCTCCTGTATTGGACTGAACAGCGGGCGTTTACCAAGAATCTGCATTTTGCTAGATTCTTTTAGCAAATTTCAGCAAAAAAACGCGCTCTGGCAACAGGCGTTTACCAAAAATCGCATTGCAGGTTGCCCATGTTGGTAATTTTTTAAGGAAAAACTGCACTTTTGCATAATAAAATCACCAAAAGATACCCATCCGCTCTTCATTCTTGGTAATCACTCTTCCTGTATATACCTGATATCGCGATAAAATACCAAAAGCTATATGGAAACACCGAAAATTTTGGTAATCTGCACTCACCATTACAGACTGTACAAAAAACGGGAAGTTACCTCATAGGCAACTTCCCGAAATACTCACGTATAAAAAATATTCTTGTATTTACAGTCTTCCCTACGTTGGCATTATCCAAATCAGGTAATGGGTCGAAGGTCTCACCTTCCTCTCAGCCTGTACTACAAGCTCCCCGCTGTTCAATTGTCGCAATTATTATAACTCTACTCCCCTGTAAATGCAAGCAGTTTTATGCAATTACAATGCCATTCTGCAAAACGCTGCGCCGCGTATGTCCCGATAATATATCACTGGCATCTGAGCTCTCTGACACCGGCGCTCAGCTGACCAGCATCTTTCCGGCAAAGACTCCTCCTATGCAGAGGACAAGACTCGCCGCCACGTATATCCCGAACATCAGCGCTCTGCCGCTTTGCAAAAGCCCCAGAGCCTCCAGCGAAAATGTCGAGAAAGTAGTGAATCCGCCGCATATGCCTACCTTCAGGAACAGCAGCCACGGTCCGTTCAGATTGCCGTACGACTCGGCCGCCTGCACGATCATCCCGATCATCACCGCACCTATGACATTTACAGCAAGCGTCTGAAACGGGATATCACTTTTATTCAAAAACGGGATCAGACCAACCAGATACCTGAAAACTGATCCGATGAAGCCGCCCGCACCAACCGCCAGACAATTTATCAGCACGATTTTCCTCCTTCTGCGGTTTCAGGATCAGACACAGAAGCCTTTGCAGGGTCAGACGCAGAAGCCACTGCCGAATCAGATGCAGAAGCCCCTACAAAATCCACCGCAGAAACTCCTGCGGGATCAGCCGCGATTTTATCCGCTCCGGACTCGCGAACCTTCGGCGGCTTGCAAAGCAGCCACAGTGCTAATATCGTCACCGCAATTCCGCACAATGACAGCACCGACGGCACTTCCTCATAAAAAATCAGTCCGAAAATCATCGCTGCGGACGGCTCCCCGCCTGCCGCCAGTATCGAAACCCGACCTGCATCTATATACGTCAGCGAGAACGTGAACAGCACATACGGCAACACTGATGTGCAAAGCGCATTGAGCACCAGGAACACAGAGTCCTTCACCGGCGACACCGCAACAAATTCACCGATCGTCTGCCAGTCCGTGAACGGCAGCATCAGTATCACTCCCGCGATCAGACTGTAAAACGTTATCGTGAACACATTGTAATGCTGTTTCATCGCCACTTTCGAGAATATGCTGTATATCGCGTAAAACAACGCTGCTGCGATCCCCGCGAGCGCCCCATATGCCGACACTTTTATCCCAGATGATGATTCGAGAATGCCACTTACCAGCACACACCCGGCGATCGCCAGAGCACTGCATGCTATCTTTCGCATTGTGACCTTTTCCCGCAGGATAACTGCCGCAAGGATCATCACGAAAATCGGCGACATGCTCAGCAACACTGCCGCGAGCGACAGCGAGATCTGGTTTATCGCCTGATTGTAGCAGAGATTGAGTCCCAGCATGCCGAAGATACCGCTCATCGCAAATATCCATATGTCTTTCGGTCTAACTTTCAGCATCGACCTGTCGACTGCCATTATCCCGACAAACAGGATCACCGCCGCAAGCAGGAATCTTGAAGTAATTATTGTAAAGTTGTCAAATCCAAACGCCGACAGAGTCCTGACAAAGATCCCCGCAGACCCCCACAAAACCCCCGACATCACCGGAATGATCAACATCAGTTTTTTCATAGCCCACCTCGAATGCATAATATAGTTACTTCAAAAATATACCATAAATCGGCGGTTTTCGCAATATGCGTGGCCACACGGTGACAGGACACAGCACATAGCGACAGGGCGTCGGCTCATTCGATCCGATAACTCATGTATCGCTTTCCGCTGCACCTTTGTTTTCTTTCCGATCCCTGTAAAAACTGCGGCCCAGCGACAGCAACAGGAAAACTGCTGCAATGCCTGTCATGAGCCATCGACAGCCCTTAGCACTCACTACCGAAAAAGGTCCGCCCAGCAGCGGTATCCCGAATACCACTTTACCCACAGTGTTCTTCCAGAGCACCGGCACCGCATCGTTGACATCATTGGCATCGCCCTTTGTTGTAAAAGTCTGCTGGACAGGATCTGCCGATACCACCCGATGTGTCACTACCATTCCGTCTGCATTGGCCACGAAAGTTATGACATCCCCCGGCTGTATGCTTTCCGGCTCGACTTCCCGCACTATTATCAGCGAGTCCACCGGATACTCCGGAGTCATGCTCCCACTCTCCACGCTGTACAGATGAAGACCCGCCAGCTGCCCCAGCAGAGCCACCCCTGAAATAACAATAATCGCTACCGTGATAAACGTAAAAATCAAATCCAACACCTTGCGCTGTCTTCCCCGTACGCAAAAACCATCTCTTTTATGCATCGTAGATTACCCCCTTTGATCCATTATCTGCATGCCCGGATGACGGCGCGCAGATATTTTCCAAATTATCCCATGTCAATAATATCCTTTTTTTACCAGGATGTCAATAGGGATTTTGGGGAGGTACATGTAGATGTGAATTTGGGGACTGGTTTTTATGTAAAGTATGCGCGTTCCTGGATTTTTCAGATATATAAGTATTGTCATTCGTCTTTTAGCAATATGGACATAAAATCGAGCGCCCTACTCAGTGCATTTTACTCTTTCGATTCATCTTTAGCTTCATGCTTCTCATGCAGGTCTCCGGTTTCAGGTTCCTCTGTTATCCCTGGCAGAGCAGTCTGTTCAGGCGTTTCCTGCTGTTCCTGCTCTGTGTCATAACGATCATTTTGTTTCATTATTTCTGCAACATCTATATGCATTTTGACTGCAGTTGCAGGTATGTCTTTCCTTTCCAAAGGATCTCTTTTTCCCACCTTATATGCTACCTCTGATTTAATATCTGAACATTGCATTTTAATACTCCCCCCGTATTGTTCTGTCAATATAAATTTCTGTAAGGCTCTTATAAACTAAAAAAATGTTCATCTGGTAACTCGATCGTTCTGCCAGACTGCAAGCTCTGAGCTCTGACACAGCTGTTTCAGCCATAAATCCATGTCTGCATTATGCAAATGGCGGAAAACTGGAAATCGGAGTCTTTGCAATATGCTTATAGTCCGGGGTACCCACAACTAACTTGCAGACCGTGGGATAATTTCAGCCATACACCGTTCATTCATGGGCTGACGTGGCTGAAAATTGTAAACTCAAACCATAGCTACGCATTTTACATGACGATGACAAAACTCTCACTTGATTTTGCAAGCATATAATTTCCTTTTTTCAGCCATGACACCTGCTATATCATGTACTTTCGGCTGAAACAGCTGTGACAAACTCGATGCACAAAGTCCACAATAGAAAAATATGCGCAATCACATAAAAGATCTGCCGCCGCATTTTTGACGAAATGGGCAGCATGCAGATCAGACAGATCAATGACGACACCGCTAAATTAGCAATGACGCTAAATCAAGAATCTCCTTGCATACCTCACCTTTTTTTGTTATATTATATAGGTATCTTGCGTTGCCGACTGATATGCGGTCGCTAGCGCAGAAATATAAAAACTGCAGGCTTTCGGCAGGCTGCAGTCATAACAATAAATACGGAGGATTGACCGAGTGGCTAAGGAGCTCGCCTGGAAAGCGAGTAAGGTGTAACAGCCCCGCGGGTTCGAGTCCCGTGTCCTCCGCCAGAATTCAGAGACCTGTTTCAGGTCTCTTTTTTATTGAAATTTCAACGTTTTTCACGTTTTTATATAGACGAATCCATCCCATAAAAAAATGGCAAAAAGGTGCTCTCCGGACCCTATAATAGGCTCTCCGGTGCATAAAGATATGGGATGAAATTCAGCAAAAAAGCCCGGAAAACTTAAATAGTTGACAAATCCAGGACAGTTCCGACATATGCACTGAATGAACTGAGAAATATATCAAAGTTGAATAAAAGTCAGAATATATCAGTGCTACTGCAGAGACTTCAATTAAAACTGTATCTTTATTTATAGAAAACACCCGCTGTCGACGTTTTACTGCAGTCGACAGCGGGTATATTTGTTTCAGCTTTTAAATATAATTTTTGTCTGCAAAACATGGCATATGATGTAATAGCGGCTATTCTGCCACAACTGTATACCAGATGTCGCCGTTTGCCTTCGTTTCAGAAACTACCTTATAGCCTTGCGGTACGAAACTTCCACCGAGGTTATCATCTCCGGTACTTGGATCATAGTTCACGAACGTGCCGCCTGTTACAGTTATCGTGCCGTGAGTTTTATTATTCTGGTTCAGTACATAATATTTGCCATTATTATCCGGACCTTCACACTTGAATAAACCGCCTTTGATGATGATGGTACCACCGGCATCATAAATACAGCTGTTTCCTGCTTTACCAATAAATGTTCCGTCTTCTATTGTTACCTTTCCGCCAGACTCTACTGTGACTGCAGTAGCACCATCTGATGCCTTAGAGGCATCTACCGTACCTTTTCCTTTAATAGTCAAGTCCCCATTATTTTCAACATCGAACAATGGCTGACTGCCGGTTTTCGACAATGTATTGCCATTCAGATCGATCGCTGTCTTATAATTTACAAACCATCCGTAATAACGACTTGCATCTCCTCCAAGCAGGATGTCAGGGTTTTGCTTCTGTAATTCATTATATAAGGCCGTGCCGGTGCCAGGTACATCTTCTCCAATAATCGGGTATGGTACATTTTCATCATACTTATTATTGAAGCTGTCACTTTCATGACTTGCCTGTGTTGCAGTCAAGGCTAAATTGAATCGGATCGCCGGAGAATTTCCATTGACTGAGTTTGCCTCATTTCCGACAGTTTCAGGCATACGAACTACGAATGCCAGATAATCGGCTGATTCAGCATTTTCTCCTGCAGGCAGTAATTTATTTTCTTTCGTATAAGAATCATATGGCACCATATTATTTGCAGCAGCTGCTGCAGCTTCTTCACGTGTTGCATATGTGCCTTCTGCAGCATTCTTACCTTCTGCGATACCTATCTCAAGATACTTTGACAGCAGGATAGTTTCGCCGGCACTGTTTACAGCATTCTTCCACTCCCAGGTATTGATCGTATTCAGGCGATATTTCAGTGCCAGATTTCCCTTGTTGCTGACTTTCAAGTATACTACTTCTGTGTGTCCCGGCTCCCAGAGGGTATCTTCCGAGAAAAGCGTAGCATTTTTTGCATCAACATACTTTTCCCCATTCCAGTACTCGAATCCTACCTTCAGATTACCTGCCTGGATCTTGTTCACTCCTGTGCTCGCAGTGTCTGTGAACCATGCGAATGTCGTTCCGATCAGCAGCACTATGCATAAGAATAATGCAAAGAGACTGCCGCGAAGCGCTTTTTTAGTTTTCGTGCTTTCGTTCATTACTTCTTCTCCTTTTCCACAATTTCAGTGATTGAATTAGTGCAAAATCTCTACTTCCCAGTTCCCTTATATTTTCTAAATCCATTTTGCACCCGGTAATGCAGGGGGCAATTTTAAATACCCGCTGCCGACGTTTTGATATAGTCGACAGCGGGTGTTTGTTTTGCTGTGTTTTGATGTTGATCTTTGTAGGTCTTATTCTGTGCCGGACTGGCTCTTGTTGCTGTCGGCATCGGTATTGCTACCGCTGCTGTCGGTGTTCTTGTCGGTCGACTGCTGGCTGTTTTTACTATTCGTGGTGTTCTGATCGGAGCTGCCATTTCCGGAAGTTCCGCTGCTGCCTGCGGTCGACGGTTCTGCAACGGTATTGCTGTCCGTGTTCTGATCGGAAGAACTGTCAGTCTTCGCACCGCCATTCAAGGTTATAGTACCGCCACTTCCATATGCCTGTCTGCCTGCAAAGCTCGCAGCATTCGGAGCTCCCCAGGCTGCTATCAGCTGGCACTTTACAGCTTTACTCCCATTATTGATCGTAAAATTGAATTCATTATCTGATGTCAGTGCCACTGTGCAGTACTTCTCTTCAATATTTGCACCACCGTCGCCTGCATAAGTCATTTTCAATATGCAGTAACCGCCGTTTTTAGGTGCTGCTGACGGATTCAGCGTCACTACATACTGCGTATTTGCAGCCAGCGTATAAGTGCCGTCTGACTCTTTTTTTAGTGTACCGGTATTTGCCGCATCGGCGGAATTGCCGGAAGTGCCGTCTGTCTTCACTTTCACGGTCTCGTTAAGAGTGTAGCTCTTCGCAGTTATCGTGGACTGCGACTGCACGCCTGCCGTGAACCACGCCCAGGACATCCCCGCGAGGCAGATCAGGCAGACCATGATCCCCAGAAGAGACGGGCAAAGCATTCGCAGGATCGAGCGTTCCTCCGTATTTTTGCTGTTTATCAAATTGTTCTGTCGTCTTTTCAACGGTCACACGTCCTCTCGTTATTTTTTCGAAAACCCAGTCAGTTTAGCGTTATTATCGATAGAAATTTTTCCATCCTGGTCAAACGTATTTTTATCAAAACTCATATTCGCATCAGCTATCCCGCTGATCTCAACTGCCGCAGCTGCATCGCAGTTTTTCAGGCCGGTGAATGTGTTTCCAGTCAGCACAAGCTCTTTCGTCTCTGCGCCTTTTATGCAAAGCACGCGGTGTGCGCCTGCAGCGAGCTTCTGGTCTGATGCCGCAGCTCTAGCGTCGGCATTCTGGATCTTGCATTTTTCGCTGTCGTATTGATGCCCTGCCGAGCCTGATGCTTCCGGTACTGTAAAGGTGCAGTTCGTGATGCTTATGGACGCATCTGCTTTTGCATCTATCTCGATGCTCGACCACTGCGGTTCTTCAAATCGACATCCGTCCACGGCCAGATCACCGGAATAATTCTCAGCTTTCAGGCTGACGCCTTTATTATCCGATGTCCTCGGTGATCTGAACGTGATGTTTTTCAGCGTTACATTGCTGCCTGAGCCGATCTTGATAGCTCCGCCTGAGATTACCGCACCGCCGACGCTCTTGATCGTAACATTTTTATTTACAGTCAAGTCTCCATTCAGCGCAATGTTCCCAGTCAATTCGATGGTATCGCCGTCAGAAGCCTTTTCCAAAGCAGTCTGCAGTTCCGAAGCATTCCCTGCCGGATATGTCGCTTCCCTGTCATAATCATTTCCGCTGCTGTCCGACTCCTCCATCGCCTGCGTTGCGCCGAGGCTGATACCCAGATCGATCGAAAGCCTGTCCTTGCCGTCGCTGGTCTTGTCTACAGATTTTCCATCCGAATCCTTGTCCGGATAGTTCGCAAGGTTGTATTCGTAGTCTGTATCTGAGTTTGGCTGCCAGTACAGGATCACCCCGTATACAGCGCTTGACGTGCTCTTAGCAAGCTTCTGCGTGCCGTTACCTGCAGCCTTTTCCAAAATATTCAGCTGATTGCCGGCTACAGCCTTAAAACCCTGGTCATTCTTGAGACTGTCTTCCTTCAAATCATTAGCCGTCACTGCCCGATCTAAAACCTTGACCTTCAGCACATCCTTCAGCGACTTGTTAGTCCCTTTGATAGTATTCGCATTGTTCAGATCGAGCGCAAGCCTGTAGTTCAGCGCCAGATCGCCTGCATTCTTTACTGTGAAATTTTCATAAGCCACCGCGCCCGGCTCCCAGCTTATCGCCTCGCCGTTCTTGTCCGTGAACAGCAGCGTGCTCTGCGTTACAGCTTCTTCCTTCGTAACTTTAGCATTCGTATGCAAAAGCTCGACCTTCAGGCTGCCGGTCGTGATCTTGTTGCTGCCGGTGCTGACGCTGTCGGTGAACCATGCAAATGTGCTGCCCGCCATCATCAGCATGCTGAACAGCAACGCGCACGTACTTATGAAAAGAGCTTTTTTCGTGATACTGCTCCGAGTCATATCCGAATCTCCTTCTGTTGAATCTTTGATAATATTTTTCAGTGAATCGTGTTCCAAAACACTGCGGTTTCTTTCTATTCAGAAATCAAAAGGCACCCGCTCAAGGGTCTTCCCTTTTATGTAAAGCCGCCAGCCGCGGCATGCCCGTGCCCTTTGATCTCCGCCCGCCTGACGGCGGGTGGAAAGTTGAACGCCGGATAGCGTTTAGTAAGCTTTATTATTTAGGAACTACTGTGTACCAAACGTCACCGTTTGCCTTTGTTTCTGAAGTAACTTTATAGCCACTAGCTACGAAGTTGCCGCCATTATTGTCATCACCCTTGCTCGGATCGTAGTTTACGAATGTACCACCCTTGACAGTGATAGTTCCAGGGTTGTTGTTCTGCTGATTCAGGACATAGTAGAACCCTCTCCAATTATAGTCTGTCTGGAAGAATCCTCCCTCAATAATGATGTTGCCGCCATTACTTTCGATAACAGAGTTTCCTCCACCTTTGGCATCGCTTCCAACTGTAAATGTGCCACCTTTAATTGTAACTGTTGCACCATCTGCTACATGTATACACTGGTTATTTCCACCAGAGCCGCCATCGAATGTACCTGCAGTGATAGTAACATTAGTATTTGCACCTGTTGCTTTTACTGCAATAGCATTTGCATTCGTTGCTGTTATACCAGTATCAAGAGTGTGCGTTCCACTTTTGAATGTTTTACCAGCAGCGATCGTTTCAGTGTACTGAGCATCCTTATCGTACTGATTATCAATGCTGTCATTTTCTACTGTATCCTGCGTTGCGTATACTGTGATGCTGATGCCTTCGATAGTCAGTCCCTGATATTCATTGCCTGCTGATTCCTGCATGTGTCCCTGGAGAGTCATAGGCTCAGATTTAGCTCCTGCCTTAAGATGCTGTTCTGTACTAATATCAACACCATTCATCGTCCAGTCGATTACTTTATTCAGCTCTTTATCGCCTTCGATGCCAGTCACTTTTACTTTGTACTTCAGTGCAAGATTACCATTATTCACAACCTTGATCTGTGGCAATTTGTAAGTACATCCCGGTTCCCAAAGGATGTTTTCACCTTCAGCTACAGTTTCATCTGCCTGCTTCTGTAAAAATTTCAGCGTCTTTCCTTCCGCATTATTCCATGTAGTTCCATCTGTCGAATACAGTAACTGCACATCCAGATTACCTGACTGGATCTTGTTCACACCTGTACTTGCAGTGTCTGTGAACCATGCGAATGTTGTTCCGATCAGCAGTACGATGCATAAGAATAATGCAAAGAGGCTGCCACGGAGCGCTTTTTTAGTCTTTGTACTCTCGTTCATTGCTCCATTTTCCTTTCTGATTTTTAATTGATTTTTTATTGTATCTCCTGAACCCTCTATCCCCTTATTTTTCACTCAACAACTTGTTAATAAAATTAAATTAACATATGCTCTCTGTATTTGTCACTATTTCGGAACTACCGTGTACCATGTATCTGATCCATGAGCTTCGGATACTACTTTGTAAGCATCTGCCACGAAGTTTGTTCCTGCACCTTCTGCAGTATTGTTTGAAGGATCGAAGTTCACATATGTACCGCCTTTGACAATAATTTTTGCTGTACCATTTTCGTAATTCGCATCAACACAGTTTAATACATACCTGTAATCATGTGTACCAATATCCGGTGCAACCTGGAAGAAACCATCATTTACAACCAATGTACCCTGCTGAACATTGAAAATCGTACCTCCGCCATAATAATTACCGCCATTAACAGTGACCGTGATGCCTTCACCTGCAATGTGAGCGACATATGGACCGCCTATGTATGATGCGCTTGCATCAGTCTTATCCAGACAGTTGATTCCGCCATTGCTCGATGCATTGATCGTAAGATCTTTCGTTACATATAATGCTGCCCAGTTATTCGAATCCTCCAGGCTTCCCGGAACTGTATAAGTAGCTCCTAAATATAATGTAGTTGGCTCCTTAACAATTACGCGATCAGCTGCTGTCGTTTTCGTCTCATCTGCAGTGATGTTATCATTTATCGCAATAGCGCCACCACTAGCAAATGCATCCTTCATATCAGAATACTTTGCAATCGGATAGCCTGCATTTTCATCATATCTATTATTGAAGCTGTCATTTTCTACTGTATCCTGCGTTGCGTAAACGGTGATGCTGATTCCATCAATTGACTTGTCCTGGTATTCATTCCCGGCTGATTCCTGCATATGTCCCTTTATTACAAGCTCATCAGAAGTTGCCTTTGCTGCAAGTTTATGATCCGCATCAAGAGCAGTATCGCTGATAGTCCAGTCGATGACTTCATTCAGCCTCTCATCACCCTGAATACCATTTATCTTGATTTTATATTTAAGTGCCAGATTTCCCTTGTTGACAACACGAAGTGCCGGCAGTTCATATGTACAGCCTGGCTCCCACAGTATCTTATCTGCCGCTCTGTTATCCGCAGTTTTGAAGGTAAGTGTCTGCCCCGTTGCATCTTGCCATTGATCTCCCACTTTGTATTCCAGGCCCACTTTGAGTGTGCCTGACTGGATCTTGTTCACACCTGTACTTGCAGTGTCTGTGAACCATGCGAATGTCGTTCCGATCAGCAGCACTATGCATAAGACTAATGCAAGGAGGCTACCGTGAAGCGCTTTTTTAGTCTTTGTACTTTCGTTCATTGCTCCATTTCCTCTCTGATTCTTACTTGTAAATCAATTTGACATATCTAAAATCCGACAATACCGTTTTCCTATTCGGAAAGTAAAGGGCACCGTATCGGTCTGCTCTGTCACGCGATAGCATGTCCTTTACTTTCCGCTCACCAGCCGGTGAGCGGAAGATTTAAATAAATAATATTTAAATATCAATAATTAGTTGGCTTTTACTACTGTGTAGTAAGTATCTTCACCTTTTGCTTCTTTAACTACTTTGTAACCATCTGCTACGAAGTTAGTCCCAGCTCCTTCCGCAGAGTTATTGGAAGGGTCGAAGTTAATGAATGTACCACCCTTTATGATAACTTTTGCAGTTCCATTTTTGTAAGCGGCGTCAACGCAGTTGATCAGGAAATTGTATCCATACGGATCACCAAACGGCTCACATGCAAATGTCCCGCCATTGATTGTCAGCGTACCTTCCTGTACCTGAACTGCAGTGCCACCGCCGTAATAGTATCCATTATTGATAATCAGGTTAGCACCATTGCGAACGTTGATTCCGTATCCACCATTCACACCTGTGTCTATACCACCGTTTTTAGTTGCATTAATCGTAGTATCTGCATCAACAATCAATGCGCAGAAATTTTTGCCGTTATTTCCCATGTTATCCGGGCTGATGATTTTTGCATCCAGATTCAGTGTCGTCGGGTTCGAAATGATTATACGAGCATCTGCAGTATCTTCACTATTATTAGTCTTGATATCCTTTGTTACAGAAACAGTACCACCATTACTCAGTGATTCTTTCAGCTCAGCAACTGACTTCACTGGATAAGTCGCACTCTTATCATATGTATTGTTGAAGCTGTCATTCTCTACTGTATCCTGCGTTGCGTAAACAGTAATGCTGATACCTTCGATGGACAGTCCCTGATATTCATTCCCTGCGGATTCCTGCATATGTCCCTGAATAGTCATCGCAGCTGATTCTGCTTTAGCAGTCAGTGATTTTTCAGCATCTAATTCGCCACCATCAATAGTCCAGTTAATAACTTCGTTCAGCTTCTTATCGCCCTCGATACCTGTCACTTCCAGTTTGTACTTCAGCGCCAGGTTACCGTTATTCACAACTTTAATCTTCGGTAGTTTATAAGTACATCCCGGTTCCCAAAGGATATCTGCATTTTCGACTAAACTTCCATTTGCTTGTTTCTGTAAAAACTTCAGCGTCTGTCCTTCTGCATCATTCCAAGTAGTTCCATCATCTGTCGAATACAGTAACTGCACATCCAGATTTCCCGCCTGGATTTTGTTCACACCTGTGCTTGCAGTGTCCGTGAACCATGCGAATGTCGTTCCGATCAGCAGTACTATGCATAAGAATAACGCAAAGAGACTGCCTCGCAACGCTTTTTTAGTCTTTGTGCTTTCGTTCATTGCTCCATTTCCTTTCTGCTTCTCAATGATTGAATTAATATGATCGCTCCAAATCCCATTACTGCCTTAATTCCAATTCGGAAAGTAAAGAGCACTGTATCACATATCATATGCATCAATAGAATGCCCTTTACTTTCCGCTCACCGGACGGTGAGCGGAAGATTTAAATAAATAGTACTTAAATCTCAATAACTAGTTGGCTTTTACTACTGTGTAGTAAGTGTCATTGCCCTTTACTTCAGATTTTACTGTGTAGCCAGATGCCAAGAAGTTAGTATCTTTACCTTCTGCCTGACAGTCTGCCGGGTTAAAGTTGATGAAAGTACCGCCCTTAACTATGATCTTGGCAGTTCCATTAGCGCGGTTTGCATCATAACAGTTCAATACGAATTCATCTGCCTTGGCTGCATCTGGGTATTTCTGCTGTACGGAGTATGTACCGCCTTCAATGATTGCAGTTCCTTCATAAACATATACAGCATGAATATTTCCTACAAATGTACCATTTTTGATAACTACAGTACTTCCGTCCTGTACATCTACAGCATAGCAGTCGTTAGCCTTTGCCTTGAATGTACCGTTACCGTCGATTGTCAGACTCGAGCCATTCTGTGCAGAAACCAGCGACCAGTTGTTTGGGGCTACATCCCAAATATCACTAGTATTAGCAATCGTTTTGCCATTCATATTGAGTGTAATGTCTTTCTTTTCAGCGATTAAAGTTCTCTCCGGAGCAACACTTTCGTTTACATTGATCACCGATCCAGCTTTTTTCATAGCATCACTGATTGCGGCTACACTATTTGCGTCTACACGAGCGTCTTTATCATACTGATTATTGAAGCTGTCGCTTTCTACCGTATCCTGCGTTGCATATACAGTAATGCTGATACCATCAATCGACAGGCCCTGATATTCATTACCTGCGGATTCCTGCATATGTCCCTGAATAGTCATCGCATTCGAAGGTTGTCCAGCGGTCAAACTGTCATCAAAATCTGTCAATGCTTTACCATCAATAGTCCAGTCAATGACTTCATTCAGCTTCTGATCACCTTCTACTCCAGTTACCTTCATGGTGTACTTCAGCGCCAGGTTGCCGTTATTCACAACTTTAATCTGCGGCAGTTTGTAGGTACATCCCGGTTCCCAAAGGATGTTTTCACCTTCAGCTACAGTTTCATCTGCCTGCTTCTGTAAAAATTTCAGCGTCTTTCCTTCCGCATTATTCCAGGTAGTTCCATCTGTCGAATACAGTAACTGCACATCCAAGTTCCCTGACTGGATCTTGTTCACGCCTGTGCTTGCAGTGTCTGTGAACCATGCGAATGTCGTTCCTATCAGCAGCACGATGCATAAGAATAATGCAAAGAGGCTGCCGCGGAGCGCTTTTTTAGTTTTTGTACTCTCGTTCATTGCTCCATTTCCTTTCTGCTTTTCAATGATTGAATTAATATGATCGCTCCAAATCCCATTACTGCCTTAATTCCAATTCGGAAAGTAAAGAGCATTGTATCACATATCATATGCATCAATAGAATGCCCTTTACTTTCCGCTCACTTGCCAGTGAGCGGAAATACATAAAGCTTATATTGCTTCGCTTTTATTTGCTGACAACATACCAGTCGCCATCCTGGGTTACTTTACATCCGGCTCCAAGGAATACTTCATTTGGTCCCATCGCAGGATTGGATGGATCGTATTTGTAGAATCTACCACCGTTAACGATGATTTTCGCTTTTCCTCTGTCTGTGTCCTTAACATTAAGGGTATTATCCGGTGTAACCGCCTTAAAGGTTCCACCATTGATTTCAATCGTCGATTTATCCGTTGCATAAATCAAATCGCATATTGGATCATCTTTCGGAACTCCTACCTGACGGAAGTCTCCTCCATTGATGATAACCCTACTGGTTCCACCAGCTTCAACAGCCATGGCACCGCCATTATTGTACACGGCATATACGTCAGCATTAATGGTAAACTGAGCACTTCCCTCAGCCTGAACTGCACCAAAGCCGCCATTTGCCTGAATTTTTCCAGTAATGTTATGCTGTCCAGAACTGTAACTTACTGTTGAAAGAGTCGTTGCAGCGTTTTCATCATATGTATTATTGAAGCTATCAGATTCCACAGTTGCCTGAGTTGCATTTACAACCAGTCCCAGTCCTTTCAGTGAAGGCTTACGCCAAGACTGAACATTGTTCGCTTCATTACCAACTGTAGTCGGCATATAGAGAACAACCGCAGTTGGTGCACTCTTTTCGCCAGCCTTCAGAACAGTCCAATCTTTACTGATCGGAGTTTCTTTTGCTATTGTCTTCTCTGTATCAGCGATTGCTGCAATCGCTGCTTCGCGGTTTGCAAAAGCAGTATCCGTCTGCGCTGTACCAATCTTCAGATACTTGTCGATGTAGAAGAAATCACCAGCAGCATTTTTTCCTCTTTCCATATCATAAGAGTTTGTAGCTATATTGTATTTCAGTGCCAGATTTCCAGCATTCTTCACACGGAGATATACAACCTCTGTGTGCCCCGGTTCCCAAAGAGTGTCGTCATTAAACATCTGAGTATTCTGGTTTGCAGTCTTCCAAGTGCTGCAATCTGTACTGTATTCCAGCTCTACATCCAAGTTACCCGCCTGGATCTTGTTCACGCCTGTGCTTGCGGTGTCTGTGAACCATGCGAATGTTGTTCCGATCAGCAGCACGATGCATAAGAATAATGCAAGGAGACTGCCGCGGAGCGCTTTTTTCGTTTTTGTGCTCTCGTTCATACTTTTCTTTTCCTTTCTCAAAACGGCCTTTATTACCCCCCCCCTGTACAAAATTCTATACATTACTATATGCAGGAGAGGTGGGATAATCCGGCAAAGCTCCACTGCGAACAAACGCTGACCTGTATTATCGGATCATTCCCTGTTATTTCATATAAAGCATTGCGCTTTTATATATCTTATTTATCCTGATCGTCAGGCTGATCACCGACGATCGACCTGATGTCGAAGCTGCTGCGCTGCGCAGTATGTGCCGCCTGCGGTCTGGCCTGCTGAGTACGCGGTGCAGTGTTCTGTGCCGTGCGGGTCTGCTGATATCGCTGACTCATGTCCTGCTGCGGCATCTGACTGTGGCGTGAAGGCTGTGTATACTGCACGTCTGACTGCGTCGGACGCGCTGCCTGTGCCCGTCGAGCAGCCTGCTGTGTGTACTGTGGAGTTGCCTGTGCCTGCGGCTGTGCCGGTGCTTGTGCCGGTCGAGCCTGCGGCTGCATCTGCTGAGACTGCTGAGCGTATGTTCTGCTCTGCTGGCTCATCTGAACCTGCGGATCTGCAGTACGCTGCGGCTTTGCATTAGAAGGCTCTGCCTGGACTCTCGGCTGAACCGGAGTCTGAGGCTGCACCGTATGCTGCATATTTGCATCATGCTGGACGCCTTGCGGAGCGGAAGCCTGCGGATTTGCATAAGTCCTGGTCTCCGGCTGATGGTTCTGCTGAGTGCCTTGCTGAACGCCCGGCTGAGGCTGGGCTGCCTGCTGCGGCATCTGCGGCTGAGCCTGCTGTTGCTGCTGTATGTACTGCTGCATCAGTTCCGGCGATACCGTGCCGCCGTTCTGGCCCATCTGCTGCTGCATGCGCATCAGCTGTGCCATCATTTCCTGTGATTTCAGGCGCTCCTCCTCGAGCTCTTTCTTTTCCTTCTGTATCTCTTCCACCTGTTCTTTCTTGTACTTGCGGAAAAGCTTGATGCTGTTTCGCGCCTGTACGAGTATCAGTATGAAGAATGGTGTGAATATGCAGATAAAGTATCCGGGAACGGTCTTCAGGAACTGGAAGAATGTTCCGACGTTCGGTATGTGACCTTTGTATTTACCGATGACCAGATTGTATGTAACGATGCCCTGGTCGTTCGAATCGGTGGTGGTTCCGTATGTCACGAAGCCGGGGTTGCCGTCTTCGTCGGTGGTCACTTCGCGTATCTTATGTGTCACGATCTCGCCGTAGTTGGCTTCGTCCGGCGACTGGAACGAGATGATGTCGCCTTCCTTGAGTGTGCTCGGGTCGGTCTGTTTGATGATTACCAGGTCGCCTGCATCGAAGTCTGTCGCTTTCATGGAGTCGGACAGTACGATGAATACGCTGTAGCCGAACACGCTGCGGTCCGCGCGGTCGAATGTCGTGACGGAAATGATCGTGAATGCCATCATTCCCACTGAGAACACGACGATCATCCACACGATCACTTTTTTGATGATGTTCCAAGTTTTTTTCATTTAATCAGTTCTCCTTAACCGGTCTGTCGACTTGTCCAAGCCGATTTATTCAAGTCGCTTTATTTGAGTCGCTTTATTCGAGTCGATTTATTCGAAAGCGTGCCCCGGATTGTTGCGCACCTGTGTAGCTGTTGCGCTCATCCTGAACGACAGGTTTTTGTCCTGCGCTTCGTTGCCTCTTTCTTTAGGGAAGTAAAACAGTATCGTCAGGTTTTTGCTCTCACCTGCGGTGATGATGTCATCGCTGACTGCGGCCGAGCCTCTGGTGAGTTCGTCTGCCGTGCCCTGATACAGGACTTTACCGCTCTCGTCGTCGGTTATCGTCAGCTGGAGCACATCTGCAAGGTCGCCTGCGACGTCTTCCATATATACTTTATAATAGGCGTCTATCGAGCCTTCGTTTTTGATGAAGAAATGCTTCTGGACTCTCATGCCGGGTTCGAACAGGTACTCGTTTTCCCGGATCACCGGTTCACCGTCATTGAGGTTGATCCTGACGATGCCGGTCTCGAAGGTATTGTCCTTAACCGAAACGATAGAGGTTATCAGCGCGAATGTGGTCACGATCAGCATCAGAGCAAGCAGTACTGCGATCAGCATGCTTCGGTGCAGCTTCTTCTGGACTGCTGCATCTGCTTCGTCGCTGTTCGGGTCGTCCTGGCTGCCATTGCTGCTCCCTCCGCTTCCACTGTTGCGGTCACGGTCTATGCGGGATTTGATCAGCAGGATGATTATAGCCAGCGCGCATGCTGCGAATACCGTCCACAGCACCAGATTCATAGTGTCGCCGGTATTTGCCGTCAGACCGCCGTCGCCTTTGTCGCCCCCACCCGGTTTGGTCGGAGTCGTAGGGGTTGTCGGCTGGCTTGGCTCTGTCGGTTCCGTATGGCCTCCGTCGTCCTTTACATACCAGTACAGGTCAGCCTTGAGCAAAGCCTGCTGATATTCATTGCCTACGCTGGTATCGAGCCAGGCATCTACCCTGTACGTAACATCCGTACTGCCGCCCGCCGAGCCTGTGATGGTCTGCGAGAACTCCACTCCGTCCAGTTCTGCAAAGGTTCCGCGGCATACAGTCTCGCCGGAAGCCTCATCAGTGACGCTGACCTGCAGGACATCGCCCAGCTTTTTCGTCTGCTCGGTGACCTCGGCCTTGAAGTAAAGTGTCAGCGGGTCGTTGTGGTGGATGCGCACCGTGAAATCCTTCGTGACTTTGTCTCCCGGCACCATATTGCTCACATCGAAAGCCTCGTTGTCCGATGCGTGCCTTTTGTAAAGCTCAAGCGTCGGCGAATCTCCGCTTCCGGGTGCGGCCGATACGACCACAAGACCCGCGCCGCTCAGCACGAGCAGCACGCAGAGGATACAGATAATACGCCGCAATATGACCGGTGATTTTAAAGTTTTTTTATCGTTAGATTCTTTGTTTATCATGGTTGTTTTCTCATTCGTTTTTTTGAAAAATCATATCAATAATTTTTTATGTGCCTTTTGTGACCTTATTCTGTTTTTTGCGACACAAAAGACACATTTATATTACACCCGCCCCCTGATAGTTGGCAAGTATTTTTACATACCATTAACATTTTTCCACTACTATTTTATATATATAAAACTGCACTGCTGCCCGACGTTCTCAGAAGGTCCGAAAGTTGCTGCCACAAATCGCCGTTACCAACATTAAGTCTGCGTACCTGTCTTGTTGGTAATTTTATATGTAAAAGACCGGGAAGCGCGCGATTTGAGGCCTTGCATGAAAAGCCCGGGAAGCACGCGTACTGCGGCTTTGCACAGGAAACCGCAAGGGCATACTCCATGCAAGATCCGCATGTATCGGGATCCACCGGCGCACCTGCATCACGACCCCGCCCTGTGGGCTGATATTATAATTGAAATCCCCTGCTTTCTGATGGTATAATGAAACGCAATGCACTAATTCATGTACATCAGGAGGAAAATATCAGATGGAGAGAGAAACGTTAAAATCCCGGATGGGATTCATCCTGCTTTCTGCGGGATGCGCTATTGGTATAGGTAATGTATGGAAATTCCCGTACATGGCCGGTCAGGGCGGAGGCGGCGCCTTTGTTCTGTTTTATTTCATATTTCTTGTGATCCTGGGTCTGCCGATCATGACTATGGAGTTCGCTGTCGGCAGAGCGAGCCGCAGAAGTCCGGTCAAGGCTTATCAGGAGCTGGAAAAACCGGGCAGCAAATGGCACATACACGGATATTTCACACTCATAGGCTGCTATCTGCTCATGATGTTCTACACGACAGTCACGGGCTGGATGCTCTACTATTTTTATCTGACTGCCGCCGGAAAATTCGATGGCGCTGACGTCGATACAGTTTCCGGGACTTTTACAGGCATGCTCGGAAAGCCGGGCGTCATGACGCTCTGCATGGTGATAGTCGTATGCATCGGTATCTTCGTATGCATGAGAGGTCTGCAGAGCGGTCTTGAGCGCATCACGAAAATAATGATGATCGCGCTTCTGGTTATCATGGTCGTGCTGGCGATAAACAGCTTCTTCATGCCAGGTGCAAAGGAAGGTCTGCGATTCTATCTGCTGCCTGACTTTGACCGTATGCAGGAAGTCGGCATCATGAACACGCTGGTGGGCGCGATGAACCAGGCGTTCTTTACGCTGAGCCTCGGTATCGGCGCGATGGCGATCTTCGGAAGCTACATCGGCAAGGATCACTCGCTTCTCGGCGAATCGACCAGAGTCGTTATCCTCGACACGTTCGTTGCGATAACATCGGGTCTCATAATATTCCCGGCATGCTTCACATATAATGTAGACCAGACTTCAGGGCCAAGCCTGATCTTCATCACGCTGCCGAATATCTTCGCGAACATGTCGATGGGCAGACTGTGGGGAAGCCTGTTCTTCCTGTTCATGTCGTTCGCAGCACTTTCGACGGTTCTGGCTGTGTTCGAAAACATCATCAGCTGCGGCATGGAGCTTACGGGATGCAGCCGAAAAAAATCAGGTCTCGTGAATCTCGTTCTGATCACAGCGCTGTCGCTCCCGTGCGTTCTCGGATACAATCTCTGGAGCTGGGACGGATTCGCTGTTTTCGGCGGAGCTGTGCTTGACGTCGAGGATTTCTTCGTAAGCAACATATTCCTGCCGCTGGGTTCGCTCGTGTATCTGCTGTTTTGCGTCACGCGCTACGGCTGGGGCTGGAGCAAATACAAGGAAGAGGCCAACACAGGTCACGGTCTCAAGATGCATGACTGGATGCGTCCGTATCTCACATATATACTGCCGCTGATCGTTCTGTTCATATTCGTGTTCGGTATCTATGACAAGTTTTTCGCATAGTTTGTGTTTATGCAAAAATGCGGAAGACCCGTGTGTCATGGGTTTCCGGCGCGCCCCTGTCTGCTTGACAGAGGCGCGCCGGGGTCCATGATGTGCGGGTCGTTTTTGTTGCAACGGGTGTTGCTGCCGGGCCGGCGGAACTCGGAGAGGCCTGGTGGAATTCGGAGAGACCTGGCGACTCCGGCGGGCGCGCCGGAGTCTACGGAATCGCCGTGCCAACCGAAGCCGGCGGGCCCACTGGGCGCGCCGGCAGCTCGGATATTACCAAGATTGCCGCTGCAGGTCTTTTCTTTTGGTAAAAATCACCTGATATCCTTCATCTTAAAGAGACCGTTTACCAAACGACTTATTTTATCTATGTCTTTTGGGTAATTTTCTACGGAAAATATCGCTTTTTCCGTAATAAAAATACCAAAAGTAAATATCAGGAATCCTATTTTGGGTATTCCCCATGAAAAAAAACAGGCGAATAACTGCTGTTTTTACCAACAACAGCCAGTCGCCTGATAATCTTTGGTTTTTAATTGAGATCTATTGACCTCCTGTCGCCGCAAGCCGTCCGGGGCTCAAGGCCAAGCCGTCGATCCCATACAGGCGCCAAGACTCGATACCCCAGGGTGCAAGCATCACGCCTCAGGCGCCGAGACTCAGAACTCAGCGATCCCGTAGCAGTCTGTACATGCCTTCCTTCAGTCCGTCTATCGAAAGCCGGAACATCGGGAATACTTTTTCGATCTCGAGAAACGATTCCGGCATCCATGCAGGATTCTCCTCTCTTTCCTGAGGGTGTAGCCATATCGAATGCCTGTACTTTTCCTTAAAACGTCTGAACCACGTGATGCCGTCTGCGGGAGCACCGGCCCAGCTGCTGTACGTGCTGTATGAGCCGTCCGTCAGCTCATGCATCGCCATGTCCGCATCGCCCACGAATATCACCTTGTAGTCTCCTGAGATATTCCTCAGCACCCAGTCGGTCTTCAGCGTTTCTTCAGTATCGATAGATGGATCCTTGTAAAGCCTCTCCTCGAGGCAGTTGTGGAAATAATATATCTTCAGATCCGCGAACGTGTTCGCTTTGTGCAGCGACTGGAAAAGCAGGCTGCAGAGCTGTTCATAAGGGCGCATCGAACCGCCCGAATCGATCAGCAGCAGCAGCTTCAGTCTGTTTTTTCTCGGCGGCTGCATCCGTATATCGAGGATCCCCCCGCGGCTGCATGTGCTGTCGATCGTTCCGCGTATATCCAGCTCCTCTTCACTGTTTTCAAGCTTTCGCGACAGTTCTCTCAGCAGCCTGAACGCCATCTGGAACTGCCTGGACTCGATGGTGCAGTCAGTGCGCCAGTCCCTGAACTTTCGGTCGCCGCGCGCGTGTATCACGCTTTTCCCGCCGGCGCCCTGCACCATCGTACCGCCGCCTGCGCCAGGTCCCGCACCGATCCCTGCGGAAGCATTCCCCGCGACCTCGCTGCTCCCGAACACGGGACTGCCGTCGCTGTCACCGCCACTCTCCGAAAGCCGAGTTTCCATCGCCGCCATTATCGCCCGCAGATCCATATCATTTTTATCCATATAAGGCGCGAAAGCCCTTTCCACGAGCTCCGGACGAGCCTGGATCTCCGCGATCTCAGCCTGCAGCTTTTGCGAACCGGCATTCCTGAAATACCTGTAAAACAGATCCTCGAACTTGTCCAGATCGCTCTCCGATTTGACGAGCAGCGCCCGGCAAAGAATATAGAATCCCCGCATTGACTGCCCGTGAAGCCCTGACTGCAGCCCTTCCATCAGCGCCAGCCAGTCATGCATCGATACCTTGAAACCGCCAGCGCGCAGGAACAGCAGAAATTCCAGAAACATTATCTGAGCCCTCCCATGCTTTTCTTCACGTCTTCCAGATCCTCATCCTTCTTGATCAGGAAACTGAGAAGCGGCAGATCGCGCCTGAGACTGTCCACCGGCAGCCCGCTGAGCCTGAGCGCACTGATCCAGTCAAGCAGCTCGCTGGTGCTCGGCTTTTTCTTCATCTCAAAATACTCGCGCACGTAGAAGAACGCATCGAGCGCCTGCTCCATCAGTTTTTCCTCGATATCCGGATAATGTGCCAGTATGATCTCTCGCATCTGCGCTTCGTCCGGGAATTCGATGAAGTGGAAAGCGCACCTGCGCAGGAATGCGTCAGGAAGCTCTTTCTCGGCATTCGACGTGATTATCACGATCGGCGGGTTCTTCGCTCTGATCGTTTCATCGGTTTCGGGTATATAAAACTCCATTCGGTCGAGTTCCCAGAGCAGGTCGTTCGGGAATTCCAGATCGGCTTTATCTATTTCGTCTATCAGCAATACGCACTGCTTTTCCGCCGTGAAAGCTTCGCCGATCTTGCCCATTTTTATGTATCTTTTTATATCGTCGACGCCTTCATTCCCCAGCTCGCTGTCGTACAGCCTGCGAACGACGTCGTACTGGTACAGGCCATCCTGCGCCTTCGTGGTAGACTTGATGCTCCAGACTATCAGCTCCTTGCCGAGCGCTTTTGCGATGGCTTCCGCAAGTGCGGTCTTGCCGGTCCCCGGCTCGCCCTTTACGAGAAGCGGCTTGTTCATTTTTATCGCGATGTTCATCGTCAGCATGAGGTCGTCGCTGATGATATAGTCGTCAGTTCCTTTGAACTGATATGTGTTTTCGTTCATGTCTTTCTCCTGTTTTATGCAAAATTGCAGCATTGTTTTTTCATGCGTTTACAAACTTTACAATATAGGATTCTATCACGGTTTGGGCATTTCGTCCACTTTCATGGATATTTGATGTATTTTATTATATGTTTTGGAATCTTATGGTATCTCATGCGTGTTGTCGCTCCTACCGTCGCTCCATCGGGGGCCTGCTCTTTGATTGCTTTGACTGCTAGACTTTATCTTGTGTATTATTACGAGATTAATGAAAATCCTGCACAATCTGCGTTTGAGATGTGCAGGATAATATGAAGCTGAAAAGAATCTACACAAGGAAAATCGCCAAAACGATAAAAATCTACCAAAATCTCATAAAATCGTCTTATTTTTAGCATGATCTCCGATTTCCTTGTGTAATGATTTTTACTCTTTACGGTCATCTGCACAATCGGAGGAGCCATTGTGCAGATATTATCCGAAAGCCCGATTTCTACACAAAATGTATCCACTACACGCGTTTAATGCGCCGTAAAATGGCTCCGCCAATTTCTCTATGAGAAATTTCCTATTGCTGTAAAAAAACACTTGTCCCGAAATGTGAAAACAAGCGTACTTCTCCGATGATGATAGGTACGCTTGCTTTTATTTATCCGCACTTTCGATTACTTCTGCGTTCTCCGTTACAATAGGAGCAGAAAGTGCAAACCACCAGTTCAACTGGTGGTTGCGATTCTTATAGATTATTCTGGAACAACATTGTACCAGTCGCCGTTCTGAACGACCTTGTAGCCGTCAGCAATGAATATTTCACCTTCGCCGACAGTGACATTGGACGGGTCAAACTTGTAGAACGAGCCACCCTTAACGGTGATAGTGGCAGCGTCGCTGTCATTACAGTTCAGCGTCCAAGCCGGGCTGACGCACTTAAAGGTGCCGCCTTCGATGGTGATCTTCGCACTGTCCTCTGCATAAATCAAGGACAGCGCGGAACCTGCGGGAGCCTGGTTTGCAAATTCGCCGCCCTTAATGATAATCTCGGATCTACTGGAGGCGCAGACGGCCATCGCGTAGTTGCTGACATAAGTGCCGTAAACCGTTGTAGCATCTACGGTAATCTTTGCAGTACCCGTTCCGTGAATTGCACCGGATGTGCCGTTTGCCTGAATGTTACCGGTCACTGTATGTACGCCGTCAGTATATTCCACGCGCTTGAGCACGGTAGCCGCATTTGCATCGTAATTGTTATCAAAGCTATCGCTTTCCACAGTCGCCTGAGTAGCGCGCACCTCAATGCCGAGGCCGGAGACAGAGGAAGGTCTGTGCCTTGAAGCATTGGCTTCGTTACCGACAGATGTAGGCATGTAGATCGCTACGGCAAAGGGTTTGGACTCTTCTCCTGCTTTCAGAGTAATCCATCCGTCGGTGAGCATAACATCCTTCGCCAAAGTCTTTTCGGTGGCGGCAATGGCAGACCAAACATCCTCGCGGTTTGCAAACTTGGTCGCGGTCCCGGCAGTGCCGATCTTCAGATAATTGTCCACACGGTACCAGTCGCCGTTAACATTTTTGCCCCTGTTTGAGGTGTAATTTTTGGAGAAGCCGGTCTCATATTTCAGAGCCAGATTGCCGGCATTTACAACCTTCAGATACACCACCTGCGTGTAACCCGGCTCCCAAAGTGCATTGTCGTCAAAGAGCTTAGTCTGCTCGGTGGCTTCCTTCCATGTCTGCATATCGGTGCTGTACATGAGCTTGACGTCCAGGTTGCCTGCCTGAATCTTGTTGACACCGGTGGATGCGGTGTCGGTGAACCACGCAAAGGTGGTACCGATGAGCATTGCCACGCACATAAAGATGGCCAGTACGCTGATAATCAATGCCCGCTTGGTAGATTTGCTGTTTGTCATTATGTTTTACCTCCTTATTCTAGTTTTTTCAATGACAATATGTAAACACTGGTTTTACAGTGATTACACCGTAGTGATGTCGTACGGTATCTAGTCCTTTTATGTCGACATTTCGCCGTTACTTTTCGCCATCTGCGCTTTCATTTGCAGAAACAGAATGAGAATACAAGCGATATAGCCGGCTCGTACATTTTCATTGGATTCTCATTCAGTTTTCACTCAGCTTTTATCCCATCATGTGCGGCAAATACTTACTTGCGTGATTTCCTGCGCGATATGATGATCACCACTGCGATGATGCACAATGCAGCGATCATGATCGCTATGATCATTCCTACAGGCGTGCTGTCGCCGGTATTAGTATGGCTGCCGCCATTTGCACCGGGATCGTCGCCCTTCGAAGGATCATCCTTCTTCACCTGCTTGTTGTTGAAGACGATATGATCATCCTCTGATGCGCTGCTCGTTACACTGAGCGTGCCGTCTTTGTTGTCTTTTACCGATACATGCACGCTGTGGCCTGCGGTATCGAAGATAGTGTTCGCATCGCGTCCGCCTGCCGGAACGACTTCACGGATCACATAATCGTGTTCGCCCGGTTCGGAGTAAGTGATCTGACCGAAATCGACGCTTCCTGCCTTGCCGGCCTCCGCTGCGGCATTAGTGCCTGTCGCGATCACGGACTGCTCGCCGTCTTTCATCTCCAGAAGCTCGAACCGGAATTCGCCTTCCTTGAGATCACGTCCGGTCAGGATCTTGTCGACCCTGAACATAGTGCCGATATCGACAGTCTTGTCCTCTATGCCGTAAGTGTTGACAAAGCTGAATGCCTCTTCTTCATTTATATCCTCGACATAGAACCGTTTTTCGCTGTCGCTGTATTTTACCGTAACGTTCACGTCCCTGCTGACATTGCTGTCATTAGTGACGCCTGCAAAGCTGCCGCTTTCCGTGATCGTGTACCTGAATGTGCGCGTCCTCATACCGTTTTCGTCAGGTTCGACGCCCTCAAAATCGGAAGCCTGCAGGACTATACGGCCAAAGTCGATCTCACCTGTCGCACCGTTGACAGCCTCCGTCATCTCCCTGCCGTCAAGCACCGGAACAGGCGCAGCGCTTTCCACGACGCCCTGAGTAGTCTCAACGCCTGTCAGCGTGAATGTGAACCTGCCGGTGATATCAGCCGGAGTCAGAACCAGCCCTTCATGCTCATTTTCGAGCAGCTTCAGCCCCGTCACAGGGATCGAGGCCTTATTCGTATCGTACTCGTTTTCAAATGCGAGCTTATCACTTCCGTCCGGATACGTCACTTCCGTCTTCAGCGTGCCGTCACCGTTATCGCTCACCGTCACAAGGATGCCGAACGATGACTTCACAGGCGAAACACCTGCCGGCAGCTTGTCAGTGACCTCAGAAACGAGATACTGATAAACATACTTTCCGTCTTTCTTCACGGCAAGGCCGTCTTCGACGTCCTTTTTGAGCTGCTTCGTCGTATACGTTATCCTGCCGAATTCCACCGCACCGGCTTTGCCTGCTTCTGCTGCCGCATTTGTTCCCTCGGCGATCACAGTCTTCTGTTCAGCCTTGTCCTCCGCATTCGTGATGTGGAACCTGAACTCGCCGTCTTTCATGTCTCTTCCGGTCAGCGTCTTGTCAGCTGCGATCTTTACAGCTCCATCGCCGTTCAGCTCTCCGGAAGCTTCATACGTGTTTGCAAAAGGCACCTTCGCGATCTTCCTGTCGCCTGCAGCTCTGCTGCTGACGCTGGTCCTGTCGATCTGCTTTCCTGCAGCCTTGTCTTTCACTGTCGTCTGTGCCGACAGCACGCCTTCGCCGTCATCAGTGACCTTGATATCCACACGGTAGGTATGTCCGTCGTAGCTGTAGCCCGATTTACCGTCGTTCTGCTCCGAGATCTCGTAGCTGAACGTCTTGCCGCCGTCATTCTGTGTGAATTTCACTGCGGTTCCGTCAAGAACATCTATCGTGCAGCTCTGGCCGTCCAGTGCCGCGGTCGACTTGAATTCCTTCTCAGTCTGTTCGCGCCCGAAGCCCAGCTTATATGCCGCGTCATCTGCAGTCGTGTTCCCGTCTTCATTATCCAGAGCCTTGACGATGAATGTGAACTGTCCGTCCTCCATGTCTCTTCCGTCAAGAGTCTTTGTGATCACGATGCCTGCCTGATCGCTGTAAATGACTGATGAGCTGTATGTATTGTAAAAATCAAGATTCGTTATCGAGTCTTTTGCGACTTCCGCAGCGAGACTACCCTTGCCGTCGTCAGTCACATATACCGGTATCCTGTGCGGCTCGCTGTCATAGACGATGCCCTTCACTTCACTCCTGCCCGGAACAGTCTCGGTAATGAAAAATTCATAAGGTTCGCCTGCAGAATCCTTCGTGAACCTGATCGAATCGAAATCCAGCGTCACAGTCTGCTGTCCCTTTGCATCTTCATAATCTGCCGTAACTACACCGAACACAGCCTTGTCGCCCTCGACATGGTATGAATCATTCGGTACCGCAGCCAGCAGTTCCTCGTTATCCGCAGCTGCCCAGAGAGTGAACGTGAAGCTGTCGCCTTCCTTCCAGTCACGGCCTCGCAGCGTCTTCGTGCCTTCGAGCTTCATTGAACCTGCAGCGCTGTAGCTGTTAGTCCACGAAACAGTATCTGCATTCACTGCATCTGCTCCGCCAGCTTTCGCTTTCAGACTGCTGCTGATCGCGAGCTTTCCGTCTCTCGGATCACTGGCGCTCGATGTCAGCGTCAGCTCGTACGATGTCGTATCATACGTGACACCGTCCTTCACATTATTGTCGGCATCTGCCGGGATCTTTTCCCTGAGCGTATACTTATATGTCACTCCCGCCTTGCTGAACTTCACTTTGCCGAAATCCAGATCCGCGGAGTTTCCTGATGACGGCTTTATCGTCACTTCTTTGACTTCCTCGCCGTTTTCATCGACCGGATACGGCGCACTGCCGTCCGGTGTGATCGCGAATGTAAAGCTGTCGCCTTCTGCAAAGTCGCGGCCCTCGATCGTCTTCACGCCTGTGATGTCATAGCTTCCGCTTTCTTTGTATTTATTGACGAACTTCGCAAGGCCGGTCTCTTCATGACCGCTGTTATCATATGAAACCTGCGCTTTCAGCCTGCCGGTCTTGTTACCGTCATCGTCTTTATCAGTTACCGTCACTGTCACGGTGCTGATATTGTCATCATATGTTATCCCCTTCTTCACGCTGTCCTTCGCATCAGCCGGAACGTTTTCCTTTACACGGAATCTGTACGTGCCGACCTTATTGAATGTGACGGATGCTGCGTCTGCCGATTCAGTCTTCTGCCTTCCGAATGCAAAGGCTGCAGCGCTGCTTTCGTCTGCCGCTCCTGCATTCGCCTCGAGCGAAGTCAGCGCTTTATCAGCGTCTGTTCCGTCCTGAACGAAGTATACGCTGTCGTCAGCAAGAGCTGCCTTCGTGGCATTATCAGCCGCCTCGAGACTGAACGAGAATTCATCAGCTTCCATGTCCCTGCCTTCAAGAGTCTTGCTGCCCTTTATCACTGCCGTTACCGGATCTGCCGAATAACTATTGTTGAACCAGAGACGATATACGCCAGGCTCTATTTCATAAAGGTAATCGCTCGTATCCTCATTGGTTTTAGTGATCGGCCATACGCACTCTTCATCTTCAAAGTACTCTATGCTCGTTTCAAGTGCCTTTCCACCGTTTGCCGTCACTTTGATGCGTGCGTAAAACTCATTCGGATCGTACTTCGTACCGTTCACAGTGTAGTCATTATCTTCAGAAGCGCCTTTCGGCATCACTTCTGTAAGCTTGTACACGTAGGCATTGCCCGCATCGCCTGTTCCAAAGGTTATCGTCGGGAAGCTGACGCTGCCGCCTATCGTATTGCCGACCGTTACCGAATCATCACCGCGGTCATCAGGATTTCCCGGAAGCGGAGCGCTGCTCGCATTTTCCCCGACAGCCTGCAGCTTGAATCTGAACTGGTCATGGGTCATCGCATCCGAACCCGTCTCATTTTCATACGTTTTGTGGATACGTATGTCCATATACCCGTGATTATCTTTATATGTATTTGTAAATGTCGCCTTATCAAATGATTCAGGATCACCGTTTGACGGGATATCCACTCCGCCGTCATTTATCTCGCGAGTGATCTCCGACGATGCGAAAAGTCTGCCCTTTCCATCATCCGTGACTGTCACGACCACGTCATAAACTGCCTCTGAATATCGGACAGACGCCTCATCTCCGATGATTTCCTTTACAGTATAAATGTACGTTCCGGCATTAGTGAATGTCAGATCCTTAAATGAGCCTGTGCCGCTGACATATCCTTTTGAGTCCGCTTTCGAGCCATGCTCTGAGATCCTCTCAGTGGCAGTCCTCCTGCCCTCGCTGTCGAGCGCCGATCCCTCCGGCATAGTCTCATTGACATCACCTGATCCGGTATTCCCGATCGCCGTAAGACGGATGTCAAATGATGCCTTTTCAAATGCTTCATCATTCCATGCATTGAACTTCTTTTCTACCGGTATGCTCAGCGTCGCAGCTTCAGGCGAGTACGTGTTGTTGTATGCAGCGGTGCTCTTCCGCTTGCTGCCGTCATCAGCCGGCTGCGGCACTGTGCCCGTCACAGTCTTCTTGTCCATGTACGCTGCGCCGTCCTTTGAACTGCTGACATTCCAGTAGTCTGCAGCTTTTTCCACGACTTCGTACTCTGCGCCTGCCGGCAGATCCTGTATCAGTATGCTCTGACCGGTCTTGAGAGTCAGCACAGCCTTTCCGTCAGTGTCAAATGTTACGGTCTGCGCTTTGTCATCTGAGCCGGAGCTCTTTATCACACATGCAAAGTCGCCCGAAACCGGCTTCTTTGTCTCTGTACCGTCGCCGTTCTTTACTGTTTCGTAAAGCTTTACATCGAACTTGAATTCTTCGTCTTCGAATTTATTATCGCTGCTGTCGTTCGTGACTTTCTTTGAAATCTCCAGATCGCCGATCGTCTCATCTTTTACCATCACCATGGTCTCGAGAATGAGCAGGTGTGCCAGATTGGTATCTCCCAGGTCGGTTTTCTCCGCTTTGCTGCTTCCCGAATCGTGTTCAGGGCACTGCTGCATGAGAAGTAACGGCCATCCTGTATCCGTAATGAAAAAGTCAGCGTGCTGCCAGAACTCATCCATGCTGCCGTCTTTATTTCGGACTTTGTAACGCCCTGCATGACTCTCCTCTCCGACCTTGGTATATTTTATATGGAGCGGTTCATCATGTATTATCTTCGGATCCTTCCATGAACCGTCACCTGCCGGTTCGCTCTCCGATACTCTGAGATTTAACTTCATATCAGTCAGCGTCGTGTCGATATCATTGTTGTTTGCGAACTGCTCCATGCTATTCAGAAGAGTCCCCAGGCCTCCGCGGCCTACATAGATGCCGTCGTCTTTTTCTCCCGCATCTGCAAATACTCCGTCATCGTTCACCACGACTTTGGTGAGCTCGTCCCTTATTTTGTAGCCGCTCGGTGCACTTGCCTCCTTGAGGTAATACGTGCCGTTTTCCAGCTTTTTGAAAACCGCTGTTCCGTACAGGCTCTCAGAGCCGTACAGGTTTATGACATCACGCGTCGTCTGTTCCTGCACCGGCACGGCACCGTCCCTAAGCTTCACATCTCCGCGCAGCCTGCTGAGCAGCGTCGTCTGATCTTCACTGTAAAGCGCAAACTTGACGCCGCTGACGGAGTGTTCCTGGCTGTTGAAAGTAGTCGAATATTCGTCAAACTTCCTCACGTACAGATCGTTTCTTATGTCTGTCGCCACCAGCCTTACCGCATACTGATACTCGAACCCGCGCACATTGCTGTTCTGTGACATGATGCCCGTGTCCAGCCGCACCGTATTACTCGAGTCGGCACTGTTTATATCGCCTGTGGTGTAATAAAACAATATGGAATATTTGGCTTTTTCCTGAAGAGCTGCTGCCAGTTCTTCCACCGAACTGCCTTTGTTATCCGCTATGATCACCTTTGAATACGTCATTATATCGCCAGGAAGCTCGTCCAGCGTAGTTTCGTACGCACCCATTGAATTCAGCTTCAGCTCATACCTGTTTCCTTCAAGAGCGCCCTCGATGGTATCAGCTTCATGCAGCTGCCATCCATCGAGGACCGATCCGCTCACCGATGACCAGTTGCTGTCGTCTCCGAAATCTGCTTTCATATCGTTTCGCTTGTAAACTATCGCGAAAATCGATCCCTGCTTCAGTGAACCGTCTGAGTTCATCTCTATCTGATTGCCGAAACGATCGTACATATATGTAGGCGCCGTTGCCATGATACGAGGGTTGGCCTGTATGCCCGACTCCCACATATTCTCCGTAGTGACCGCACCTGTCTTCGGATCGTACTGCAGCCAGACATCCTCGGCTTTTTTGTAGCCTGCGGGAGCTTTCGTTTCCTTTAATATATAATATGGCCCTTTATTTTTCTTGTATAACTCCTCAAAGTTTATCGTCGCTCCGTCTGCCGCTTTCAGCTTCAGGCTTCCGTTGATATCGGTAGTTCCCGTGCAGATGCTTTCGCCTTTCGCGCTGTACTTGATCTTGCCGTCGTTTTCTGTGCGATCTGCCTCGTAAAGGCTGAAAGTCGCACCTTCAAGAGGATTTTCATACTGATCGACTTTAGCCGCCTCGTTGTCAGGCATCAGCTTCAGGTTGAACTTCAGAGACATGTTCGACGCATAGTTTCCTCGTTCAAGATAGAAAAACTTGAGTGTATGATATGTGCCGCCCGCAAAAGTGTTGCCGGACCAGTCGATGTCTCCGGCTTTTCCTGCCTCCTCGAACTTCGCCTTTATCGTCCCGTCGCTTTCACCGTTTATAGCGACTGCACCTGTACTGAAATTTATATTGAGGTCTGCCTTGTCATGGATACCGCCGAGGTCCCCTACCAGGACATCATCTATAAATACCCATACATCGTCATCACCGCTGAATTCATAAGTTATATCCTGTCCGCGCGTAGTCTTGCCGTCTGCAGGATGCAGGAAATGCGTGCTCATAGTGAGACCGAACCAGTGATTCACATTGCTGCTGTCTGCTCTGACGCCTGTGTTGGCCACGAGCTGTCCGCTGCTTTCATTAAACACTTTAGATGCGCTGTCGAACGGAAAGAACTGTCCGATCTTGCTCGAGCTCGACGACTCCTTCACTGCAGGTTTGTCGTAGAGCTTCATCGAATTTGTCTTTTCGTCGTACGAGGCGAAGTTCTTTGTGGAGTCATAATAGTAGTAGCCGTCGTCATCGACCTGCATCAGCCCTTCTACATTATTATATGCTTTTTTACCTTCCACTTTTGTATCGTCGAACAGATATGCCAGCGACTCCGAATAGAATATCCATGACCCGAAATCCGGGGCAAGACTCGGATATCCGCTGCTGTCAAGAGTCTTGTCGAGCATACCTGAGTGCGGGGCTTTGCCGCCTGTCCATCCATTGAATCCGTCTCCCTGACCGTTGGAGAACTTCAGGCTGTGGCTCTTGTTTATTCCTCCGCTCGAATTATTGTTAGAAGTGCCGTGATCCGGCGAGCTCTGTTCATTGACCCAGTAGTCAAATAAAGAAATAACTGTGCCCTGCGGAGTTTTCCCCTGCACGGTATGATCGTCCACCGCGGCAAAAACATCAGCTGTGCCAGCAATAAAAGTCACTGTAAAAATAATCGCAGCATACAGTATTGCGGCAGCTTTCCCTCTCCAAAACAACATAACTTATGAACCTCCTCGTACCAGTCAGCATATCATTAAAAAAACGAATAAACATCTGCAGGTCTGTGATCATCGAGCTTTTATCACTGTCTGCTGTAATGACTTATCTGCATCATATTTATTACAGGCACTAACCCCCCCCCGATAAATACCGGCATTTTTTCAGACACTTATCTGCCCCGTACCAAAACAGTCCGGGGCAACGAGGAGTTATTATACTTGCGTTGTCAAGTATAGACTTCAAGGTGACAAATGTCAACCATTATACGGGGAATTTTTTCAGTATTTAGAAACCTTTTAAACTTTCTCTATCCTGAATATATTCATCACATCGGCGTCAGGGCAGCAGAACCTGAAGTCTCCTGTCTTGCATGGCGGGAGCGTGCCCCCGTACCTCAGGATGTCTATGTACGGGAACGCGACATGCATCACCATCGGACATATGTCCCCCCTCTGCGTATCAAAGTCAAAGCTGTCACCTATCCTGTGTCCTCTGTGACATGGACATTCGCCTTTTTTGTCTACGAGCGTCAGCCTTATCTGCGGTTTTTTCATAAGAGTCCTCCTTCCAGATTTCATATGCATATATGCCGGCCGGAAACCGACATCGGGTCGTACTCCTGTGACGTTTCAAAAAACAGAAACAGGAAAGCTTTTAGTGATATTATATCACCTGTACAGCTTTCCCGCTTCCGTAATGTTGATCGTTACTATATAAAAGCCTTACAATAGGAGCTTATGGAGTCTCTTACTCTGCTTCATATATAACTTTGCCTTCGGATATCGTCTGCACGACTTTCACCTTGTAGATGTCTTCCGGCGGCACTTCGAATATATTCTTTTCGAGGATCACGAAATCTGCACATTTGCCGACTTCTACCGATCCTGTGATATCATCCATCCTCATCGAATATGCATTGCCCTTGGTGAATACTTCCACCATGTCTTCAACGCTCATCCTTTCTTCCGGAGCAAGCACCAGCTCCATATCATTAGGATCTTCATCTATACCGACTCTGGTTGCACCGATCTGGATGCCTCTGAGCGGCGCCGGTATCGGAGTAACGTTGTAATCGCTGGCTCCTCCCAGTATGATTCCCGCATCCTGCATGCTCTTCATAGGATACTCATGATATGCCCTTTCTCCGAGGTAAGGCACTTCTATATCCTCGAAAAATCCTCTGTACTTGAAATGCCAGTACGGATTAGTCACGACTGCCACTTTGTGATCTGCAAGTCTGTGATAATCTGCCGGATCCACGATCTGCAGATGTGTTATCACAGGGCGTCTGTCTCGGTCAGGATCTGCAGTCTTTGCAGCATCTATCGCATCGAGTGTCATCGCTACTGCAGCATCGCCTATGGCATGCACATGTATGTCAAATCCGAGTTCGTCTACTTTTTTGCAGAATTCATTGAGATGCTCAGGCTCCCATATCGGATCGCCAGTATATGTCTCGCCCTCATACGGCTGCTTGAGGTATGCTGTCTTTCCTTCCACTACTCCGTCAGCGAAAATCTTCACCTGATCGATCTTGAACATGTGAGAATCCACCGCGTCGCGGATCTTAGGGAAATCATCTATATGCTTGTATGAATCGATCTCCGAGCTCTTGAATGCACCTCTGAGCTTGCATATCAGCTCGCCGTTCTCATTGAGCTCTTTGATGGCTGCGATCGCTTCCTCCTCCGGATCGAGCACCGGATCGAGTATCGCAGTCACGCCGTGCCTTGCAAGATCTCTCTGGATCCAGTCAACGGCCTTCTTGTAGTGTTCTTTTGTAAATACAGGGCGTACCGAATCTATGAGCGCTATAGCAGCGAATTCTCTGAGTGTGCCGCCCGGTGTGCCGTCAGGCTCTCTCTCGATGACATTTCCTGCCGGTACAGTCGTATCCTTGTCTATACCGCAAAGCTCCAGCACGTGTGTATTCACCCATACCGAATGCTTGTCATGCGACCACATCAGCATCGGTCTGTCGCTGCATATCTCGTCGAGGATCTTTCTCGACGGTCCTTCCGGACCGAAGAAAGGATTTTCCCAGCCTGCGCCTTCGTATACGGGAAGATCCGGATTGTCCGCTACGAATTTTTTGATCGTATCTATATAATACTGTGCATCTTCCGCTCCGAACAGCGAGATCTTGAAAAGGCTGTCTATAGCTCCCCATGTGACGTGTCCGTGAGCCTCTATGAAGCCCGGCAGCAGCATCTTTCCATCCAGATCGATCACCTCTGCAGCCTCGATACCTTTTGCATCTTCATTGCTGCCTACGAATGTGATCCTGCCGTCCTTTACAGCTACCGCTTCTGCCCAGCTCCTGCTGTCGTCAACTGTATAGATCTGTCCGTTCTTGTATAAAACGTCGTTCATCTGTTATCCTCCATACAAATTTCTCTTAATGTCCAGCGGGGTCATTGCAACATCCCGCAAAGCTGCTATCTGTACTTTTTATTAAGCACGTGTGCAAAACCTTCTGTGTTGTATGCTTTTCCTGCACGCTTGTTCTCCAGCTGTGCATAAAGCTTTTTGTATACGTCCTTCTTGAGTGGGTACAGGATTATGATGATAGCACTCAGTACGAAGAAGATTCCTGCCGCCGCACAGATCATTGTCTGTATAGCGTTGAGTACGTGTTCAGGGTTGTTAGCTCCGAGAGTTTCATCGTAACCTACTTTTTCAAGCACTGCGCCGATGCTTGCTGCTGCTATCGCATATCCGCCCTTCTGGCAGAAGAGGAAGAATGACATCATAGTTCCTTCTCTTCTCTTTCCTGACTGGAATTCGTCTACTTCTATCGAGTCATACATGAGCGGTATATTTATCGACCAGTATGCCGATGATCCGATCACGTAGAATACACAGAACAGGCATGCTATACCCATCGAGTTCACGTTTACGAAGTTGAACACTATCATAGCGATACCCGAGAACATCACCAGTACAGTGTAGACCTTTGCCTTGTCGTACTTTTCGATGACTTTCATGAGGATCGTGATTACGATTATGCCTCCGAAGGAGATTATCGAAGTACAGATAGTCATTCTCATTTCTGAAAGTCCCACTACATAAAGCAGGAAGTATACCATAGTTGTCAGGAACAGGCAGTATCCTATTCTGAACATCAGTGATGAAAGTGTTGCCATCAGGTACGGCTTGATGCTGAGTACTGCTGCTGCATCCTTGAAGAAGCTTGTTTTTTCCACCTGGTCTTCATCTTCAAAGTCGATCTCGATGCCTTTCGTCGAAAGGAATACCACGATCAGAGTAGCTACGCACAGGCAGCCTTCGAGCCATGCTGTGTAGTGCCATGCCTGATAGTCTGTGCATCCGCCTGATTTGAAGAATGATACGAACATGGTAGGTGCTACAGTTGAGAAGAATACTCCTATGTACTGTATGATCTGAGCGAGCATTCTGATCTTTGTTCTCTCTTCGTTGTCGCCTGTCATCGATGCTCCCATCGAATAGTAAGGTATGCTGAAGCAGCTGTATGACAGCCAGAACAGCAGCGTCATGCACAGGAAGTAAATGTTTGTAGCTCCTGATGAAAGTCCGCTGATCTTAGTGAACAGAAGCAGATATGAAACGAATAACGGTATGATAGCGATGAGAAGCCATGTTCTCTTCTTGCCGAATCTCGTTCTCGTTCTGTCTGACAGATTTCCTACTATAGGATCCGAGAACATGTTCCATATAACACCGATCGTAAGGATCGCGCCTGCCCATGCAGGGCTCACTCCTGTGAAGTTCGTAAGGAAGAACAGCAGGAATGCTGCTACGAAATCGTAAGCAAGCGTATCTGTCGCTCCACCTATCGAATAGCCTATTTTCTTTGCGAAAGAAACTTTATTAGGCACCTGGTTCAAATTGTTAGCCTCCATAAAATTGACCTCCTAAAACTCCTGATTAAAAAAATGAATGATTTCTGCGATATTTTACCGCCAACATTAACTTTCGTTAAGTATACACAACAGCATATGGTGTAAAAATACTTTAGTTGCTTGGTTACTTGTCTTTTTTAAATTTTCTGTCTTTTCTCGAAGCCGGTACATTTATTTTTGTGCATGTTGGTGCCCGGCAAAAAATAGTATACGTAACAACTCGCACACGACCTTAAACCTGTGATTTCAGGCGTTTTGAATGCAACAGACGATTTCAAGACCGGCATATTTTATCGAAATTTTCATAATTTTCTTGACATATCTTCCTCTGCACGCTAAAATCAGTATTAACAAAACCATACCTCTATCCTTTCTGCGATATACAGCGGAACTTAACAGGATCTCGCATGCTGTGAGATCTCTGACTGGTATTTTACAATTTTTTCATTTATACCGACTGTGATCGCAGCCGCCGGGAATTCTCGACTGCCCGGCCCTGTCAGATCAGTATGCTTTCGAAAAGCATAACACCCCTAAGGAACGTGGAGAGCTCAGTTTCATATCGTGCTCTCCGTGTTCCGATTTCTTTATTTTCGGTTTTGTCCTCAGGTGTCACAGATCCGCACCGCTGATGTACATGGACTTTTGATGCCGCTTAGGGGGTTTGTTGATGAATTCACGGCGCAGATGTGTTATACTTGTTCTGTTATTATGCCTGTCCGACGCATGACCGGACGCCACACGCCCCGGCGCCGCACGGCACGACCGGGCGTCACAAAACAGTAGAAAGGATTTTTTATATGGCACAGAACAGTACTGTCAGCAGATTATATTTTGCAATCATAATAGAGGAAAACGACCAGGGTTTTCACAGGGAGTCACTGTGGTACGGCGGATCTCCGGAGAATCTCGGCCTCACTATCATCGATACGATGAAAGACTGGTATGAACCATTCAAAGATAAGCTCGATGGATCGATCGTCAGATATCATGAGATGCTCGAAAACAAGGATGAGCTCACATTTGACAAGATAGCCGGCGAAGCTTTCAATGCAGACGGCATGATGATGTACGTGGATATGAGCAACGACCTCAACGTCATGTTCAGCTTCATCATCCGTGAGATATGCAGCATATTCGGAAAAGAAGGCGAAACGCCTGAATCATTCGCAAGCCTGGCCGAATTCAAAAATCACTTCATCGAGAAGTACGACATCGACCAGGTGTTCAGAGATCTGCTCGAAGGCGTCAACGAGGCGACGATCTCAAATGCGCTCGTTGTGATAGACATGAAATACGGCTACACTGCCAGACATTTCCGCAGCAACTAGATCATGCTCACGCACGCCTGCCGGAACAGACATCCGCGCAGGCTTTTTAGTGCGCTGCCCTTTTGCATAAAAAAATCTGCTATCAAATATACTAACGGACTCACCAAAGGAGGGTGAAAATTTTAAATGACAAAAGCATCATTCATGGAAAAGACAGGTTATGGTATAGCTTCACTCGCCGACTCGATCTCATACAACTTTGTAGGCACGTTTTTCCTGTTCTTTCTAACCACGGTCGCAGGCATATCTCCCGGAATCGCAGGTATGATAATAGCGATCGGTTCAGGCTGGAACGCAGTATTCAATCCCATCATGGGATACTTTTCGGACAACGTTTCTACACGTTTCGGCAGGCGCAGGCCTATAATATTCGTGTCTTCCATACTGCTGGGAATAATGCTTTTCGTGATGTTCACCGATATTGACGCATCCTCCGCATTCAAGCCTATATACTACGGCCTGATGACGGTGCTGTTCTGGAGCTGCTTCACGGGTTTTTTCATTCCGTACAATGCGCTCGGCACCGATTACGCCTCAAGCTACGACGAACGGACTTCGATACGTTCATTCGCATCATTTTTCAATATGGTCGGCAATATGTTCTGCATGGTCATGCCCACGATCATCGTTGAATTTCTCGAGCACCGCGGGATGACCACTGCTCACGCATGGTCTGTGACCGGCGGGTTCCTCGGAGCACTGACGATGATAACGATAATAATCACCGTGATCGTCTCAAAAAACAGAGACCTGCCGCGTGAAAAACACGATGTTCCCGAGGCCTCAGTCCATAAAAAGCAGTTCTCGCTTCTGAACATATTCAGAGAATACATATCCGTAGCAAAGCTGCGCCCTATGAAATATCTCATCGCCGCGAGTCTGTGCTCACTGATACTTTACACGATGCTGATGTCGAACATGCTCTATTTTCTCACTTACAACCTCGGCATGTCGGCCGTACAGATATCGTTCTGCTTTTTCCTGCGTTCCGCACTGGGGATCGCATTCATCCCTGTTGCGGGAAAGCTGTCAGCGGTGTTCGATAAGCGTATCGCGCTCATCATCTGTTATATCGCGGGAATGACGGGAATGATCGTGCTGCGCTTCGTGGAGCTCAGCGGCTTTGGCGGTGCTCTTGTCTACATGTTTTTCATGAGCATATGCACTACTATATACTGGCAGATCATGCCGTCGATATTCTACGATGTATGCGACTATGACACCAGAGTCTCGGGGAAAAAACGCGAAGCGACGATCCTCTCGTTCCAGGGACTCGTCGAAGCGTTCGCCGCAGGTATCGGAGGTCAGATCCTCGGCATCATACTGCAGATCGCCGGCTTTGACGGAAACGCCGCGGCTCAGACTGCGACAGCGATGACATGGATAGAGAACTCCGCGACCGTGCTGCCCATGATCTTCATGGTCATAGCGATCATAGCACTTTACAAATATCCTCTGAGAAGAGAACATTCGCATAATGCAGGTCATTAGTCGAGATACCAATAATCAGTTTGCTGCATCGTATTTTTAGCATTTTTCTTGAAAAACAGGGGCTCGCGGCGGAGCCGATTACCAAAATACAAAACCCGGACGTTCCATATTGGTAATTTTTCAAGAAAAACTGCGCTTTTACATAAGAAAAATACCAAGAATGCCCCTCACAGATAACATCCTTGGTATTTGTCTCTCTGAAAACCCTTTACTTTCAAGGAAAAATGCCAAATCATATGGAGTAAGTACAGGTTCTTGGTAAAACTCGCATATGACTCTGTATTGCTCAGCTGTGTGCTCTGACGGCCTACAGGCTCCGGAGATACTCGATCTCCTCTCTGGTCAGCTTCCTGTAGTGCCCTTCCTTCATCCTGCCGAGCCTGATCTCCCCGATCGACACACGCTTGAGCTCCTGGACCCTGTTGCCGACCGCCGCGAACATCTTTCGCACCTGACGGTTCTTGCCTTCTCTGATGCTGATCTCCACGACCGCATACCGAGGCATCTGCTTTACCAGCTTCACCTTTGCCGGCGACGTCACAAATCCCCCGATGTCCACGCCGCGGCGCAGCTTTGCAAGTCTGGAACCAGAGATCACACCCTCGACTCTGGCAACGTAAGTCTTATAGACCTCATGCTTCGGATGCGTGAGCGTGTATGTGAGCTGCCCGTCGTTCGTCATTATCAGCAGCCCTGTAGTATTGTAGTCGAGCCTGCCGACAGGGAACAGTCTCTCCGGGATATCCGTCACGAGGTCCGCAACTGTCGCCCTTTCCCTGTCATCCTCCATCGAAGTGATGTACCCGAGGGGCTTGTTCACTGCGATATACACATTCTTGTGCGCCGCACTGATGACGCTGCCGTTGACCTCGACGACATCACCCTCGCCGACCTGCGCGCCCGCCTCCTTTACAACGACGCCGTTTATCCTGACGTTCCCGTTCGCCACGAGATCGTCCGCCTTTCGCCTGCTGCATATCCCTGCAGACGCTATATATTTATTGATCCTCATTATGCCCTCCATAAAGCCATGCTGCAGAGACTGCTGCACTTTGTCATAAATTTTAATACTTGATACGATATTTGCTCTGATATATAGTATAATAAATGAAACTTGTCAATACAACAGATTTTGATCCACAGGAGATGAGACATGAAAAAATATTTTAATCAGCTTATGATGGAAATAGAGTCGCTGACGGTTTTTTCGAGCATCAGAGACGACAGGGCGATCACCGGATTCACAGACATGCTCCGCGCGGTAGACGAGAAGGACACTGCGGCGGCAGTCAGACACTACAGTGAATTCGTGTCGCAGCTGTACCACGAAACAGCAAGCCTCACAGACTATATCAGGACACTCGTCCTGCAGGACGATAATTTTTATGTAAAGAACAGTGCCGCCGGCATGCATATGGATCACGAGATAGAAGTGGCTATGGAAAACGAGCTGATGATACTGCAGGAGCTCGCTTCGCTGAAAGCATCCACAGTCCGTGATTTTATCGGGTATGACGGATATCTGCCGTCGTGGACGGTACGTCAGATAGACCTGCAGTATGATTTCATGGAAAAGCTCAGCAATATCAGCAGGACAGGCTACGGCATCTATGCAAAATACAGCTTTTTCAGACTGGAGGACGGAGAGATCGTTCCTGTCGCTCATCCTGACTACCAGCGTCTCGACGAGCTGTTCGGCTACGAGAGAGAACGCGACATAATCATCAGGAACACGACATCGTTTGCAAAAGGCCAGGGAGCCAGCAACATGTTGCTTTACGGAGACGCCGGCACCGGCAAGAGCTCGACGATCAAGGCAGTATGCGCCAGCCTCGCGCCGAAGGGACTTTGCATCATAGAAGTGAAGAAGAACCAGCTCTACCAGATCCCTAAACTGATGGAGGAGCTCGCAGCCAACCCGCTCAGATTCGTACTGTTCATAGACGATCTCAGCTTCACGGGCAACGACGACAACTTCTCGGCGCTGAAAGCCACGCTCGAGGGCGGTGTCTCCGGCTGCGGAGACAATGTCGTGATCTACGCCACGAGCAACCGCAGACATCTCGTGAAGGAGAGCTTTGCAGACAGAGTCGGCGACGAGCTGCATCTGAACGATACGATGCAGGAGACGATGAGTTTATCGGCAAGATTCGGACTCACTGTGACGTTCCAGAAGCCTGACAAGGAAGAATATCTGCAGATCGTAAAATCACTCGCCGCAGAATATGGCGTCAAAATGGATGAAGCTGAACTTTTCCGCAGAGCAGAAGCTCACGCTATCAGGAAGAACGGCAGGAGCCCGAGGACCGCAAAGCAGTTCATCGAGCTTCTCAAGATCGGAGTATAACCGGTCGCACCGCCAAACACAACAATAAAAACAGGACAGTCCGCATCAGTATATGCCGATGCAGGCTGTCCTTTTGTATTTCGGATCTCACTGAGACATCACAGTGTCTTTTTGTTGTCTTCTACGAATCTCCTTATCTTTCTGGATGTATTCTTTTCGAATTCCGTATGTCTGAGATTTACTTTTTTTATCATCTTGTATCCCGGATTTGCAGCGTTGACCTTGTCCACGATGCTCCAGATGTACTTTCTGACTGCTTCATCGTCTTCCGCTTCATCGCCCATGGTCTCCTTTATCAGAGCCCAGTCGGGATAGATGCCGGCGACTATCAGCGTATCTCCGCTCTTGTCTCCGTCACCCCTGCCGCTGTCACCTTCGAAGACCATCGACTCGACGATCTCATCGTGAAGCGACAGCTGGTATTCCAGCTCTTCAGGGAACACGTTCTTGCCGTTCTTCGTGATTATTACGTTCTTCTTTCTTCCGGTGATGACGATATATCCTTCATCATCTATATATCCCAGATCTCCGGTGTAGAACCATCCGTCCTTTATCACTTCCGCCGTAGCTTCAGGATTTTTGTAGTATCCGAGCATGATGTTGTCGCCCTTCAGGCAGATCTCGCCTACTCCGTCAGCGCCCGGTTCATTTATCCTGGCGTCGAACCCCGGGAACGCGATACCGCAGGAGATGCTCTTCGGCTTGTTTTCCGGGTTCAGTGCTCCCATCGGCGCGGCTTCCGAAAGGCCGTATCCCTGAAGCGCCATTATCCCAAAGCTCTGCAGATCTTCGAGTATCTCGGGATTTATCGCAGCTCCGCCGCATATCATCATCCTCATCCTGCCGCCGAGAGTCTGCTTGATCTCTTTGAAAAACAGGTTCGTCAGGTCGATATTGAGTTTCTTCGCGGCATTGCATATCTTCATGGCCTTACGCACGGTCTTTTCCTTGCCCTTTGCGCGGATGCCCTTCCATATCGCCTTGTGCAGCGCCTCGAATATCGCAGGCACGGCCAGCAGGAACGTCGGATGGACCTCCTGGATGTTTTTCACTATATACTTCAGCCCCTCGCAGTGCGCGATCGCGCCGCCTTTATAAAGAGGCATGATGAAATTGCACGTGCATTCGAAGGTATGGTGTATCGGCAGCACCGAGAAAAATATGTCGCTCGGCAGGAAGTCCACCAGCGTCGGCGATACCATCAGGTCAGCGACGATGTTCCTGTGCGAAAGCATTATTCCCTTCGCCATTCCTGTCGTTCCTGATGTGAATATGATTATACTCATTTCTCTGCTGTCGATCTGCGCATCGAGGAACGATCTGTCGCCGTCCGCGATCAGCCGCCGGCCTTCTTCGAGCAGCTCCCACTGCGACAGGATACCGTCTGCGCCTTTACGCCTGTCCTGGGATATCAGCAGCTCCAGGCTCGTCCCGCCTTCCTGCATCATCCTGACGAAAGTATCCTCGCGCTTTTCATCAAAAATAACAGCAGAACACTCTGCTTCAATTATCAGATTCCTGAGTTCATCGTACGGCAGCTCCTTGTCGAGCGGCACCACGATGCCCGTACCGCACACCGTTCCCAGATATCCGATGCCCCACATGTATGTGGTCTCGCCTATCACCGCGATCCGGCGGTCCTTCATGCCGTTGGCGATCAGCGCCGTACCCATGGCATTCACATCATCAAAGACCTCCCGATGTGTTATCGTTTTGTACGGCCCTTTTTCGAATTTAGTGTAAAACGCGATGCCGTCGCCGTAAAGTTCTGCACTGGACTGCAGCATCTGCTTTATATTTATTACAGGTCTGTTGGTCAGATGCTGGACTCCCGGCCGCTTGTCATCTATCTGACACTGTATCAGCGCCTTCGCCCACTCCCAGTCCTCTGCCTGCATTCTTGTGTACTCTTCCTGTGAAACCGGCTTCATTTATCTCTCCTTGGATCCCGAGTCTGTATTTTTACACATGTAAATATATGTAAAGCTCTGGAATTTTCTAACTATTTAGACAGTATCATCTGCGCAGGCGTATGTCAAGAACAAAGTCTTGTTTTAAGTGCAGGTTTATATGTGTATTTATTCTAAATTTCATTTTAAGAGATCCCGCTGCTCCACATGTATCGCAGCGCTGCGTTTACTGGTTTCTCATCTGCCTGAGGAAAAGCAGCACGGCGGCAGCACCGACTGCTGCAGCATATGCAAGCACCCACCATATATGAGGGAAGATATCCGCATAACTGCCGCTGAGCACGGCCCTTTCCATCTCTACCGCATGCACGAACGGAAGCATGTCTGCGATCTTTCTGAATACACTGCCTACGAGATCCAGATCGAACCAGACTCCGGACAGCCACGCTGTCAGATTCGTGAGCAGCGCCCCGCAGACGCCGCCGACCTGCTTTACAGTAAAAACACTGCCGCACAAGAGCCCCAGAGCTATGAAAAACAGTGAAACAGGTATCACGAACAGTATCGCATATACTATCGTGACTGTGATATCAAGACCGAGTATCACCGCAGCTATATAGCACACTATGCTCTGCGCCAGCGCTATCGGCAGCACCGGCAGCATATATCCGAGTATAAAGTCTGCAGCCGCCATCGGCGTCGTGTAAAGTCGCTGCAGGAATGCGCTTTCCCGATCTTTTGCGATCAGCGTCGCAGCGAACAGCGTCATGAACGAAAGGCCGAACACGGTTATCCCGGGCGTCAGCGAATCTATTTTAAACAGATCGACCGGCACATTGGCCTGTATCGCCGAAAGCAGCAGTATCAGCACTATAGGGAATCCGAGCCCGAATATGATGTTCAGCGGATCTCTCATGATCTCCTTTGCCGTTCTGCCTGAAAAAGTAAGCATCCTCATTGGCGGGCCTCCTTTACTATAGCTACAAAAGCGTCTTCAAACCGTTCTCTGCCGCTTTGCTCCATGAGTTCAGCAGCCGTGCCGAGAGCCAGCAGCCTGCCGTCTTTCATGATTCCTATACGGTCGGAGAGCATCTCTGCCTCCTCCATGTAATGCGTCGTGAGTATGATCGTGATCCTGCCCTTGAGCTCTCTGATGACGTCCCACAATTCGCTTCGCGCGATCACGTCGAGGCCCAGCGTCGGCTCGTCGAGGAACAGTATTTCCGGTTCTCCGATGAGCGCCATCGCGATGCTGAGTCTGCGCTGCCAGCCACCGGAAAGTTTTCCCGCCTTTTTTTCCATGATCTGTCCGAGGCTGAACCGGCCTGACAGTTCTTTGGTCTTCTGCTTCCTTTTCCCATGGCTGAATCCGTGAATGCCGCACATAAACTCGAGGTTTTCCCTGACGGTCAGATTCGGCGCTATCGCGGTCTCCTGCGGGGATACACCTATCAGTTTTTTTACGTCCGAAGCCGCCGTCACTATGCTGCTGCCGTTCAGGAACGCATCTCCCGATGTCGGTTTCGCAAGACATGACAGCATCCTGATCGCTGTCGTCTTTCCCGCGCCGTTCACCCCGAGCAGTGAAAACAGTTCACCTTTATGCACTGTCAGATCCAGTGCATCGACCGCTGTCAGGTCTTTATATATTTTGGTCAGTTTTACCGTTTTTATAGCATCCATAGTCTGCCTCCTATTTTATATGTTGTCTCCGGCGGCGGCACTGCCGTCTGCCAGATCTTCAGCAGGGCCTGCCACAGTCGCAGATGACTTCTCTTCAGGCTCCGAAAACCTGTATTTCAATCCCGTATAAGCGTCGGTAAGTACACTGCTGACGAACTCATCACCCCAGTCGAGATATGATGTAGCCGCCATCGTCGCTATGCCGTGCACGTATATCCACATCTCGAGGTGGAACATGTATGCATCGTCTTCACTTATCCCCAGATTAGCTTTTATCAGGTCGATGAGCGGTCTGATCTCTTCTCTGTTTTCCTCGATCTTTTCGCCTGAGCGGTCCCGCATGAACAGCAGTTTGAAAAGATGCGGCTCTTCTTTCGCAAAGCGTATATATGCCATGCCACTGGCTTTGTACGGCGGGTACTGGCCCTTCGCCATGTCTGTCTTCAGATAATCTTCGTACATGCGGTTCGCTGCGGCCATCACTTCCTGCTGGACTTCCTCCATATTTTTGAACGCTCCGAAAACGGGTTTTACCGAGCACCCCAGCCTGGCCGCCAGCGCTCTGGCGGTCAGTGCCGACAGGCCGCTTTCTCTGGTGATATCCAGCGCAGCCTGTACGATCTCTTCTTTTGTAAATTTGAATCTTGGCGGCATGATCGTTCCTTTCTGTAAATAAATTTCTGCCGGCTGCCGATCGCAGAAGCACAGGTCGCAGACGGACATGAAAGTATTCCCCCGCGATGCTCCCGCTATTTGCAGGCAGCTACGACTATGACTGCGGCCAGCGGTGGATAATATGTGTATGATCCTTTGCCGACGGCTACGGCCGCGGCTGAATTGCCGGCGTCTCCGCGCAACTAACGTTGCGCAACACTTGTTACTTATAATATAAACAAAAATCCCCCGGCTGTCAAGGCATATGCGTTTTGCACACCCTACAGCCGGAGGCTTTACATAATGTATCAGAATATCCTGTCTGCGACGTCTCTGAGATCGTCCACCGCTATACCGACATCTGCCGGGATCTCCTGCTCCCTGTCTCTCATATACCAGCACGTCTGCATCCCGTACTGCCTGCCGCCCGCGATATCCGATGTCAGCGAGTCTCCGATCATCACGGTCTCATGCGGCAGGATGCTCTCTTCTCTGCTACTGTTTATCACGGAAAACGCATGCTCGAAAAAATCCCCTGACGGCTTGGACGCGCCGATTTTTTCCGAAATGAAAACATGATCGAAATACCTGAGCATATCTGCGATTTCCAGACGGCGCAGCTGCTGCTCGTAAGGGCCGTTACTCGCCGCGCATATCAGGCATCCCTTTTCCCGCAAAGCTTCCAGCATCTCATACGATCCGGCTACCGGTATCGCGCTGTCGTTCAGCGCCGCACGGAAATATTTCTCGAACACCGGTCCGTCGAACTCTATGCCAAGTTCATTGAAAATGATGTTCCAGCGCACTTTTTCCAGTTCCTTAAAAGTGAGTTCTCCTTGCTCGATCCTGCGCCACAGCCTGCCGTTTTCCCTTATGAAAACATCATACATGTACGGCTCGTACGGCTTGAGCCCGAAATGCCTGAACCCCGTTTCCATCGTGTTTCGGACGTATTCGTCAAAATCAAGAAGTGTATTGTCGATGTCTATGAATACTGCTTTCATCATGCCTCCTGTGCTTTTCTGCATATCTGTCGTTTATATAAGGATATCATTCTGAAAGCGATATTGCCAGTGCGAATGTGCATTTTGCCGGTGCGGATGTGCCGGCAGCCTGCCCGCCGGATGCAAGCCTCACTCTAAAAGCGATCCCTGTCTCAGTTCTCCTTTCTGAGCCTTACTGCTGCCAGTGCTCCTAGCAGCGCCAGTACTGCGATCATCGCAGCAGCTGCAAGCACAGCCATATCTGTGCTGTCGGACGTATTTGCTCCGGATACACTGCCCTTCTTGTCCGCATCGGTCCGTCCGGCCGGAGTCTTCTGCTCAAAGCTCGTTATCGTCACGTCTTTTTCAATGCCCTGGAGCCTGTCGTCATCAGGGACGAATCTGAGCCGGAAAGTTCTGCCGCTCTTGAAATCTTCCAGTGTAGGAACATAGTCGCCTTCCTCGAATACCCATCTGCCTCCGCCGAGCTGACCTGCAAGCTTTGCATCAGAAAGCCTCTGTCCCTGACTGAGAGTTATGCTTTCCGGGAACACAGCCTTTGCAGTAAGAAAATCATTATCTTTGAGGTTTGTCTCGTAAATAAGTCTGCTCATCGGTCTGTCGACAAAGTTGAGCATGACCATACCGAGTCTGCGGTTGTCTATGTATCCGCTCTTGTCTTTGCCGAACTCGTCCGCGAAGAGCTGCGGGTTCAGATCCTTGGTGACGTTGAGCGGTATCCACTTGGAACAGCTTGTATAATTGAAAATCCAGGAGTCGGCCGGGATAGCGTGGGTCGTATCTGCGCCGGTCGTCTGAGCCATCGTTCCTTCTATATATTCGATCTTTCCGTTTGCATTTTCACTGTAGGCATCCTGCGCGTATACCGCTGTGCCGTACTGATCCTGGCCGTATATCTTTATCGCATATTTGGTATCTCCGTAAGAATGATCATCCCACTTCGACAGGTCTATTCCAAACCACCTTTCCTGAAGACCGTCGGCCGCCGGATCATATTTAGACTTATCGATCTCGTATCTTCTCAGGAACACGATCTTGCCGCGAGCCTCTTTTACCGATGGTATCTCATTACCCGTCCACACGTGGCATTCGTCGCCCTTGGCGACCTCAGCTTTGATGAAACTTGCCATCGCTTTCACCAGACCTACAGTACTTCCGTCATCAGGCTTTACCATCATGACGACAGTCTCCGTCGGATGTTCATCCAGGAACCTCACGCTTTCATTCAGGATGTTGTCGAGCGTAAGATCCGTTGCATCTCTGTTGCTGCAGTGCCACCTCTCATTGCCGTGGATGATTATTACATCTGACAACGCCGCATCATCCGACAATGCATTACAGCGGATATCGAAGCTTCTGACTCCTACATTCAGCTGTTCTTCATAATAGTACTTCTGACATGACGTGAACGAAACCTGTGGTATGCCATCCTCTACTATTGCTGCTGTCCCGGCGTCATGGCTGCCTGGCAGATTTACCGATGAAAGCACTGCATCGTCCGGAAGCTGTGCCATCCAGTCTTCAGAATAGTTATAGCTGATCTTGTCGCCGTCGCTGGCGAAAAACTCAACCTCAAAAGCCGTGCCGTCACTCGTCTGCGACAGCCACGGCAGACTCTGTCCATTACTGTCTATCTGTCCGTCATGTGCAAATTTGCCGGTACGTGCGCTCTGGATCTTGTAGCTGCCGTCTTCCTGTTTTATAAAGCGCCACAGGTTGCTCGTATTTCTGTTCTGGTCGTTGCTGTTATTGTCCCAAATATGTATCAGCTCATATTCGTCTCCACCCTGATTCCTGACATCCCATACTTTACCGCCTCCAAGATCGGCTTCGCCGTCTGTCAGCGCATATATTTTATATGCCTTGTATTTGTCTATCCACTCGATGGCCCATTTGCTGCTGGTACCCATAGTGTACATGTGGATAGCGCCACCTTTTAAGACTGTATCGCCGTTTCTGTTTAGAGCCTCTATCGTACCGGGTTTGAAGATCTCACAGTATGCTCTGCCTTCTTCGGTCTTCACCAGATCCTCGACCTCATCGCCGCTCTTCGGGATAACTGCAGGCGTTATGATCCATGCCTTTCTGTTTGCCTCTTTCGTCTGTATTATCTTGTCTCCATAGCTCGGCTTGCCGTTTTTGTCGGTATCTTCATAACCCATCCACAGGCCGCTGTTCCTGTTCTTTATATAATAGCTCTGATTGCCGTTGCTGTCTGTGCCTGCAGGGTAAAATGCAAACTGACGGTGGTTGTTGCCTTTTACTTTATTATCATTGGACTCCCACAGATGGAGGACTTTACCTTCATCCTTGCTCTTGTCTTCGATGTCTGCAAAAAGATCTGTGCCGCCGCTCTTTATGTGTTTTATTCCGTACCATCCATCTTCTACTTTGTCGAAGCGGAAGCTGCAGTTCATGCCTTCATTATCGTCAAGGTGTATCTCATTGCTTTTGAGCGCTTCACCATTGGCATTCCACCTGAATGCAGTGTTTTCCTGCAGCGTTATGTATTCGAGTTCTCCCGTCGGCATATCGGTCTCCGCGACTTCACTGTCTGCCGACACGTACCCTCCCGGGCTTATCAGGACCGTGCCGAGACCCAATACTATCGCCATAACTGCGATCATCACACGTCTTTTCATATTTCTCCTCCTGCCATGCTGTTCTCCATATGATCCCTTGTCATACGTTTCTAAAATCAACTCTAAATCTAAATGATTATATCACAAAATCCCCCTGTAGCAAACAAAAACACCGCCAGGATCCGCCTGACAGTGCTGGATTTTAGAATCAGTTCGAGATCCATTGTGCAGAAGGCGGTCCCTGCTTTCTTCCGCGTAAAAGTGCAGCGCTTCTCCCTTATCGCTCTGAGCTTGAGCTGTCACTGCATTTTCCTGCGTCCGTCATCTGCAAATTCCCGCTTCAGAGCTTTTTCAGTCGGAAAGATCGATGCGATCAGGATCGTGCATTCGATTATACAGATCACCAGTCCCATCACGCTTATCGCCGCATCCGTGGCGCCGTACATCGGTATCTGTACCAGCACTGTCGGTATCAGCATGATCCATCCTGTTTTCCACCATCGCCTGCCGCAGTTTTGATTTGCAAAGCTCCAGGTTTCGGCATTTCTCATGGATCGGCTCGTCCTGTATCCGATGAACGAATTTATCTTCTTCGGACAGTGCTTCCACATCAGCCATCCGCCGGCGATCATCACGACCGAATATATCATATTGCAGATGAACATAAACCACCACATAGGCATTTCATCAGCTCCTTTCCAAAAGCGTTTTGATCTCCTCAAGATTCTCCGCAAAACAGATGCCCTGCTGTTTTTCTTCTGAAGAAAGGCCCATATGTATCATATGTTCCAGCAGCTTTTTCAAGCCGTCATAATATCCATTGAGATCATATAAAATGCACGGTGCGTCAAGCTGCCGCAGTGAACGCTTTGACATGATCTCCGTGATCTCCTCCAGTGTTCCGGTCCCTCCGGGGAAAGCTATGAAGGCATCCCCAAGCTGTATCATTTTCGCCTTTCGCGCTGCCATGTCCTCCGTCACTATCAGCTCTGTCAGGCCTTCGTACTGAAGGTCTTCATCTATGAAAAACTGCGGTTCTACACCAGTAACCCGGCCGCCTGCGTCCAGCACGCTTTTCGCCAGCAGCCCCATAAGGCCTGTCCTCGACCCGCCATACACCAGCGAGTTTCCGCTTTCCCCGATCCAGGTCCCCAGCTCCTGTACAGCATGTTTCAAAGCCGGATCCCTGCCTTCGGTCGATCCTAGATATACGGTTATGTTCATGAGAGAGTCCTCCTTTGGCTCTTGAGCTAATATTTTTTCTTTAGTCTAAAAAGAAAACCCTTGTATTTCAACGATACCTTCTTAACTCTTAGACTAAAATATAATCGCTTGAACTGATTTAGCTCATTTTAAAAATCCAAATGTCTATAAAATGCATTACCTATAAACGCTTATTAATCGAAAACATACAGATCTTTGATTATGCCTGATGCTGCAATATCCACTCCAACAGTCCCTGCGCATGGATTTTTCCACTTGCCACCTGAAGAATAACATCAATCAGTTCCTCCTGCGTATAGCTCAGTTCAATTCCATTGATTGCCAGAAAAACTAACATTACATGAGCACCGATTCTCTTATTTCCGTCTACGAATGGATGATTACTGACCAGACCAAATCCCAACTGTGCTGCTTTTGCCTGCAAAGAAGGATACAGGTATTTCCCTCCAAACGTAGCAAATGGTGTATTCAATGCAGAGTCAAGAAGTCCCTGATCCCGAACTCCTGCGGTCCCTCCGAATTCCCTCAGCAGTGCATCATGCAGCTCCAGTACCTGTTCACTGCTCAGCCTTCTCATTTTGCCAGCACCTCATATGCATGCTTATTTTTTACCATAAGACGCTTTGAAATCTCTTGTATATCTTCATCTTCTGCAAGCTGTTCCGCTTCCAATTGGTTGAACTCCATGAGGATATAGCGCGGTACATTATTCTTTAAAATGATTGCTGCTCCGTTTTCATCAACCATTCTTGCAACACGCGAAAAATTCTGATTTGCATCTGTGATGGAAACCAGATTATCTGTATTGATCATCATATTTATCGCCTCCTTTATCTATATAGTAGCACGTTTTAGGATAAATTCAACCTATTTATTGAGCATGAAATATAATACTTACATTAATTATTATATTGAAAATTCTACAACTGCTACAATGTACTCCAAAACATAATCATAGATCTGGATCTTCCGGTATGATCTTTTTTACAGATTATAGAGATAGTAAAATCCCGAATCGTTGATTTTTCAACAGATTCGGGATATATTTTTCTCAGGCTTTATTTTGAATATACTGCGTCATTTCTGGACAGAAGATACACACAATACTGATTCATGCTGATCCCCTCTCTCTGAGAATGCTCTGCCAGTGACCTGTGCAGACTTCGTGGAATTCTCAATTTAAACTGTCCAGAATAATCTTCCAAACTATCCGGCTCATGAATTTCTATACCTTCTTCCAGCGCTGCTTCAAGCCATGTTTTTTTTGCATCCAGCGCATTTGCTACTGCACTTTCTACGGTTTCGCCACAAGTAATGCATCCAGGCAAATCCGGATAAGAAACCACAAATCCGCCTTCATCCTTGTCCTCCACAATTTCCATACGATAGGACATTGCCATATAATCATTCAGCGTCTTCATCATTCTTCGCCTCACTTTCTACAATCTGCCTTACCATTTCCACATATACTTTTTTAATCGGTTCGTGTTTTGGGATCGTAATTGGCATACAACCTTGCTTTCTGAAAGTGTAATGACTACTTCCACTTCTTGGTGCATTCATTTCATATCCGTAGCTTTCCAATACCTTCCGTAACTCATTAAATCGAAGATCGTTCGATAAATTACATATACGTGTTATCAGTTTATCCCATTTTGACATTCCTATACCCCTTATCTATATTATATGTGGTGTCATATACGGTGTCAATCATTTTATATGTAGAACGGTTTAAAACAGAAGAACTCATTATATCACGCAAACCAGCTCATCTACACAAGATGCGTCAAAAATGCGTCAAACCAAAAACTCAAAAATCCCGAACCATTGAAATTTCAACAGGTTCGGGATTTATTTTCTTAAAATCGTTTATTCAAACTCGACAATTACTAATCAATTTTGTTTAGAGATTATTTGTTGCCGTATTTGTTTTTCTTTCGATTTTTTGATTTATCCATATTATCCTGCCTATATGGGCTAATGTTATCAGTTTGTTATCGCTGTTGATAACACTCTCTCCGTAACTGTGGATAATAGCAATATGTTACGATTCAGATTATAAGCGAGTTTGCTTAGGAAATCAACCATTTGTTTCTGTATCTTCAATAAGATTTTTCTTTAGTGCCTCTATCGTATCTTGGTTCTTTCTTAAAAGTTCTAATTGCCTGTACGCTTTTTCTCTTAATATTTTCAGCCTTTCAATTTTAGGTACTTCCTGTCTTATCAGGTCTGCATTTGTATCTTCCAGATTGATAAGCACAACCAATTCTTCCGCTGAAGCAAAATCTCGGATATTAGGAGTTTTCCCTTTTATTCCTTTTTCACTTCTCCACTGTGCTGCTGTTTTTCCAAACAAAGCCATATTTAGAATATCTGCTTCTGAAGCATATGTATATGCCATTTCCTGCGGAGATAGTGTGGGAGTTATCAAGAATTCTTTTACTGCATCTGTATGGATACGATAATTTATTTTTGAAAGTTCTCTCTTTACATCCCACCCAATCGCTAACCGATCTGCTTCGTCTTTCTTTAGTCGCTGATAATCTTTGATGATATAAAGCTTAAATTCCGGCGAAATCCATGAAGCAAACTCAAACGCTATATCCGTATGAGCATAAGTGCCGCCATATCGTCCTGATTTTGATACGATACCAATTGCATCTGTGGCTTTTATCCACTGCTGTGGTGTCAACGTAAAAGCATTATCTCCCGACTCTGCTTTAAACCTATCGAATTCGATAGGTTTAAAATTAGGATTGTGAATCTGTTCCCACAATCCTAAGAATGAAATTGTAGAATAGTTACGCATCCAATTGGCAACTACAATAAAAGCATTATCCGGATTTTTATATTTAGCAATATCTGTAAGCGAAATGTATGCTTCCTCATTAACAACATCGCCCATTACTCTGATTTCTGTTCCGTTAGCATCTATTTTCATATTCTTCATATTTTCTCTTCACCCCCTCATGTTATTTTTCAAATATACTCTATACTTGTGCTACAAGTATAGCACACACCATCTCTTAAACAAATCCGCAGTTAAAATTTTACGTTAGTAATAAATTTCAATGTCTATTTCCTTGAAATACAACATAATAAAAATACAGCAGGCAATCCTATAGACTACCTGCCATATAAAATACTCTGTGTAAAATTTTCAAACTCACTCCAGTTCTATCGTCCCCGGCGGTTTCCCCGTGCAGTCGTACATCACGCGGTTGACGTGCTTTACTTCGTTGACGATCCTCGTAGTGACCTTGTCGATTACTTCCCACGGCAGGTGAGCCGCTTCAGCGGTCATGAAGTCGCTTGTCAGCACTGCGCGCAGTGCGACAGCATAGTCGTAAGTCCTGAAGTCACCCATGACTCCGACGCTTCGCATATTCGTCAGCGCCGCAAAGTACTGACCCAGTGTGCCTTCCTCACCGTATTTCGGTATCAGACCGGCATCCATCGCAGCCGCGATCTCCTCACGGTAGATCGCATCGGCATCCTGCACGATCTTTACCTTTTCCTCAGTGACCTCACCGACGATCCTCACGCCGAGACCCGGTCCCGGGAACGGCTGACGGAACACCAGATATTCAGGTATGCCCAGCTCAAGACCCGCTTTTCGCACTTCATCCTTGAACAGCATCCTGAGAGGCTCTATGATCTCCTTGAAATCAACGTGATCAGGCAGACCTCCGACATTGTGATGCGACTTTATCACAGCAGACTTGCCGAGGCCGGACTCGATCACATCCGGATATATCGTGCCCTGCACCAGGAAGTCCACAGCGCCGATCTTTTTCGCTTCTTCCTCGAATACACGGATAAATTCCTCGCCGATGAGCTTCCTCTTCTGCTCAGGTTCAGACACACCTGCGAGCTTTTCATAAAAACGCTGCTGCGCATTGACCCTCACGAAATTCAGGTCATATTCGCCGTCAGGCCCGAAAACAGCCTCGACCTCGTCGCCCTCGTTCTTTCTCAGAAGACCGTGGTCAACGAACACACATGTGAGCTGCCTGCCTACCGCCTTTGACATCAGCACCGCCGCAACAGATGAATCGACTCCGCCCGAAAGCGCACACAGCACCTTTCCGGAGCCTACCTTTTCTCTGATAGCCTTTATCGTATCGTCTACAAACGATCCCATCTGCCAGTCACCGCTGCATCCGCACACATCTCTTACGAATGCACCGAGCATCTTCATGCCCTCCACAGTGTGCATCACCTCCGGATGAGGCTGCAGTGCGTAGATCTTCCTCTCACGGTTTTCCATAGCCGCGATCGGGCATACCAGCGTGTGCGCCGTTACTGTAAAGCCTTCAGGCGCCTGGCTTATATAATCGGTATGGCTCATCCAGCAGATCGTTTTATCCGCAACATCTGCAAAGAGCCCGCCCTTGTCATCTATCTCAACTTCTGTCCTGCCGTATTCGCTGACAGGCGCAGTCTCCACCTTGCCTCCCAGCTGATGCGCGATCAGCTGCGCGCCGTAGCAGATCCCGAGCACAGGCACGCCCATGTCGTAGATCTCTTTTGAATACTGAGGCGAATCATCACCGTAAACACTGTTCGGACCACCGGTGAAAATGATCCCCTTCGGAGCCGCCGCTTTCAGCTCCTCGATGCTCATCGTGTAAGGATGCACTTCACAGTAAACGTTGCACTCCCTGACACGTCTGGCGATCAGCTGATTGTACTGCCCTCCGAAATCCAGAACTATAATTTTTTCATGTTCCATATATCAAAATCCTTCTCTCTTCTATCTCTTGCTGCTTCCCGATGTATCCTTCAGGATAACGTCATGCGCTCCGCCTTCCACGATACTTGTCGCAGAAACGACCGTGAGCTTTGCATTCCTCTGAAGATCAGGAATAGTCATGAGTCCGCAGTTGCACATAGTCGACTTCACCTTCTGCAGTGACTGCCTTACATTGTCGCTGAGCGGTCCCGCATAAGGCACATACGAGTCGACACCTTCCTCGAACGAAAGCTTGCTGTCACCGCCCATGTCGTAACGCTGCCAGTTTCTCGCTCTGTTCGAGCCTTCTCCCCAGTACTCCTTGACATAACTTCCGTTTATGTTGAGCTTTGCTGTAGGCGACTCGTCAAATCTCGAGAAATATCTTCCGAGCATCAGGAAGTCCGCGCCCATTGCCAGCGCCAGCGTCATGTGATAGTCGTAAACGATGCCGCCGTCCGAACAGATCGGCACATACACACCGGTCCTGCGGTAATAATCGTCTCTGGCCTTTGCGACCTCGATGACCGCAGAAGCCTGTCCCCTGCCGATACCCTTCTGCTCTCTCGTGATACATATCGAACCGCCGCCGATGCCGACCTTTACGAAATCAGCTCCGGAATCAGCCAGGAAGTTGAAACCTTCTCTGTCCACGACGTTTCCCGCACCGATCTTCACGCTGTCGCCGTACTTTTCACGCACGAAATCAAGCGTGATCTTCTGCCATTCAGTGAAGCCCTCGGATGAATCTATGCAGAGCACATCAGCACCGGCTTCGACCAGCGCCGGGATCCTTTCCGCATAATCCCTCGTGTTCACGCCGGCTCCCACGACATATCTCTTGTGCTCGTCCAGCAGTTCGTCAGGATAAGCCTTGTGAGTATCGTAGTCCTTTCGGAATACAAAGTATGCAAGTCTCTGATTTTCATCTACTATAGGCAGTGCGTTGAGTTTGTTGTCCCACAGCATGTCGTTGGCCTCTGACAGCGTGATGCCCTCCTTGGCATACACGAGCTTGTCGAACGGAGTCATGAAATTGCAGACTTTTTCATCGAGCGGAGTCCTGCTGATACGGTAGTCTCTGCTCGTAACGAGTCCTATCATCCTGCCCTCAGGAGTTCCGTCCTCAGTTACAGCAGTTGTCGAATGTCCTGTCCTTCCCTTCAGTTCGAGCAGCTCGGCCAGCGTCTGATCCGGCCTGATATTGGCGTCGCTCCTTACGAATCCGGCCTTGTGCGACTTTACCTTGCGCACCATTTCAGCCTGACTTTCGATGCTCTGTGATCCGTAAATAAATGAAATGCCGCCTTCCTTTGCAAGAGCTATGGCAAGCCTGTCACCTGAAACGGCCTGCATCACCGCTGACACGAGAGGGATATTCATGCTTATCGCGGGTTCCTCCCCTTTTTTGAATCTCACGACCGGAGTTTTCAGTGATACGTTGTCCACTCTGCACTCTGTCGAAGAGTATCCCGGTACTAAAAGATATTCGTTAAACGTTCTTGATGGTTCGTCAAAAATATATGCCATGGTTACCTCCTGCTTTCACTATCTACTTCAAACTATAATATTACATTTTATCGCAAAACGCGCTGTTTTACAATTTTAATTTCATTATTTCCGTAAATCTTTTCGCTTCCGAAAATGTCAAGTGATATTTGCATAAAAGCCCCGGTGCCCGGGTCCCTTGATTTCCCTGGCATCGAGGCTTTCTATGTACTTTACGATACGAATGCTTCGTATATCGCTTTTATGGCTTTTTCAAAATCTTTGTTCTCGACTCCGACGATTATGTTCATCTCGCTCGAGCCCTGGTCGATCATCCTGATGTTGATCTTTTCCTTTGCAAGTGCTGTGAACAGTGCTGCCGATACGCCTGTTCTCGATGACATGCCGTGACCTACTGTCGCGATCAGTGCCATGTCTTCGAATACTTCGATGGTATCAGGCTTGAGCTGACGTGTGAATTCCTCCACAATCTCATCGAGCCTGCCGTCGATCACGTTGTTTTCGAGGACTACCGACAGAGTGTCTATACCACTCGGGATATGCTCGATAGGCACATCGAAATCCTCGAGTATGCCGGTCATCTTTCTGATAAATCCTCTTTCGCTGCTCATCAGGTTCTTGTACATCGCGATAACAGTGAAGTCCTTGCTTCCTGCGATACCTGCGATGATCTGTCCGTCTTCCAGCTTCGCAGGTTCTGCGGTGATTATCGTGCCCGGATCTTCAGGTCTGTTCGTGTTCCTGATGTTGATCGGGATATTCGCAACTCTTGCAGGATAGATCGCATCCTCATGCAGGACCGATGCTCCCATATATGAAAGCTCTCTCAGCTCTTTGTACGAAACCGTGCTTATCGGCTTAGGGTCCTTGACGATCCTCGGGTCTGCCATCAGGAAGCCCGATACGTCCGTCCAGTTCTCATACATGTCTGCACCTACCGCTCTCGCTATGATCGAACCTGTGATGTCCGAACCGCCTCTTGAGAACGTCTTTACAGAGCCGTCGATCTTCGAGCCGTAAAAGCCCGGGATAACAGCTTTCTCATGATTTGCAAGCTCCTTTTTGATAGCCTTGTCTGTAAGCTCTTCCATGAACCTGCCTTTTTCATCGAATTTGACAATCTTTGCAGCATCCACGAAATCGTAGCCCAGATATGAAGCGATTATCATCGCATTGAGGTATTCACCTCTGCTGGCAATGTAGTCTGCCGATGCTCCCGCTTCAAGGTTTCTCTTGATCTCTTCGAATTCATGCTCGAGATCTATATCGACATCCAGATTGACCTCTACAGCCATGAAGCGGTCGCAGATCACCTGGAATATCTGTTCATAAGGGATTTTATGCTCGATATGGGTCTTGCAAAGATACAGAAGATCGGTGACTTTGCTGTCCTCGGAAAATCTCTTTCCCGGCGCAGAAACCACGACGTACTTTATATCCCCGTCATTCTCGATAATATTTCGGATCTTCTCTATCTGTAAAGCATCCGCTACTGACGAACCTCCGAATTTTGCAACTTTAACTCCCATTTCTAAAAAAATCTCCTTTCATTTTTCTTTCACAACATCAGCATGCCGTCTGAAGTCCTGACATGCCGATCGCCCCGCGGCTCTGTTATGCTGCACCATGAAACCCCGGCATACCGGCCGGCTGCAGCCTTTACATACCTGAATACCGCAGGCAGCCACGCACACTTTTAAGCTTCAAACGCAGCCTTGAGTGCCTCTGCCTTGTCTGTCTTTTCCCACGGCACATCTATATCTGTCCTGCCGAAGTGACCGTATGCGGCAACCTGCCTGTAGATAGGTCTTCTGAGGTCCAGATTCTTTATTATTGCTGCCGGTCTGAGGTCGAAATTCTCTGCTACGATATCTGCGAGCTTTTCGTCCGAGACCCTGCCTGTGCCGAAGGAATCCACGAATATAGATACCGGTCTTGCCACGCCGATCGCATACGCGAGCTGTATCTCGCACTTGTCTGCAAGTCCTGCCGCAACGAGGTTCTTGGCAACGTATCTTGCTGCATATGCGCCTGAACGGTCCACCTTTGTAGGGTCTTTGCCGCTGAAAGCGCCACCGCCGTGTCTCGAATATCCACCGTAAGTGTCGACGATGAGCTTCCTGCCTGTAAGTCCCGAGTCTCCGTGCGGTCCGCCTATAACGAATCTGCCTGTCGGGTTGATGAAGTACTTCGTGTCATCGTCAAGAAGCGATGCATCGACAACCGGTTTGATCACGTGTTCCATCAGGTCTGCTCTGATCTGCGCCAGTTCCACGTCCGGATCGTGCTGTGTGGAAATAACTATCGTATCTATCCTCTTTACTTTATCATCTTCGTACTCAACTGTCACCTGTGTTTTTCCGTCTGGGCGCAAATATTTTAAAGTTTCGTTCTTTCTTACCTCTGTCAGCCTTCTTGCGAGCTTGTGTGCGAGGGATATCGGCATCGGCATGAGCTCAGGCGTCTCGTTGCACGCATAGCCGAACATCATTCCCTGGTCTCCCGCGCCGGTCTCGTCAGCCAGGTCTGCTTCGTCCGGAAGCTCTCCGTCCTTGTACTCAAGTGCCTTGTCGACGCCCATTGCTATATCGGATGACTGTTCGTCTATCGCTGTAAGCACTGCACACACATTTCCGTCAAATCCGTATTCGCTGTGGTCGTAGCCTATGTCGCGAATGACATCTCTTGCGATCTTCTGGATGTCGATGTAGCACTCTGTGCTGATCTCGCCCATTACCATCGCATATCCTGTATTTACCGTAGTTTCCGCAGCAACTCTTCCCATCGGGTCCTTCTCCAGGATCGCATCTACTACCGCGTCAGAAATCTGATCGCATATTTTATCGGGATGCCCCTCTGTAACTGATTCAGATGTAAATAATTTCTTCATTCTTACTTTCTTACCTCCATTTTTTAACTAATCCGTAATACCTTGCTGTTGATCTCGCGGTCGAGCTGCGTGGCAGCTCATTTTGCGGTAAAATTGCACTGCAGCCGGGCTCCTTTCAGTCCCCCGGACTGCGCAATTCTCGCGTTTGAGCTGCGCGCCAAATCTCGCAGTCGCTTTCTGCCAAATCAGAGATTTGGGAAAGCTTTGCATGAGACCTTCCGCGAAATCAAAGATTTCGGGATAGGGCTTCAAGATTTGGGCAGCTCATTTTGCGGTAAAATTGCACTGCAGCCGGACTCCCTCCAGTCCCCCGGACTGCGCAATTCTCGCGTTTGAGCTGCGCGCCAAATCAAAGATTTGGGCAGCTCATAAAAAAAATCTCTTTCTGAATCATGAAAGAGATATGTTTCAACGTTTCTTCCCTCATCTTTCAGAATAATTCTGTAGGATTTAGCACCATCTATCTCTGTATGCAGCGTCTGCTGCCGCAAAGATAAGGTTGCCGGGCTTCTTCGGGCCTAGTCCCTCCACCGCTCTTAATAAGGATCTATTAAGTTTACTTTACTATTATATATCAAATCTTTTTTCTGTCAAGTAGTTTAAACTAACTTGTGTATTTCTCTTTGCAGACTAACTCTTGCATTTCTCTCTGAAGCGCCTTCTATACTCCTTTAAAAGCACAATGCGCGACCGTTATCGATCACCGGGCCTCATTTTTTCCCGACTTGTATTTTTCTCGAAATAAGGTATACTTTCTTTAAAAGAAGCATTATTAATGTTAACACAATATTTAAAAACGAGGTATCCGATTTGAGCAGACCTGAACTTACTGTCATAGAGGGCGGATTATCCGTTCCCGTAAGCAAAAGAGAAAAATATTTTGTATCAGCCTATGTGACTGACACCAGACTCATGGGCGTACTTTCGATATACGCAAGATGGCGCCTTTCCGGAAGCAGCGACACAGAAGCTGATCTTCACCAGTTCTTCTATATCGACTGTGAAGAGATGGGGCTGGAAACCTACAAGAGCATCATAGGAAACGACAGCGATGAACTGAGCTATATAGAGCAGGCGCTGATGGGCGGTCTCGGCGCAAAAAAAATAGATCTTGCCGAACGTCATCTTCGCGGCCTGCTGACCTATTACAAAAAATTCAATGAGCACAACAAGCTCCCCCTTCCCGAAAACTACGAGGAATACAGCTTTATTTTCGAACCCGAGACCACACTGTCGCAGGACGAAGCCAGACTCATCATGCACAGGATATGCGGCGAGATCACGTCAGATTACCAGGCCATCAACTATTTTCTGATGAGATGTTTCGGCAGAGACCATATAGGCGCTGCCTACCTCGCAGAAAAAGGAGTGCCGCTTGACATATATGACAACTACAAACAGGCGACTTTCTGCAAAAATGTGATCGACCGCGACCACGTGTACGAAGACGGTGCAGTTTCATATCTGTGCGAATCACTGATAGAGCACAACAGCAGCTATGAGACCGTGATAACAAAAGTGGTAGTGAAAGACCTGAGGATCGCGGCAGTCACTCACTGCTCTGGCTTTGCGGTAAGCTCCGCAGAAGCGGCGATGATGCTCGCGAAACCCGAATTCGTGACGGTCTACGAAGTGCTGCTTTCCGAGGAAGACATGGAAAACAACATTGGTGAACTCACCGTCAACCTCAATACGGTGATGTCGTCCCACGAAAACGGCCGCATGTTCATGGCGTTCAAAAAAAACAACGACCATGTGAACAGCCGCGTTTTCCGTCTCAGTAACGACGTAAAGGGCGTATACTTCCTGACTGACTACGGTCAGCTCATAGCGTCAGCATACACCCTTTCTGATATACGTTTTATGGAGAACAAACTCAAGGCAAGCCCTCTGGCGCCATTCCTGATGACTACCGCCAAGTACGAATTCAAGGAACCTGTCCTGTTCGAATTCATCCAGAGCGGATTCGAGGATTTCGATGAGTTTCTCGATTTTATAAGATATGAATAAGCTCTGCGAACAGCGTCTTGCTTATTCTCTTTACCGGAGCGGCCGAGACATTTGACAGTACAGTGATCGTCAGGTCATGCTCCGGACATATCCAGAAGCTTGCTCTGAAGCCGATATCCGTACCTTCGTGTCCCATCAGATGACAGCCTTCCTGTTCTCTCATGAACCAGCCGAGGCCCATCTTTTCACCGTTGTTAGGAACTACCGCATACTCCTTCCACATCGTCTCATATGTCTCGTTCGAGAAAGCCTTTCTGTCGAGATTGAACCTTCCCCACTTGAGCATGTCGCCTACGTTTGTCGTAAGAGTCGAGCTCGGTGCATGCTGTCTGCTGTATGGATAGTACTTCGCCAGTATGAAATTCCTGTTTTCATCTCTCTCGTACGGCATAGCCATCCCCAGCTTGTCTATATCCTCAAACTCCAGGCTGCCGCCGGTCCTTTCCACGGTAAGAACAGTCGTATTGTCCATGCCTGCCGGCTTGAAGCAGTTTTCCTTTATGAACTCGTCGAAGAGCTGACCTGAAACTTCCTCTATGATTATTCCCAGCAGCTCATATGCGATGCTGCTGTACATGAAGCCGTTCGTTCCCGGCTCCCACAGCATGTTTCGCCTGCACACTTCTTCATGGAAAGCGTAGTTTCTCAGTGCATCAGGGTTTATCACCTTGTCGCCCCACTTCCACTCCCAGTCCTCTACAGGAACATCGTGCATGCCGGCAGTGTGGCTCAGCAGCTGATAAACTCTTACATCTTTACTTCTCTCGTCCTGCATCTTGAGAAAAGGCAGCAGGTCCACCATCCTATCGTTGAGATCGATCTTCTTCTGATCCACGAGCTTCATGATGCCCATCGCCGTGAACATCTTCGAAACCGATGCGCAGTGGAACACGTCAGTATCTTTGAGCGGATCCTTCGTGAAGAAGTTCCTGTATCCTCTGGCCGCCGTGTAGGAAACATCCCCCACGCTCACTCCGACCTGCACGCCCGGCACATCATAGATGTCCATCACCTTATCCATGAAATTTTCACATAAGTTATTGAATTTTGCTTTTTCTACAGCCATTATCGTATTTTCCCTCCTAATCATGCAGGGGATATTTTTCGTGCAAAGCGCCCGCTTTCGGTCTGAAAAAACCGTTCCTGCATGTATAATTTTAACATATTGCCGCTTGCTTGCAAAATATTTTATCAGTTTGAAATGCCTTAAGCAGCACGTCGCGACTTACTCGATATCCATACAAAAGCTTTCAGTAAGCGGTTCTATCGGAGCTTCTGTCGTATTTGCCAGGATCACCAGGGCCGCATCGCATTCCGGGCACGTCCAGAAACTGGTTCTGAACCCATCATCTCCGCCTTCGTGGCCGACGAACATATGTCCGTTCTCATGTCTGATGAACCATCCCATACCCATCATCGCGAACTTGTCAGGGATATTGACTCTCTCAGTCCACATTTTTTCATAGCTGTCAGCAGACACTGCCTTTTTATCCAGATTATATCTTCCCCACTTCAGCAGATCCGAAACATTTGAGGTCAGAGTAGAGCTCGGCGCATGCTGCCTCGTATACGGGAACATCGACTCCAGCACGATCTTTCCATCTGCATCCTTTACATGAGGCATTGCGATCTTCGCCTTGTCTATATCCTCCAGACCGAGACTTCCGCCTGTCCTCTCGAATGTCAGGAATGTCGTGTCTTTCATGCCTGCCGGATCAAAAAAGTTTTCCTTTATATATGTTTCGAACGGCTGCCCCGAAACCTCCTGAACAACAAGTCCCAGCAGATCGTATGCCATGTCGCTGTACATAGGTGTACAGTTTCCGGGCTCGCCAAGCATCGGCCTGTCAGTCACTTCATTCGCAAACGCATAGTTCTTCAGTGCATCCGCGCCCGTCAGACCCGCTTTCCAGCCAAGCTCACCGGCATCCTGCAGTCCTGAAATATGACTCAGCATGTGATTGATCTCTATTTTTTGACATCGTTTATCAGCGATTGACAAATACGACAGCACATCCACCAGTTTATCGTCAAGTCTCAGCTTTCCTTCTTCAACAAGCTTCATTACAGCTGTAGAAGTGAATGTCTTCGATATCGACGCGCAGTGGAATATCGTGTCCGCATCCATCAGCTCGCCGCTTTCTATATTTCTGTAGCCCCGAGCACCGGTGCAGATCTCATCGCCTGCCATGATGCCCACTGCCAGTCCTGCCATACCACTAAGATCAGCCGATGCAAGGATCGCCTCACAGATACGGCTGAGTTCCATCGTCCCTTTTTCCATTGAAATACATCTCCTTTTTCAGTATAATCATGTTATATGATACCATAAAAGTTTGTTTTTTCAATGAAGCCGCCAACATGGCGGCAAGTATTTCAGGAGTAAAAAATGCAATACAGAACATTTAAAAAGCTGGACAGAGAAGTCTCCCTGCTCGGAATGGGAGCGATGAGACTTCCTGAGACAGAAGACGGCCAGATCAACGAGCCTGAAGCTATCGACATCATCAGATCAGCGATAGATGCCGGCATAAACTATGTCGACACAGCATTCGGATACCACAACGGCAAGAGCGAAGGGCTCGTAGGCAAAGCGCTCAGGGATGGTTACCGCGAAAAAGTCCTTCTCGCGGACAAGATGCCTATCTGGCTCGCAAAGGACGAAGAGCACATGAAGGAGATGTTCCAGACACAGCTCGAACGTCTCGACACCGACTATATCGATATGTATCTGGTGCACAGCGTCAACAAGCCGAACTGGAAGCGCATCAAAAAGCTCAACCTCATGCCTTTCCTCGAGGAAATGAAAGCTGCCGGCAAAATAAAGCACATCGGTTTTTCATTCCACGATTCATATGAGCTCTTCGAGGAAGTTCTTGATTCATATCCGTGGGAATTCTGTCAGATACAGCTCAACTATATGGACAAGGATATCCAGGCAGGCGTAAAAGGCCTGAAGCTGGCCGCTGAAAAAGGTCTGAGCGTGATAATCATGGAACCGCTCAAAGGCGGCAAGCTCACGACAGGGATCCCGCCTACAGTCCAGGAGCTCTGGGACAACGCGCCGGTGAAGCGAACGCCTGCAGAATGGGGCTTCAAATGGCTCGCAAGCATGCCGGAAGTCACTCTTATCCTGAGCGGCATGAGCTCCGGAGAACAGCTTCAGCAGAATATCGCTACGGTTTCAGCCGCAGACCTCAACGTGCTCTCAGACGAAGAAAGAGAACTCATCGACAAGGTCTCAGACGAATACAACAGACTCATCAAGTACTCCTGCACGGGATGCGAGTACTGTCTGCCATGTCCTCAGAAGCTCAAGATACCTGATCTTATCGACACTTTAAACGAATGGAACATCTACGGACAGAACCCTGCCACAAAAATGGAATACGTTGAATGGATACCTAAGGGCCGCCACGCTTCCGACTGCATATCATGCAAGGCGTGTGAAAAAAAATGTCCGCAGGGTCTCCCGATCGCACAGATAATGAAAGAGACTTCCGAGATTTTCGGTGTGTAAAGCCTGCAGCTGCCTGTAATCCCGCAACATAGGCGCTTACAGCGGTCTCTATCGCTGATCATCGAACAGTTTCGACCAGCCGGTCAACATGGATATGCCCGGTTGGTCATTTTTGTATACATATGGCAACAGCAGGCACTGGTACCTGATACCGGTTTCCCGAACTGGCACTGACAAATCGGAAACCCGGGTTGCCGCAAAAGGATGTCATTGTTAAGATTAAATTTATAAATTGGATTTATAATATGAAACATGTTGCGGAACGCACTTCTGTGCAGACCCTGCAGCTATGCAAATCACGCAGTTTTCGTCACATGGCATGCCGTGTGACCGGAGAATGGAGGATATGACAATGACAGAATCAAGAACCTATCTGCTGAACAATGTTGATATACAGATCGTAATAGACGAACTCAGCCGTTTTCTGCATACTGAAAAAGGCATGGATGTTCAGACTGCACCGACCCCCGACGGGTACCTGCTGCAGGCGGGACAGCCAAAAGACACGCTCCGCACTCTTTCAGGAATGCGTCTTGCCACGACAGTGCAGTTTTCCATTGTAGAAAATAATCTGAACGTCACGATAGGAGAAGGACAGTGGTCAGACAAGCTCGGAGCCGGCGCGGTCGGTCTCTTCCTGCTGTGGCCGCTTGCCATCACGGCAGGCATCGGCGCCTACAAGCAGAAAAACCTGCCCGACGAGATATTTCATGTGATAGGCTGCATACTTCAGCCGGCGGCGCAGAACATGGACGCCGGAGCTCCTTTTTCATCAGGTGCGCAGACACCGCCACAGCCTGATATGCACGCGGCGCCACAAACGCAGGCACCGATGCCGGGAGTCTCACCGATACCGACTCCGGTCAATGAAATGCTCACATGTCCGCAATGTGCAGCCAAGCTGCCTGCAGGATCGAATTTCTGCAACATATGCGGCACCAAGCTGAACAGCACCTGCCCGGGCTGCGGAGCACCGCTCATACCCGGCAGCAAATTCTGTTCTAACTGCGGCCAGGCACTGTAGCCACATCAAATACAAGCCCATAAGGCCGGGAAGATCTTCCCGGCTTTGCACAAAAATCCCGGCATTCCATTCATTATTTAATTAAATGCCGGGATCCCCTTTATACAATAATATAACGCAGTTCCGAAACCTGCGCTTTTTCACATCATGCACACGATCACATGATGCAACAGAAGCGAAATGCAGGTGCGGGCCTGCGCTTTTCATATGCAGACAGTATCCTGCTGCAGGATTACATGGCTTTTCCGAGCGCACGACATTTTTCCATCAGCGCTTCTGTTCCGTTCTCAGAATCATCAGCAGTGATTATTCCTCTGTCTTCAAGCCCCATGTAATCTATTATTCCTTCATATTCTCCGATCGAGCCTTCGTATACCTCCGGGGACATCGAGCTGAGCATCAGTGCTGCCTTAGTTGCCTTTGGCGGATGGTCTATCGCATATATACGCTGGATAGTAGCCTGTATCTGAGCAGTCATTGTAAAATAGTAGATAGGCGATGCAAGCACGAGTGCATCACATTCAAGCAGTGCAGGATATACCTTTTCCATATCATCCTTCTGCACGCACTTTCCTTCGCCTTTAGTATGGCAGTATTCGCACGCCAGACAGCCGGCGATCTTCATCTTTCCAACATCCAGGACAGTCACTTCATGTCCGGCTTCGCCTTCCGTGAGCAGTCATTTCATGAATGAGCTGTGAATGTAGATTTTTTATGGGATTTTTTATATGATCTCATACATTTGTTTTTCATCGTGGACTTTATACATCAAGTTTGTCACAGCTGTTTCAGCCAAAAGTATATGAAATTCATAGTGTCATGGCTGAAATATGTAAATTGCATTGCGCCCGAAGCCTCCACACCGTTCTTTCACATCACGGCTCTTATCATACTTTCACATACATTTCCAGTGCATTTCCTGTTTTCAGCCATTTCTAGGTTTATCTCTTATTGCTCGGCTGAAAAATCCCAGTTACTCATTTGCTGCCAGCTATCAGAACCTCTTCAGAAACATATAATTTACAGTTTTCAGCCATTTACACTTGAAAATTTCAGTTTATGGCTGAAACGGCTATGTAAAACTGCCGCTTTCCACTATACCTGTAAAATTACATAAAAAGACATGCTTATTACATTCTGCGAAATTATGATTGCCATGCTCCGATCGTGACCATATAATCACATTACATACCGGCACAGCACATGAAAGATTTTTAAGGAGGATCTCATGATCAGCAGAGAAGCCATACAAAAGGAACTGATAAAATGCAGAAAAATAAAGACCAGGTTGACACGTCAGCTTAAAGAACTGCCTGACAACACGCTTTTTACGAAGCTAGAGCACGGAAAGCCCAGATTATACACGTATTCAAACGGGAAGCCTCTGTATCTCTCACAAAATTCCTTTCCCGTTTTTGCAGAAATAGCCACAGGCAAGATACTGCGCTTCCTTTTAGAGCAGCTTTCTGTCAATATATCATCGCTTGAAAATCTGAGCTCAGAATACACGCCTCTGCCCGAAATGTTTCAACTGGAAAATATATCGCCGGCACTTCGTGATCTCCGCTACAGCATCAAGGGAACCGTGGCTGAAAGCAGCTGGAACGATCAGCTTCTGCGATATTTACAAGAAGAATTCCTGCCGGCTCAACAGGGACGCATTACCGAACGTGACATCTATATCTGGAGGTCCATCAAATATGAGGGCAACCCCTACCGCCCGGAGCAAAAGATTCACCAAACCCCAGGCGGCATCTATGTCCGTTCAAAATCCGAACTCCTTATCGCGACTCATCTCGAGTACATGGATATCCCGTACCGCTACGAAGCACCTCTGGTTCTGGAAGGCAATACAGTGTATCCCGATTTCAGCATACTTCGACCTGCCGATCATAAGCTTATATACTGGGAACATATGGGCATGCTGGGCGACTTCGATTACGCGCAGAAGGCCAGCATGAAACTCATGCAATATTTTCAATGCAATATCCGTCCCTATGACAATCTCATAACTACATACGATGATAACGGTACGCTCGATATGGCTCATATCGAACAGATCACGAATACGATGCTCCTTTATTGATTCCCGTATTTTTATGCAAAGCGCAGGGCAGCACAAAAGCGCGGTTTTCCAGGCTGCTGAAAACGGATCCGGATCCAGGGGAACCGAGACAGCACAAAAGCATGGTTTCTAGGCTACTGTCTGCTTTTTATTTGCAGCAAAAATGACGAACTGTCGCATTAATGATTTCTGATCGTTAGGGCGATGCCCTTTTCTTTCTACAAAAAAACGGCTGCCTGATGGCAACCGTTTTTATTCGATCTTAAATTATGTAAGCTTATTTAGTTACTGCATCTAAGAAAGCTTTTTCGTTTAATTCATCTGCGTATTCTGAATCCATTTCTTTGATTCCAGCAGGGAATTCGTACTTAGCAAGTCTTTCTACGAATGGATCTGGATCGAAGTGTTCTGGACCCCATGCACCAGCATCAGCCCAGATACCCTTAGCGATAAGTTCCATCATGATTACAGGACCTACTGCAGTCTGAGCAACTACTGAGTTAGTAGTGTACTTCTTGATGCATTCCTGGTTGTCAGCGATCTGATACAGATATACTGATCTGTATTTTCCGTCTTTCCATCCAGTTACCCAAGTACCTGCGCATCCTTTACCTGTCATTGTCATTGTAGCATCAACAGGGCTAGGGATTACCTTGCAGACGAAGTCTCTAGGAGTGATTTCGCTGTCGCCAACCTTGATCTTTGTTCTCTTGTCTGAGAGACCATATTCGAACAGAACCATTAACTTCTTTCTGAAGTCTGCAGGTACACCATATTTGAATGTACATCTGTTACAATCGATTTCTCTTGGAACGAGGAGTACTTCTTCGTGTTCTACGTTGATTACTTCTACGTCGCCGATTCCGCCAGGGAAGTTGAAGATTTCAGGCTCTGAGAACTGTTCTGTACAGAACCAGTGTCCTTCAGGATGCTCTTCGTTCTTTTCCCAGATTACTGGTGGCTGTAAGCATTCTTCGATAGTTGTCCATACTGAGAATCCGAAGTCTGAATCAGTATTTCCATAGTTATCTCCGTCTCTTACGTTTACTTCATCGATCTTGTCGAATAAGTGCTTAGCAGCATACTTAGCAAATACGTCAGCCATTCCCGGTTCAACACCTGAACCGCAGATAGCGATCTTGCCGGAAGCTTCCCATTCCTTCTGCTTAGCGAACTGATAGTCACCTAACTTGATGTTAGGAAGTTCATAAGGCTTTTCAGGATGCTCAGTACCTAATGTCATAGCGCAGTCAAGGTATCCGATCTTTGCAGCCAGGCAAGTGTCAAAGATAGTTTCGTTCATTCTTGGATCGCAAGCGTTCATTGCGAAATCAATATCATGCTTAGCGATTACAGCCTTGATATTGTCAGCGTCCATAGCGTTGATCTGCTCAGGAACGAATTTTCCGCCGCCGCAGATTTCTTCAGCTACTTTCTTAGCTCTTTCAACGTTATAGTCAGCTACTACAACTTTTTCAGCCCAGTCAGCCTCTGCGCCCTGTCTTGCGATAATTTTTGCTGCTGATGTACCAACGCCACCTGCACCAATGATAAGTAATTTCATCTCTTTACCTCCATAAATAATATTGTTTAAACAATAGTTTTAACTTTATTATGTCTAACTATATAGTAGTCCCTTTATCAGAAAATTTCAATTACACCTTTGTCTTAATCACATGATAAGGTTGCGATTTCTCCCGAAGAGCGCAGCAAGCGCGATTCGTCCGGAGAAACCGACAGCGCAGTGAGCTTCGCGAACGGAGGAGTCCTCGGAGAGGACGTTGCGATTTCTCCCGAAGAGCGCAGAAAGCGCGATTCGTCCGGAGAAACCGACAGCGCAGTGAGCATTGCGAACGGAGGAGTCCTCCAAGAGGACGTTGCGATTCGCCCGGAGAAACGAGGCGCAGCCGAAGAGCTAGATCCTGTCGATCAGTATCAGCTCGGCGCCCACTCCCTCGAATATCGTTCGCACGCTGAGCGCGTCCGAGCTGATGTAGCTGCTCGTCCTGATATTCGGCTCAGATATCATCTTGTTTATAAAGTTTTCCCTCAGGCTGGATCGCTTGTCCGGATTGAAACCATGTGCGATCTTTGCAAGAAAGTTCTCCTTTTCCATCCTGTACCTGATCACTCTGAAGTTTCCCGAAAGCCCTGTGCAGCGCACGAGGAACTCCATCTCGTTCTCATAGTTCCTGACGATCCTCATCAGATCATCTCTGCTCATTATCTTACGCAGGTTCTTGCCTGTGTTTTCATCGAAGTTGTACACCAGGATGCTGAGACTGTTCAGCACACCAGGGAACTTGCACTTTGTCGAGACTATATAATTCTCGCCTGCCGCGATGATGTTCTCATTCAGCTCCCTGAACTTGCGGTACGGATCCGCGAGGACACGGTTCACATCTCTTTCCATTATCTCCGACATGCTGACCGGCTTCTTTATCACTTCCGCGAACTCATCATAAATATCGATATCTATTATCACAGGCTTAGCCTTGAATTTATCAGCGTAGTCAGCGTAGATCCCCTTGACCTGCTTTCTTATCGCCTCTTCTATCTCTGCCGGAGTCGCAAGCTTGTACTGTGCGGCTATATCGCGGCTTATTATCTTTCCTATATATTTTTTACGGTATTCCAGCGGATGCATGCCGAACCACTGCTCGAAATGCTTTATATAATATCTCACAGCTGAAAATCCGGTTTCCTCCGCGATCGCTCCTATTTTCTTGTTGGTCCCCAGCAGAAGACGCTCGGATTCCTCGACTCTTATATAGCTCAGCAGATCCTGGAAGCTCAGTCCTGTCGCTTCCTTTATGATATGGGAAAGGTAGTAGATGCTGAGATGTTCACGATCTGCGATCTCGCTGAGCGTCAGCTTTCTCGTGTAATTGTCGTACATATAGTCAGTTATCCTGTTGAGCCTGCCGGCAAGGATCTTGTTCCCTTTGTTCTTTAGCTCATTCTTGAATCTGCCGTTTTCCATGACAAAATACTGAAAGTCGGAAAGCAGGCACGCGATCAGGTTGTGAGTGCTTTCTATCACCTTATGCTCATAACCGTAGCCCTTCTGCAGGATCTCCATCATGATCCTCGCGAGCAGAGTACGCAGCACTTCAAGGCTCTCATCACTGTCATCCTCTATGTCTGTTACAAAGAAGTTGTTTTTAAGATTGTCATAGTATCTGGAAAAGTACGTCAGATCCATCTGGAACATCATCACGAGATTATCCTCGTCTGTACGCTGGAAACTGTGCATTTCCCTGTCATTGAGAATGAACACGTCTCCCTGCTTGAGAGTATATGTATAATATCCGTTCCTCAGTATCACACTTCCGTCAAGGACATACACCACCTCCATATCATCATGGAAATGAATAGGATATTCTGTTATGTTCGCCGTGACCACATTGATAGGCAGCTCATCCTTGTAAACGATTTTTTCTTTTAACATCTTCTTCTCCTGTTTCACAAATATTATGTTAACCTATTGTCGTTTCGTATCTGACAACTTTCAACAAGTGGATATCTTTCAAATTTTAAGGGTTTCGGAAGTTTTCCACAATTTTTTCAAGATTGTATACGATTTTATCCAAAGATTGCTGTGGATAATTATTTTTTTGCTTTTGTGTATTTTTCAACGTTTGTCGCTGTCAAGCGCTTTTTTGACCACAAAGTTATCCACAATTTTATTCGGATTATTCAACTTTTGCCTGCTCCATGCCAAATCCCCTGAAATTCAACGGTTTTACTGATTTCCACATTTATCTCTGTTTACGTAATCACATATCCCTCTGCACAGCTCCTCAGCTATCCTGTCCTGAAAATCCTCATTTTCCAGATTTTCGGCATCCTCCCGGTTCGAGAGAAAACCGCATTCTACTATCACGACAGGCACCTCCGGAGCCCTGAGGATAAACACATCACTTTTCCCGAGCTCGCTCCGTTTCTTGTCAGTGTTTATCTCTCTGTTCAGCAGCTGCTGCAGGATATGTGCTGCCGCTTCACTTTCTCTGACTATATCCTCATCCGCGTCAGATGAAAAAAACACCTGCGCACCTTTTACTGACCGATCCTGTGTAAAACTGTTGAGATGTATACTCACGGCAAGTTCCGCGCCCGACTCGTCGATGATGCGCTTGCGCTCCTTCATATCCTGAGTCTTCATACTGCGTATGCTCGCCGCTTCCGAATCATCGTACAGTCCCTTGTCCCCGTCTCTTGTCATCACGACTTTGAGCTTTTCAGCTTCCAGCCTGTTCCTGAGTTTCAGCGCGATCGCCAGGTTTATGTCTTTTTCGACAGTCCCGTCAGCACTTTCCGCGCCGCCGTCCATCCCTCCGTGTCCCGGATCCAGCACGACCGCAGGGCTTTCTGCAGCTTTCCACACATGATCTGCCATATCATGCTGTGAAGGTACACCGAATACCACCCCCAGCAGTATGCACGCAACCAGTAAAATCATTCCTTTGCTTTTCATAGACACACCTCTCCATCCCGGAAACATCAGCGCGATATTTCCTTTACGATAAAAGATATGCCAGTCACCGCAAATTAATCATCTAATATGTATTATAAAACAACTCGAACATTTTTAACAGCATTTTGTTTGACTTTTTTGTTATATACGGATAAAATTCAATTAATCTACTTGCTATTTTATGGGAGTCAAAAAAATGAAAATAACAAAATTATACCAGCAGGACCGATATCTCAAAAACTGGACTGCCAGAATAACGTCAGTCCGGGCATCAGATGAAACACCCGGTCAGTTTACATTGACACTTGACCGGACAGCATTTTTCCCCGAAGGCGGCGGACAGAGTTGTGACACGGGAACGATCGAAACCCCTCACGGAAAATTCACAGTCATCGACGTGCAGGAAGACGGAGAAAACGTCATCCATACCGTAAAGCCGGCCGATGACAGCGGAACGCCTGAGCTTTCCACCGGCACCGAAGTGACATGCTCCCTCGACTGGGACAGAAGATTCGACAACATGCAGCGCCACTGCGGCGAGCACATCCTTTCAGGGATATTCTTCAGTCTTTTCGGAGGAGTGAACAGAGGCTTTCACATGGGGCACGACTACATGACCATCGATATTTCGCTTGAAGAAAAGCCGGAGATAACCGAGATCACATATCAGGACGCCCTCAGAGCCGAGCTCGAGGCAAACAGAGTCATCTGGTCCGCCGCACCCGTGACCGTGCTGCGCTTCGATTCGCGTGAAGAAGCCGAAAAAATGCCCCTCAGAAAAGCGCTTGCCTTCGACGAGGATATTTCTATCGTGTGCGTTGGCTCCGTCGAGAATGCCTCGGACTGCGTCGCATGCTGCGGTACTCATCCTGACACCGCAGGTCAGGTCGGCCTGATAAAGATCTACAAAATCGAAAAATACAAGGGCATGTTCAGGATATATTTTGAAGCCGGACAGCGCGCACTGGCAGACTACGACATAAAACACGACATGTTAACGGATCTTTCAAACAGGTATTCTTCCTCAGTTGAGGATTTCCCTTCAAAGCTCAAAGCACAGGAGGAAAAGACCGCAGCCCTGAAAGACGAGCTTTTCCATCTGAAAAAAGCGTATATAGAAAACGAATGCACGCGGCTCGATGCTATCCTCGACGGCGCTGATGCGAACGTTGTCGTCTACCCTCTCGAGCACCTTTCCCTGGATGATGCCTTCAGCATGGGCAAACACTACATGGGAAAAACCGGCCGCCTGATAATGCTTTACGCGAAAAAGAATACATCTTATATCCTCGTGTCCGACGGCAGCATAAAGTGCGGCGCGCTCGTAAAAGAATACGCTTCATTTTACAACGGAAAAGGCGGCGGCAACGACACCTCTGCACGCGCGATATTCTCGAATGCAGACGACGCTGCGCTTTTTGCAGATCTGATCAGAAAACACCTGATGCCGTGACCCGAAAGGCCCGCAACGTCCGAGACAGTCATAGCAGTCCAGCGACCCGAATGATCTGTGCGGTTCCGCAACGTCCTGCACAGATCCGCAACAGCTTGGATCCTCGGCATCCGTGGGAATCCGAGAAACAAACCAACTATAAAACCGGAGCGACTGTGATCCGCCCCCGCCCACTTCAGGCTTCAAGGGGAGCATATCATTATCGCCCCGGTTTTTCTTTATCTTTATTCAGCTTCGCCGTGTGCTTACGGCAGGCGCTATTTGATATATATGGTCACGTACCTTGCGCCCCAGCTTATGCACTCCGTATTCGTGTCCATATAGATGTCGATCGTGTTGCCCACGATATTGCCGCCCGTGTCCTCCGCACGTCTCGCGCCGACACCCTCTATGTACACTTCCGATCCGAGCGGGATAACGCTTGGATCCACTGCGATCTCACCGACTCTTGCCCTCGTGCCCATCGCAGTCGTGCCGCCGCCGGTATACGCGTACGCCTTTACAACGAGCTTGCGGCTGTACGACTGACCGTCAAAATTTATCCTCGTTCCGTTTGCGACCACCTTGTCGACAGCTGCCGTGAGTGTCTCCCTGGAGATCTCCGAACGCGACGATTCGACACCGTCCACATACGTCACCTTGTATGTGACCTTCGCCTTGCCTTCCACGCCTTCGGTCACGACCTTGGTCGTCCCTTCATCCAGCGAAGAATCGTCCTTCGTCACAGTCTTGAACTCGATCTTTTCTTCCTTGGTTTCTTCCTTGATCTTCACACGCTTTATGACGATCTTCATATTTTTCGTCAAGAGCTCATCCAGCCCCGGCTCCACGATATCATTCTTGCCGACTTTTACATTCTTGTCCTTTAACGCCTCGCTGACCGTATTCGCCAGAGTCCTGTATTTTCTGGTCTTGCCGTCAGCAGTGATCTTAAAATCCGTGGCATGATCTATCTTGATCTTCATGCCGTCGCTGATATACGCCGTGAGCGGCTGTGAAACGTAATCTCCTTCGCTGAATTCGATATCGTTTTCCTCAAGGAACCCTTCCACCGTATGCGCCTTGCTCTCAAACTCGAATTTTTCTCCGTTTATCACAGCCGTGACCTCCCTCGGAACAAGGTTGTTGTAAATCAACATCACCGCTGCAAGTATCACGAACGCAGCCGCTATAGCACCGAGCGATATGTATTTTTTGTATGACGGTTCTTCTGTAAAGGCTGCAGCTTCGGGTGCTTCAGGTTCTATGAGCACGTCCGGATCTGCCGGTGCTTCAGGCAGTGGGGTTTCTTCAGCCGAAGTATCTGCGGAGAGCTCGGCGCTCTCAGCGACTTCGGGAGACTCTGCTGTTTCAGCGGTTGCCGCTGCCGCGGCTTCAGCCTGCTCGCCTGCAGGCTCGCAGGTTTCATCACCAGGCTTCTCCTGTTGGTCCGGCGTCTCTGCCGCCGTGACTTCTTCCGGTCCGGCTTCAGCCGCATCCCGTGATGGTTCGACCTGTTCTGCGTCGTCAGACGCTTCAACGACCCCGGCATTTACTGCTGGCTCTTCGCTGCTGTCCTGTACTGACATATCCGATATCCCGGCTGCGTCGTTCTTCTCCTCTTTGAGACTCATTTCCTGCCGCTCTTCTCTGGCATCTTCGAATATCTCATCGATATCGAGCCTCTCATTGGTCTGTACATGTATGTCTTTTTCATCTTTCTCAAAGACATCTTTGATTTTTATCTTCATCTATTCTCTCCAATTCAGGGGTATCATTGATATGATATCAAAATAAGCGAGTTTGTCAAGTTGCTCAGCAAACCAGTACACCTGGCATCCAAGCACGCTGCGCCTTTGCAGAAAACCCCTACTATCCTCGCTGTTACCCCTGATGGTCTCACTGTATTCCGTTTAGCTCTCTGCCTTCTTTCGCATCAGCACGCTCTTCAGATCCGTCTGGATCAGCACGCCGCCCACTATGAACACCAGTCCCAGCAGCGAGAGTGCGGTGATGTGTTCATCCAGGAGCAGTCTGCCGAAAATCAGACTTATGAACGGGCACAGATATGCCATGACAGATATGCTGGCGGTCTCTCCGCTGTTCATCGCTATCCCCCACAGCACATAAGCTATCGCATTTACAAAAATGCCGACCCATAGCAGTCCAGCAAGTATCGTCAGATCTATGTGCGGGAAGCCTGACGTCGCCGCGCAGGTCACCCCTGACATCAGTGCAGTCACAGCAAATGCGACATTGAGAACGATCCACTGATCGTAATCATATTTCTTGTTCAGCGCTGAATAAAGTCCGTAGCACACCGCCGCCGCAAAACAGCACAGCATGCCGACGGCACTGCCCTTTGCCGAAAGAGAAAACAATCCCTGCAGGCATATCAGGAGCATGCCCGCAAAAGAGATGCACATCGCCGAGGTTTTGCGCACCGTGAGCTTTTCCTTGAGGATAAAGCAGGAAAACAGCACTATCATGATAGGCCACATGTAATTTATTATCGCTGCGATCTGCGAAGTGAGATAACTGATGCCCGCATAATAAAGCATCGTATAGCAACCCAGCCCCAGAAATCCCAGACCGGTGATGCGGGCGTAGTCCTTTAACGAATATTTAGTATAGGACTTCAGGCCGCCTCTGACCAGATTTATCACAAACAGCGTCAGCGCAGCTATCAGCGACACATAAAAAGTTGTAGAAAGCGCATCCAGCTGACTTATTATCAGTTTTGATACGGCAGGCAGTGTGCTCCATAAAATAACAGTGACCCCTGCCATCAAAAATTCTTTTTTCATTATCCGGATACCTCCGCCTGATTTCTATTCCATCTCCGACAGCGCCCAGACCGCTTCCGCATAGATCTGCGCCATCTTTACAAGGTCGTCTTCTGATATTTTTTCATTTTTCTGGTGTGCCAGCTCCGGTCTTTCCGGGAACCTGGCTCCGAACGCGATGATGTTGTCCATCGCGCGCGCATACGTGCCGCCGCCTATAACGACCGACTCGCAGCTCTCGTCGCCCGTATGTTTTCTGTAAATGTCCATCAGCTTCGTTATCAGCGGTGAATCAGCCGGCATATATATCGGCTCCTGATGCTGGCCTTTGACTATCCCCAGATCGTAGCTGTCAAGCACTGTCATCAGTCCGCTGTAGACTTCTTCAGCGTCCATCGTGACAGGATACCTGATGTTGATCGTCAGCTGTACCGTTTTCCTGTCGAGTGCGATCATACCTACATTGAAGATCAGTCTGCCCGACTGGCTGTCCTCAAATGCGCATCCGGCTCTTTCTCCATGCAGGTCATAGCCGATATGCTCATTGTAGAATTTCACGAAATCATTTGTGCTCTCGTTTGCAAAATTGAGTCTCCCCAGGAATTCCATCATGATCGAAATGGCGTTGACGCCCTGATCCGGATCGGCTCCGTGCGCAGACACTCCGTGAGTGGTTATCTCCAGGCTCTTTCCGATGCCTCGGCACTTTATCCTGCATCCTTTTTCTTCACGGAAAGCTGCCAGCTGCTGTTTTATCTTATCGTATCCGGCACCTGTGCTGTCGTGCAGCACCGCTCTTGCAAGATCTGCCACGGAATTCGCCGCCGTGCCGCCTTTAATGGAACTGAGCTCGAGGCCCTTGCTCCCCGGCGGATCGAATTTCCTGACGATATCAAAAATCAGGATGCCCATTTCTCCGTTTATTGCAGGAAAATCAGCATCCGGTGTGAATCCGAAGTCCGGCAGTCTGTCGACATGCTTCAGATAATAGTCCATGCCGTGCCAGTTAGTCTCTTCGTCGAGTCCCAGGATCAGCCTTATAGTCTTTTTCGGTGTATAGCCGCACTCCTTCAGCGCTTTCATCGCATAAAAAGATGCGATCACAGGTCCTTTGTCGTCTGTAGAACCTCTCCCGCATACATACCCGTCTATAAGCTCGCCACCGTAAGGATCGAAGTCCCATCCGTCGCCTTCAGGAACGACGTCCAGGTGACCTATCACAGCCACGATCCCTTCTTCTGTTCCCCTGAAGTCTATGTGCCCGCCATAGTTGTCCGCATTGAATGTCGAAAAGCCTTCTTTCGCGGCAAGCTCCATCATATATTCATATGCCTTCTGGACATTTTCGCCAAAAGGGGTCTCTCCCGTGCCTTCCAGCGCTACACTTGGCACAGAAATAAGATCAGACAGAGATGATATCATCTCTGCCCTGTTCTCACTGATTTTAATTATTGCATCATCTATCAGCATCGCCTTACATTACCGCCTCGACGCCTGCTACTTCCGGATAGCTTTCCTTCAGGATCTTTTCCACTACGCCTTTGATTGTCATCTGTGCACCTGGGCATCCTGCGCAGTGTCCCTGAAGTCTTACTCTTACGATATTGTCATCTGTGTACTCCACAAATTCTATATCTCCGCCGTCTCTCTGCAGAAAAGGTCTTATCTGATCTAATGCGTCTTTGATCTTCTGTTCCATGATTGTTCTCCTTTTATTTTATATTTATTATTTTCAGTAATTCATATTTATATGAATACATTGATGTCTGCCTGTTATGTTTTTACCGTCAGGCAAGCCAGTTTCCCTGACGTGTTTTCATTCTGCATTTCCTGATGCGCCGACCTGTTCCCTGATGTTCAGGTCAGCGGCCCGGGCCGCCAATCGCCAGCCGTCAGAATGCTGCCGTCTATCGGCTGTCAGCCGAGCGGATCGAGTGTATAGAGCGTCTCTATCTTACTTCCGTTTTTCCAGGTGCTGATGTACGCCGTCTTTATCGGATCGCCGGTCGCATTGAATGTGATCGTTCCCGACGCGCCTTGGAAACCGCTCTGGGTCTTCAGCACGTCTCTGATCTCTTTGCTCGTCGCGTTATCATCCGCATCATCTATCGCTTTCAGCGCTATGATATACGCATCATAGCCAAGCGCCACCGAATCCTCGGGAACGCTCTCATTGCCGTATTTCTTATGATATGCTTTGAGGAATTTTTCCGCCTCTTTGCTCGTCGTTTCTTCTGCCGCATAGAAATTCACAAATGCCGTATTGGCCTCTGTAGCCTTGCCGTTCGTCAGTTTCCTGAATTCATTCTCCGCCCATTCCTTGTCGCCGAGGAACACCACATCCAGCCCCATGCTGTCTGCCTGCTTTATAATATTAGCGGCATCCGTCACATCGCCCGGAAGCAGCACGCTCTTTACTCCTGCCTTCTTTACAGCTTTGAGCTGCTTTGTAAAGTCCGTCGCTCCATGCTTGTATTCTTCATAAACGGTTATCGCGTCCTCGTTGTCGGTCTCGGCTTTTATTCTCGATGTAAACGCTGTCGCCATAGCCATTGCAGCGTCATCCTCCGCCGGAAGAAGAACACCGGCAGTCGTTTCCTTTTTCTCCTCGAGCACATATCTCGCGAGAAGGTCGCCCTGGTTGGAATCGACATAGCATACCCTGAAATAGTAGCCGTTGTTGCTCGTCACCAGCGGATTCGTATTCGTTATGGCAATCGCAGGGATCTTGGCATCCTTTACATAATCACCGGCAACCATCGAATATACGCTGCCGTAGCTTCCCAGTATCACCGAAGGATTTTTAAGGATCAGCTCTTTTATCGCAGTCTCCGCTGCATGTATATCCGAAGCATTGTCGGCATATACGAGCTCAACGAACTTGCCGTTTACCGTAGGGTACATCTCATGTGCCAGTTCGATGCCTTCTATCTCGAGTTCACCGTTTGCCTTGTCTGCCCCGCTTGTAGGTTCATATATTCCTATGCGCACTACAGCCTTGGTGTCATCATTCTTATCGATAAATGTAGCTTTGAAATTGTCAAACGTAGCGCACCCTGCAAAAAGAGCTGCAATAAGTATCATTATAATAGTAAGAGTTATCGCCTTGTATATTTTCACGGTATTCACCTTTCTGTATCTGCTGTCGCGGCGCTGAAGCCGCACTGTTTTTGTCGTTATTTCGAATATGTTAATTATAACATGCTGCTGCCTGTCAGGTAAAGTGTAAAGATAGTGTAGTTTTAAATCATTGAAATTTCAACGGTTTGCTGTTTTATTGATAAAAATTGCAATTATTTTTCAAAAAGGTATTGCAATCTTTACTAAAACAGTATATTATACAGGCATAACAAAGATAACAAAACATCAAATACACGATCTGATTAATCAAAAGGAGGAAATTATTATGAAATGGACTTGTTCAGTATGCGGATACACTCACGAAGGACCTAACCCACCGGAAAAATGTCCACAGTGCGGAGTTCCTGCAGATAAATTCGTTGAAGTAAAAGAAGGCGCTATCGAATTCGTTGATGAGCATGTAGTAGGCGTTGCAAAGGATATCGATCCTGAGATCATCCAGGGCCTCAGAGACAATTTCAACGGCGAATGTTCAGAAGTGGGAATGTACCTTGCTATGGCAAGAGTTGCTCACAGAGAAGGATATCCTGAGATCGGCCTCTACTGGGAAAAGGCAGCATGGGAAGAAGCTGAGCACGCTGCAAAATTCGCAGAGCTTCTCGGCGAAGTAGTTACAGACTCAACTAAGAAGAACCTCGAAATGAGAGTAGAAGCTGAAGCAGGAGCATGTGCAGGCAAGAAAGCGCTGGCTTCACTGGCTAAACAGCAGAATCTCGACGCTATCCACGACACAGTACACGAAATGGCGAAGGACGAAGCAAGACACGGCAAGGCATTCCAGGGCCTGCTCGAAAGATACTTCGGCTAAACCACAAACATACAAAACCATTGAAAATCCAATATATTTAAACAACAGGAGAGCGGTTCCGGAAGGAGTCGCTTTCTTGTTTGCCGGATCGATCCAGCTCTTGTTTGAAAGGTCTATTCATCTCCGGCGATAAGAACTTCATTTATAACAGAGAAGCCGGCTGTCATCAGCCAGTCTCTGCAGCAGAGTGAAGAGTCTCGCGCTCTGATACGATCACCGGCGAGAAATCATAAAACCACCGGCTGATATTTTCGGCACTTTGTGTATTATTGCCACCATTCTGTTCCCATCTACACATCGCCGCTTAAAATTGTGTAGAGCCAGCGCTCGCCAAAAAAAAATTACACAAGGTTTTCAGCAAAAAAGCGAAAACCGGGCTGTTTTGCACTAAAAGTTCGACATTTTTACAATTTTATCCAATTTTTTGTGTATCAAAAAATTTATTTTTCGAAAAATGCACAAATCTGAGATCCGATGTGTATTTGATTTCGGATTTCTGAAATCCTGCACAATATCAGCATATCAGCGCCATAAGAGTTCTGCCGTGCAGCACGTTTGCGCTTTGCATCGAAAAAAAGCGTCGCAGGTCCATTATGCCAACCAGCAAATCTGTCCATACAGGCACCGCACGTCCGCCACCGATCCGTCGTACAACGCCACCGATCCTCAACACAACTTCATGGATCCCTCCCGCAATTTTCACTTCATGCCCGGCGGTTCTTGTGATATACTGTCTATGTTCATCGGTCTCGGGATCGATCACTGTTCATCGGTCTCAGGGCTAATCACTGTCAATCGGTTTCAGAATCGGTCGGCTTTCACATATGATTCAGCAATACTGCGCAGGAGGCATACAATGCATTCAGATCATGCAAAGAAGTCAAAGGATATCAGTAAAACCAGTGGCAAGGCGCTTTCAGAATTCAGCTTTAAACGTGAATTGAAAATTCTGGCCTTCGGGCTTGTGGGATCGCTTATCATGGCCATAAACATCAAGAGCTTCGTACACACAGGCGGCCTTTATCCCGGCGGATTCAACGGAGTGACGCTCCTGATACAGACAATATGTCAGCGATTCTTCGGAATATCACTGCCGTTTTCGCCTATCAGTCTGATCCTCAATGCCATACCTGCGATATTCAGCTTTAGATTTATCGGCAAGAGATTCACGATAAACACCGCACTCATAATCGTTGCGACTAGTATATTCACAGATATCGTCCCGGCAATACCGATCACTCAGGATATCCTGCTGATCAGCGTATTCGGAGGGCTGATCAACGGAGCTGCTATCAGCCTCTGTCTGATCGGCGGCACTTCTACAGGCGGCACGGATTTCATAGCCGTATATTTTCTTGAGAAAAGAAATAATGATGTCTGGAATTACATACTGATGGGTAATGCTGCGGTGCTCATCATTGCCGGTCTTCTTTTCGGCTGGGACAAAGCGCTTTATTCTATCATCTTCCAGTTCACCTCGACCGAGACGATACGCCTGCTCTATCAGGCACACAACAAGGTAACGCTTTTCATTGTCACAGATTTCCCGAAAGAACTGTACCAGGCGATACTCGACGCCACACATCACAGTGTGACCGAGATACCTGCAACCGGAATGTATTCGCATGAAGATCGCGCCATGCTGTACTGTGTCGTTTCCAGCACAGAGGCGAAGATCGTTACTGAACGCGTACTTGCAAAAGACCCGAAGGCATTCATCAATGTAGTAAAAACTGAAATGTTCATGGGGCGGTTTCATATGCCTGACAGATACTGATCGCCGATCATTATGCAAAGGCGCAGTCATTCGGCAATGCCAGTGATCGACTCGCAGGCAAGGGCTCCATATCTGCGATCACACACATAGATTTCAAACATCGAAATGCGCTCGGCGAATGGGTGATTTCTGCACCGGAATACAAAAACGCTGTCTCGCAGCGCCTTGATGAGGGCGATGCGATACAGCGTTTTTTCATTGCATATGAAACAAAATTCCGATGTTCCATGCACATCATATTTTATTTAGAGAACCTTGCTCAGGAAGTTTTTCGTTCTTTCGTTTTTAGGAGCTCCGAACAGTTCTTCCGGAGTACCCTGCTCCATCACGACTCCCTGATCTATGAAAAGCACCCGGTCTGCGACCTCACGTGCGAAGCCCATCTCATGAGTAACAATCACCATCGTCATACCTTCTTCAGCAAGCCTTTTCATAACATTGAGTACTTCGCCGACCATTTCGGGATCGAGCGCAGACGTCGGTTCGTCAAACAGCATCACTTCAGGCTCCATCGCCAGTGCTCTCGCTATCGCGACTCTCTGCTTCTGGCCGCCTGACAACGACGCCGGAAAAGATGCAGCCTTATCTGAAAGACCAACTGTTTCAAGGATCTTCAGAGCACTTTCCTCTGCCTCAGCCCTGTTCTTTCCTTTTACCTTTACAGGCGCTAAAGTAACATTGTCGAGCACTGTCATATGCGGGAACAGATTGAAATTCTGGAACACCATTCCGAGTCTTTCTCTGATCTTGTCTATATCGACTCCAGGAGCATTGATCCTTTCACCATCGAGATAGACCTCACCGCCTGTAGGCTCCTCAAGAAGATTGAGGCACCTTAAAAAGGTACTCTTTCCGGAACCCGACGGACCTATGACACAGACAACTTCCTGCTCTTCTATTTTTTCACTTATACCCCGGAGGACATCCAGCTTTCCGAAAGATTTTTTCAGATCTTTAACTTCTATCACTCTGAGCCATCCTCCTTTCTATATACGCAACCAGTCTGGACAGCGTAAGAGTCATCACGAGATAAACTATAGCAACACCTATATATGCCTGGAACGACAGGAACGAAGATGAAGCCCACAGCGTACCGCGCCTTGTGATCTCGACAATACCTGCTACGGAAAGTATCGACGTCTCCTTGATGAGAGTAACGAATTCGTTTCCGAGCGCAGGAACGATGATCTTGAATGCCTGCGGAACTATTATGTATCTCATGGTCTGTCCGCTGCTGAGTCCAAGTGACCTTGCAGCTTCCGTCTGCCCTTTGTCTATTGCCTGAAGACCGCTTCGTATTATCTCTGCCATATATGCAGAGCTGTTGATGCCGCATGCGATAAATCCGACTATTATCATGTGTTCCCAGTTGAACTGGAGACCAAATGCGGATTTGAGAAGCTGAGGGACACCATATGCCAGTATCAGCACCTGAACCAGCAGAGGAGTTCCTCTGAGTATGTCCACATATACCGTAGCGATCGCTCTGAGTATCTTGTATTTTGATCGTTTGGCTATAGCAACAAAAAGACCTATGATCATGCCCCCGGTAACCGCAACGAGTGAGATTATCAGCGTAACAGGGATACCTCTTGATGCTACAACTATACCTTGTAAATATTCCGCCAAACCGCTTCCTCCTTAAAAGCCAAAAAGCCGACCTCCGGCTGCAGATACAGCCAGAGGTCAACCAATTATCTGCTTTATTATTCTAAAACCTACAGTTCTGACTATTTATTGAACCATTCATCAACCAGCTTGTCGAATGTTCCGTCTTCCTTGATGTTCTTGAGACCGTCGTTGATCTTCTTGAGAAGCTCATCGTTGCCCTTCTGAACTGCGAATCCGTAGCTTTCTGCATTGAGAGCATCGCCTACCATCTTGATCTTGTCAGGCTGCTTCTTCATGTAAGCTTCTGTTACAGGCTTGTCATTGATAACTGCAGAAACGTCTCCGTTGATCAGCTGCATCATTACTGTATCAAGACCGTCCAGGATAACTGCTTCCTTGATCTTGCCCTCTTCCTTCAGTTCCTTTACCTTCTCTGCACCTGTAGTTCCTGTCTGTGCAGCAACCTTCATATCAGGAGTCAGATCATCGATGCTCGTTATCGAATCATTGTCAACTGTAACTGCCACGAAAAGCTGTGAATCATAGTATGAATCACTGAAATCTACTTCTTTCTGTCTTTCAGGGTCATCCTTGTTCATTCCTGCCGCTACGATATCTATGTTTCCTGCCTTGAGTGCAGGGATAAGTCCGTCAAATGACAGATTCTCGAATTTAACTTCGAATCCCTGATCTTCACCGATAGCCTTGATCAGATCCATGTCAAGACCTACGATGTTCTGATTGTCATCTGTAGTGTCAAACGGAGGGAATGTAGGTTCTGTTCCGACTTTGTACACTACGGTATCTCCGCTTCCGCTGTCATCGCTGCCGCCGCATGCCGACAGAGAGAAAACGAGAAGCATAGCCAATAAGACTGCTATTACACTTTTTTTCATTTTAGTTCTCCTTCTGCATATTTTTATTATTATGTGTGATTTCTTTTATAATTATACACACATTGGCAAGAATATTCAAGAAGTGAATCAAAATCATTTATATAAATTTGCAGCAGGCTTGAGGGCTGCTTGAATGAGCCTGAATGAAAGCTTTTACGACTGGTTTATGACTGTCTTTTACGGCTGCCGGCAGATACATACAGATATAGTTTTTTATTCTAAAGGCGAAATATCCTCTGCCATCGCTGTACATCACATATCAAAATGTTGTATAATCGTACTATAGTTATATGTTACACAGTTACTTGATTTACTTGCAAGGAGCCTAACAATGGAAAAAAAGAAAAAAATGAAAAACTGGGTGATGGTGAGGCCCAGGAAACCTAAGGAATGGGTAGTGCTGGTGCTCATGCTGGCTACCATCCTTCCCACGATCTCACCAATGGTCAACTTTTTCAACAAACCTGTGATAATACTGGGACTGCCGCTGCTGTTCTGGCTTGCCATAGGAGCACTCGTCGCAGTTATCATCGTTCTCAACATAGCATACAGATGGGGGGTCCACTAAATGTCAGTCATCACAGCATGGGGACCTTTCGTCATAACCATCCTTTACACTGTAGTCGCATGTATACTCGGCTACAACGCTAAAGGAAAGCTCGATATGGACAAGGTCGAAAACTGGTCTTCATCCGGAAACACTTTAGGCATAATCGTAATGATCTTTCTTACCGGTGCTGGAAATGTAAGCTCATATACATTCCTCGGAGCTCCGGGCTGGGGATACAGCAGAGGCGTGGCATGCCTTTACGTTGTCATTTACATGGCATTCATCGTTTATTCATGCTACCTGATGTCTCCGAGAGTCAACCGTCTGGCTGTAAAAAGCGGCTACAGGACGCAAGCCGAAGGCATCGGCGCCAGATTCGAATCTCCATTCCTCCGCATACTCTGCGGTATCGTCGGAGCTTTCGCAGTCATCGGCAACTCGCTGGTGCAGGTCATCGGATCCGGTAATATACTTTATGTAATGAGTCACGGAGCTATCCCGCTCTGGCTCGGAGAGCTGATCATAGTTTCGGCTATCGCGTTTTACGTTTATAAAAGCGGCCTGCGCGCTATCGGCTGGACGAACGTTCTTCAGGGCGTCCTGATGTTCTGTCTGTCGATACTGGTAGGACTGTTCGTGCTTTACACCGCAATGGGCAACTTCAGCATAGGCGACGCGTTCAGAACTCTGCAGGAGGTATCCCCTCAGCACCTGACACTTCCCGGTGCTATGGACAACTTCCCTCCTGTTTACTGGACGACTTCGATACTCATCAGTATCTTCTCGTTCTGGCCTCAGTTCTGGGTATGGGCTTCAGGTGCAAAGGACGAGGATACGGCAAGAAGACAGTACCTCTACGTGCCTGTTTTCTATTTCGTGATGATCCCTATGATGATCGTAGGTCTCGTATGTGTATTCGCATTCACTGAGTTCAACGGTGAATCCACCGACCAGGTGGCGCTGCAGTACTGTCTCGACAATCTTCCATGGTGGATCACAGGTCTGCTGGGCGCAGGTATACTCGCCGCATCACAGTCATCTGCAGAGCCTCAGTTCCATACGAGTACATTCACGCTGACGCACGACGTTATCGCACCCGCTGCCAAACTCACTCCGGAAAAAGAAGGAAAGCTCCAGAGGAAGCTTCTTCTCGTCGTGATATTCCTGATCGCTTACCCGCTTTCAGTCACGAATCCGGGCGAGCTCGTAAACATACTGCTGGTATGCTACGGATTCATCGGACAGCTGTTCCCGTGCATGCTCGGCGTACTGTGCTGGCCGCGTGCAACGAAAGCTGGCGCTATCGCAGGCCTGGCTTCAGGCGTGCTGGTCGTGGCACTGTTCAATATAGTATGGCCTAATCCGCTTTTCGTGCATGCAGGTATCTGGGGACTTCTCGTAAATCTGCCGGTGTTCATCATCGTAAGTCTGTTCACAAAGCCGGCTTCAGAGGAAACACTGCGCAAGTTCTTCCCTGACTACATCATGGATCAGCTTTACGAAGAGGTCGAAGAGGCATAAAAATGCAGATCATGGCATCCCGCCGGATCACATGATAAAAGCAACAATATCGAAAGTACCGCAGGAAATCACCTGCGCTAAAAAGCGAGCGGCTCGGCATCACTGCGGGCCGCTTTAAAACTAACAACTGACATATGATTTTCTGACTGGCAAAAGGAGGTATGATACCATGAACAAATCACTTTCAATGTATGCCGACATGATTTTCAAACACGGCGTCGTCGTGACTGTGGATAAGGAAAATTCCATATGCGAAGCCGTTGCTGTAAAGGGCAACAAGATCGTCTATGTCGGAGACGATGCAGGCGTCGAAATGTGGAAGGGCGAAAACACAAAGGTCATCGATCTTGACGGCCGCGCACTGCTTCCCGGATTCATCGATTCGCACATGCACCTGGGAATGACCGGACAGAACGCAGCCGTGATAATCGACTGCAACAGCAATGACGTGACGAGCATCAGGCAGATACAGGAAAAGATCCGCGAGGCCGCTGCAAAGACGCCAAAAGGCGCATGGATCAAAGCCACCGGATATGAGCAGAGCAAGCTCGCCGAGGGAAGACATCCGACCCGCGACGAACTCGATGAGGCAGCTCCCGACAATCCGGTACAGCTGACGAGATGCTGTCTGCACATGGGAGTCTACAACACACTTGCACTCGAAGCAGGTGGTATCACCGGACCTGAGATGTTTGCGCCGGGAGAGGTCGTAGTCGACGAAAACGGACGCATGACAGGCCTGCTCAAGGAGACCGCATGCACTTACATGTGGGACAAAGTCATTTACACGGAAGAAGAATTCATGAAATCCTTTAAAGCCGCAAACGACATACTTCTCAGCTACGGTGTGACAAGTATGCACGACGGCAGCTTTTACGGCGAGGAGACTATCGGTCTCTATCAGGAAGCGTGCCGCAGCAGGCTCATCAAGGTGAGAATGTACAACCTGCTCTATCATGCTTACGGCAAGAAGAAGACGATCGAATGGGTCAACCGTTTCATTTCGACAGGCATACACGGCGGTCTGGGTGACGATCATTTCAGGCTCGGACATGTCAAGATCCTGATCGACGGCAGCACCAGTGGACCTTCATGCGCAACTACAGAGCCTTACAGCCACGACCCGAACCTCAAGGGTATTCAGCTTTACACACAGGAGGAAGCCGATGATATCATCATAAAGGCTCACAATGCCGGCTTCAACGTTTCGGCACATGCTGTCGGCGACGCCGCCGTAAACGTGATACTGACGTCGATCGAGCGTGCGATGGCCCAGAACCCGCGTCCTTGCAGACACAGGATCGAGCACTGCGGCATAATCAACGAAGAACTCCTCGCCCGAATCAAAAAAGCCGGCATCGTGCCGATACCGAACCCCGGGTTCTTCAATGAAAATGCTGAGATCTACGTAAAGTATTACGGCGACAGAGTCAACTACATGTTCCCGCTGAAGTCGTATCTGGACAACGGCATCATCGCTGCTCTCGGTTCCGACTCGCCGGTCATCGAAGCTGATCCTATGATCGGTCTTTACGGGGCTATGACGCGCTCTGACAAGTGCAGCGGTACCGTTGCTGGTCAGGGCCAGTGCATCGGCATCATGGATGCGATCAGGATGTACACATACAATGGCGCCTATGCTTCTCTCGAGGAAGATATAAAGGGCAGCATCGAGCCGGGCAAGCTCGCTGATCTCGTCGTACTGTCCGAGAACATACTCGAAACTCCTGTCGAAAAGATCAAGTCGGTAAAGGCCGATATGACAGTTATCGATGGTGAGATCGTATATGAGCGATAAGCAGAATGTAATGGAAAATCGCACGCTACGGTTTTGCAGCAAATCTCAATGACCCATGTGTGTGCATATTTTGCACAACTGCCAAACAGCGCACACATGCAGGCTCTGCATCAAAATTCAAAACAATGCACACGTGCAGGCTTTGCACTAAAACTAAAACAACGCTCACGGGCAGGCTTTGTATAAAATGCCAGCGGGCATGCACGTGCATGATCTACAAAAAACAACGGAGATACCGTGAGGATCATTTCTGATCGGGTATCTCCGTTTTATTTTTATTGTTGTTCTTATCGATCGGTGAGATCATCGAAATCACTCGAAACAGATCGTTAAAAGCCGATACTTTATGCTTTTGCAGCTTCGCTCTTGAGCGGTTTCTGCGTTTTCTTGATGATAACGAGTACCGCGATCAGGATAACAAGTCCTACAGGGAGTGATATCCATGCGCTTCTTGTGAATCCTGCGATGATATATGTAACGAACGAAATAGCTGCAACAGTTATCGCGTAAGGCAGCTGCGTCGTAACGTGTGCAACGTGGTTACATCTTGCACCTGCACTTGACATGATAGTCGTATCTGAGATCGGTGAGCAGTGGTCTCCGCATACAGCGCCTGCCATACAAGCTGCGATCGAGATGATCATGAGCTGCGGGTCGCTTCCCTGGAATACTTCTACAACGATAGGAATCAGTATACCGAACGTACCCCATGATGTACCTGAAGCAAATGCCAGACCGCATCCGATAGCAAATATGATAGCCGGCAGCAGACTCATGAATGTTCCTGCCACTGATTCTGTAGCAGTCGATACGAATGTTGCAAGTCCAAGGCTGTCAGTCATTGCCTTGAGTGTCCATGCGAGCGTCAGGATAAGGATAGGTGCAACCATTGCCTTGAAGCCTTCAGGTATGCAGTCCATGCTTTCCTTGAATCCGAGCACGCCTCTTGCCACGTAAACGATCACGATGATGATCAGTGCAACGATACTTCCCAGAGAAAGTCCCACAGATGCGTCGGAGCCTGAGAATGATTCAACGAATCCCGTTCCGCTGAAGAATCCGCCTGTATATATCATACCTAATACACAGCAGATGATGAGTATTATGATAGGGAGCACCAGGTCGATGACCTTGCCTGCTCTTCTTCCCTCAGCCTTTTCTGCCGCCAGATCCTGAGTATCGTCAGCCTTTGATTCCTGGATCTTGTCAGCGTACTCTCTCATCTTTCCGTAGTCGAACTTCATTCCAACGATCAGGAACATCATCGCGATAGTGAGCAGTGCATAGAAATTGTACGGGATAGCCTGAATGAACAGCGTGAAACCGTTCTCGCCTTCAACGAATCCTGTTACTGCTGCAGCCCATGATGAGATAGGCGCGATGATGCATATCGGCGCTGCCGTAGCATCGATCAGGTATGCCAGCTTTGTCCTCGGTATGCCTTTTTCTTCTGCCAACGGCGACATTACGCTTCCTACTGTGAGGCAGTTGAAATAGTCGTCTACGAATATCAGTATGCCAAGGACGATAGTCGCAAACTGCACGCCTGCCTTTGTCTTGATGTGTTCGCTCGCCCATACTCCGAACGCTTTTGAACCTCCGGATTTGTTGAGCAGAGCTACTACTACTCCCAGTATTACCAGGAATACCAGTATTCCGACATTGTATGAATCAGCAAGCGATCCCACAATACCGTCGCTGATAACGTGTGTCAGCGTACCTTCGAAATTCCCTGCATACAGCGCGCCGCCTATAACGATACCGATAAACAGTGAACTGTATACTTCTTTTGTGATAAGTGCAAGCAGGATAGCTGCAACAGGCGGTACTATAGCCCATGCTGTAGCGTATAATGCCGGTTCCTCTGCTGCTTCTTCTGCAAATGCAAACAACGGACATGCTATTACCAACAGAGCAGTCAGCATTATTATGCGTGTCACTCTGCTTCTAAAATTACTCATTTTTTCCTCCAAATAAATGTAAATGCGATTTCCTTAATGTGATCTTGATTATGCTGTAAATCATTATGCTGCCTGGCCGCCCCGGCGTTTTTTCTTCGTGATCTTCCTGCTTAAAGAAAAAACCATGGACAGCGTGCAGCGCATCATCCATGGTATATAAAATTCATCTGGGAATTTCCATGGATAGCACTCCACTAATGTGACAGTCCGCCGCATGTTATACGGCGACCCAGGATCCATACCAGGGTATAAGGATCCTTCGGCGAGATCTCCTTTCCTCCGCGCATCGCCCCGACTCCCTTTGCCGGTCCGCTGCAGAGTACTGATAGATCCCGCGCCTCTATCCAGTCAATATTGATTTTTAACTGATTACTAAACTAATTCAAGGAATACCAGTTCAGCGTTGTCGCCTTTCCTTGGTCCTAACTTGAGAATCCTTGTGTAACCGCCCTGTCTGTCTTCGTACTTAGGTGCGATCTCATCAAATAATTTAGTTACAACAGATTCATCATATACATATGCAAGCACCTGTCTTCTTGCGTGAAGATCTCCGCGCTTTGCAAGTGTTATCATTTTTTCTGCCTGTCTTCTGGCTTCTTTAGCTCTAGTGTCAGTAGTTGTGATTCTGCCTTCTCTGAGAAGATCTGTAACCAGATTTCTCAGCATAGCTTTTCTATGAGCTGAAGATCTGCCTAATTTTCTATATCCTGGCATCACTGCATCCTCCTATGATTATTTTTACTATTCGTCACTCTGCCTGAGACTTAAATCTAACTCTTCAAGCTTGTGCTTAACTTCATCTAATGACTTTTTACCCAGGTTCCTTACCTTCATCATGTCTTCCTCACTTCTGTGAGTAAGTTCCTCAACAGTGTTTATCGCAGCTCTCTTGAGGCAGTTGAAAGAACGAACTGAAAGCTCAAGTTCCTCAATAGTCATCTCGAGTGCCTTTTCTTTCTGGTTTTCTTCCTTTTCAACCATGATTTCCATGTTCTCGGTCGAATCTGTAAGCTCTACAAACAGGTTCAGATGCTCCTGCATGATCTTAGCGCCTATAGATACTCCTTCGCTCGGAGTTATCGATCCGTCTGTCCAGATTTCAAGGATGAGCTTGTCATAGTCAGTTACCTGTCCTACTCTCGTATTCTGGACTGTAAAGTTTACTTTCCTTACAGGTGTGTATATCGAGTCTGTAGGGATAACTGATATCGGCGTGTTTTCATCCTTGTTCATATCCGCAGGAACATATCCTCTGCCCCTTGCAAGATTGATCTCCATGATCAGAGTAGCGTTCTCTTCGAGAGTTGCTATATGAAGATCCGGATTGAAGATCTCTACATCAGAATCTCCTAAGATATCTGCTGCAGTCACTTCTTTAGGGCCTATCGAGTTGATAAGCACTCTTTTTGTATTCTCTCCGTTGAGCTTTATCGCAAGCTTTTTAAGGTTTAGGATGATCTCTGTAACATCTTCCTTTACACCCGGGATCGTAGAAAACTCATGAAGGATACCGTCGATCTTTACAGATGTCACCGCAACACCGGGAAGCGAACTGAGAAGTATCCTTCTCAGGCTGTTTCCAAGGGTCGTGCCGTATCCTCTTTCAAGAGGCTCTACAACGAATTTTCCGTAATTGGCGTCTTCGTCTGAAAAAATACATTCGATTGTTGGTTTTTCGATTTCTATCACTCAAAACCCTCCTTTTCATTCCAAAACTGTAGCGATCAGTAAATGGACTATTTGGAATACAATTCGACGATTAAGTGCTCAGCGATCGGTGTATCGATTTGTTCTCTTGTAGGATCTGCTACTACTTTTCCTTCAAGCTTTTCTCTGTCAACAGTCAGCCACTCAGGGAGACCTACTGTCATGTCTTTTATCTCCTGGAATTTAGGTGAGCTTACGCTCTTTTCCTTTACCTTGATAACATCTCCAGGCTTAACCTGATATGAAGGAATGTTTACCTTTTTGCCGTTTACGAGGAAGTGGCTGTGTACAACCAGCTGTCTAGCTTCTCTTCTCGTAGTCGAAAGTCCCATTCTGTAAACTACGTTGTCTAATCTCTTTTCAAGCATGATCAAAAGGTTTTCACCAGTGATACCCTTTTTCTTTGCTGCTTTTTCAAATGTGTTGCGGAACTGCTTTTCCTGAACTCCATAGATGAACTTTGCTCTCTGCTTTTCACGAAGCTGTAAGCCGTATTCGCTCATCTTCTTCATGCTTCTCTGAGGAGCTCTCTTTGATTCCTTAAAAATACCTAAGTGGCTAGGATCGATCTGAAGGGATCTGCATCTCTTCAAAATAGGATCTCTGTTTACTGACATATTAGTTTCCTCCCTTCAATTAGACTCTTCTACGCTTAGGTGGTCTGCATCCGTTGTGTGGTATCGGTGTGATATCCTTGATCATAGTGATTTCAAGACCTGCAGTCTGAAGTGCTCTGATGGCAGCTTCTCTGCCGGATCCAGGACCCTTTACATAAACTTCAACTGTCTTAAGACCGTGCTCCATTGCACCCTTTGCAGCTTCTTCTGCAGCTGACTGTGCAGCAAACGGAGTTGACTTTCTTGATCCCTTAAAGCCCAGTGAGCCTGCACTTGACCATGAAAGGGCATTTCCTGCCATATCTGTCAGGGTTACTAATGTATTGTTAAAGGTAGCCTGAATATGTGCCTGGCCTTTTTCAACATTCTTACGTTCTTTTCTCTTTTTTCTAACTGCCTTCTTCACAGCTTTAGCCATATCGTTCTACCTCCTTTACTTCTTCTTTCTTCCTACAGTCTTCTTAGGACCTTTTCTGGTTCTGGCGTTTGTCTTAGTCTTCTGTCCTCTTACTGGAAGACCTCTTCTGTGTCTGATTCCTCTGTAGCATCCGATTTCCATCAGTCTCTTGATGTTCATGTTGACATCTCTTCTGAGGTCACCTTCTACCATGTAGTCTGATTCGATGACCTTTCTGATTTTACCGGCTTCTTCCTCTGTGAGATCCTTGACTCTTGTGTCAGGATTGATTCCGGTCTTCTCTAAAATCTTTCTTGAAGTAGTCCAGCCTATACCATAGATATAAGTGAGACCAGCTTCGATTCTTTTTTCATTTGGTAAGTCTACACCGGCTATACGAGCCATATTTTCCTCCTATTCCCATCTTCCGTCACGTATCCACGCCATTACCAATACTGGTGGGTCGTAATATAAACGGGATGTTCTTTGTGTTATATCGATTTATATGCTTCGGGTATCATTCCGTCAGCAATATAACCATAATAATTAGTCAGCTGCCCTGCCCTTTTTACCGGACCGGCCGGCTGAAATGATTTGTGTGAAATATTTTGTGAAGATGACCTCCACAGCTTCGAGCAGACGATGCGTCTGCCTGCGAGAAGCGAGGACAGTCACCGGAACAAAACATTTTCAGCTTTAGCCCTGTCTCTGCTTGTGTTTAGGATTTTCGCAGATAACCATAACTTTTCCTTTTCTTTTGATTACCTTGCACTTTTCGCAGATAGGCTTTACGGAAGCTCTGACTTTCATTTTAATCCTCCTTTATGATCTGCTTAAATCTTGAAACCTGCTCTCGAAATCATGATTTCTGGCGAGGTCTCATGCAGCGCTTTCCCGGATCTGTGACCCGGCACAAAACAGCTGCGGGATTTAGCGCGCAGATTGACGATATGGAATCTACGCTTTGCCTCTCCATGTGATCCTGCCTCTGGTAAGATCATACGGTGATAATTCTACCTTTACCTTATCCCCCGGGATAATTCTGATGTAATTGGTTCTTATTTTACCGGAAACATGCGCCAGCACTTTATGCCCGGTCTCAAGTTCTACTATGAACATTGCGTTAGGCTGTGCTTCTATTACCTTGCCTTCCGCTTCTATGACATCTTTCTTTGCCATTAATCAACACCTCGCTTTTAGTCAGCCAGAGTCAAGAGCTCGGGCTCACCATCAGTTATAACCACAGTATTCTCGTAATGAGCTGATAATTTACCGTCCAGGGTAACTACAGTCCAGTCATTCGAAAGAGTCCTGACATCGTATCCGCCTTCGCAGATCATAGGTTCAATGGCGAAAACCATTCCCTTTGCAAGTCTGGGACCTCTTCCCGCTTTTCCGTAATTAGGGATCTGCGGTTCCTCATGCATCTCCTGTCCGACTCCATGTCCGACGAAGTCTCTTATTACCGAGAAGCCTTCGCTCTCTGCCTTGACCTGTATGGCATGTGATATATCCGACAGTCTGTAGCCTACCTTGCAGAATTCGAGTCCTGCAAAGAAGCTGTCTCTTGTCGCATCCATCAGCTTCTGAGCAATGTCGCTTACCTTTCCTACCGGATAAGTCCTTGCCGCATCGCTCACATACCCTTTGTATGTGGAACCGACGTCCACACTGACGATGTCGCCTTCTTTGAGGATCCTCTTCTTGTCCGGAATACCGTGAACAACTTCTTCATTGATCGATACACAGGCGCTTGCGGGGAATCCGCAGTAGCCTTTGAAAGTAGGGATCATCCCGTTTTTTCTTATGGTGTCTTCAACAAATCTGTTTATGTCAGCGGTAGATATACCGGGCTTGATGAAGTTTTCAAGCTCTTTGAGGATGAACCCTGTCACCTTGCCCGATTCTCTCATTAAATCTACTTCCTGATCTGATTTAATAATGATCATACCTATTCACCTAATACCTCTACAATAGCATTGAATACATTTTCAAGTCCTATCGTTCCGTCAAGGTGAGCGATGTTGCCGGCTTTTTCATAGTAATCTATGAGCGGCTTTGTTTCTTTATTGTATACTTCGATTCTGTTAGCTGCTGTCTCTGCATTGTCATCAGCTCTCTGAATCAGGGCTGCTCCGCATTCGTCACATATGCCTTCTACTTTAGGCGGTATGTTTACGATGTGGAACGATGCGCCGCATGTCTTGCAGACTCTTCTGCCTGTAAGTCTTACCATCAGTTCGTCTTTATCTACATCGATATCGAGAACGTGATCGACTTTCTTGCCCTGTGCTGCCAGGAACTCATCCAGTTTTTCTGCCTGGAAAACAGTTCTAGGGAATCCGTCAAGAAGGAATCCGTTCTTGCAGTCATCAGCCTTGAGTCTGTCTGTTGCTATCTCTACAACCAGTTCATCTGGAACCAGTTCACCCTTGTTCATATACTCCTGTGCTTTTTTACCAAGCTCAGTGCCTTCTTTGATGTTGGCTCTGAAAATGTCGCCAGTCGAAATATGAGGGATATCGTATTTTTCTATTATTTTAGCAGCCTGAGTGCCCTTTCCTGCTCCCGGAGGGCCCAGTAATATTAAATTCATAGCTTAACCTCCTTAAGGTTCGTGCTTTTTGCTTTGCGAAACCGGTTCTCCTTTATTTAAGGAAGCCCTGATAATTTCTCATTACCATCTGCTGTTCCAGCTGTTTCATCGTATCAAGCGCCACACCTACCGCGATCAGAAGTGATGTTCCGCCAAAGTGGAAGTTGAGACCTCCGAGCTGGCTCACTACTGTAGGCAGTATCGCAACGGCTGCCAGGAACAGTGCTCCTACAAAGGTAATTCTTGTCATAACTCTGTTTAGATATTCAATAGTAGCCTTTCCAGGTCTGATGCCAGGGATAAATCCTCCGTTTGCCTTCATATTCTGTGCAACTTCCACAGGATTGAAAGTTACTGATGTATAGAAGTAAGTGAAGAATATTATCAGCACTATATTGAATGCTGCATATACCCATACGCCCGGCGTTCCAGTAGGCGAAAGCCATTTTTCTATCCAGGCAGCGGCACTGCTTTGATTATCCATAAAGTACGTTATGGTCAGCGGGAACTGCAGGAATGACATTGCGAATATTACAGGGATAACTCCTGCCTGATTCACCTTGAGTGGAATATGTGTAGCCTGACCGCCGTACATCTTCCTTCCGACAACTCTCTTCGCATACTGCACAGGAATCCTTCTCTGGCCCTGCTGCACTTCTATGATACCTACTATTACGAGTACACAGAAGATCAGGAAAATAATCAGTGTAACTATACTCATGCTGCCGTCCTGGAGTTTCGTCCAAATCTCCTGAACTGCGGATGGCAGTCGGGATACTATTCCCGCGAAGATTATGAGCGAAATACCATTTCCGATACCATATTCGTTGATCTGTTCGCCCAGCCACATCAGGAATGCCGTTCCTGCTGTGAGTACCAGTACGATGACAGCTACATCAAAGAAAGATGTGCTGATAAGCGCCTGTCTGAAAAGACCGACAGATACGCCTATCGCCTGTATTATCGCAAGTATTACTGTCATATATCTGGTATACTGTGCGATCTTCTTTCTTCCCTCAGTTCCTTCCTTCGCCAGTCTTTCAAGTGAAGGTACCGCGATCGTCAGGAGCTGGAGTATGATCGATGCCGTGATGTACGGTGTGATACTCAGTGCGAATATAGTAAAGTTACTGAACGCGCCTCCGGAGAACAGATTGAACAGAGCAAAAAGTCCTGTTCCGCTGTCAAATGTCTGTGCCAGAATGTCTCTGTCGATTCCCGGTACGGGGATCTGAGATCCGATTCTGAAAATCAGGAGCATAACAAGCGTAAAGATGATTTTTTTCCTGATATCAGGAATGTTCCAAGCTTTTGCAACTGTTCTGATCATCTCCATTAGATCACCTCTGCCTTTCCTCCGGCAGCTTCGATTTTTTCTACTGCAGTCTTGCTGAACTTATGAGCTTTAACTGTGATGTTTTTCTCAAGAGTTCCGTTACCTAAGATCTTGATTCCGTCTTTTACCTGCTTTACAACACCAGCTTCCTTGAGCAGCTCAGGAGTTACCTCTGTACCTGCTTCGAATCTGTTGAGGTCAGCAACGTTGAGTACGGTATATTCTGTTCCCCAGATATTAGTGAATCCTCTCTTAGGGATTCGTCTGTACAGCGGCATCTGTCCGCCTTCAAATCCCGGTCTTATTTTGCCGCCGCTTCTGGACTTCTGTCCGTTCATACCTCTGCCGGCAGTAGTACCCTGTCCGCTGGCTGTACCGCGACCTTTTCTCTTAGGTGCCTTAGTTGCACCCGGAACAGCTCTTAATTCGTGAAGTTTCATCTTTCGCACCTCCTATCCTATAGTTCTTCTACAGTCAAAAGATGCGATACCTTGTTTACCGCTCCTCTTGTTACCGGAGAGTCAACAAGTTCAACTGATTGGTGCATCTTCTTGAGTCCTAACGCTTCTACAACCTTTTTCTGTTTAGGGGAAGCGCCAATAACACTTTTTGTCAATGTGACTTTTATCATCTTTGCCATTGTTTCTTCCTCCTTATCCTAAGATTTCTTCCTTCGTCTTCCCTCTTTTTCTTGCAACTTCTTCTACAGTTGTAAGGTTCCTGAGACCTTCGATAGTTGCGTACGCCATGTTACCAGTGTTGTTCGATCCGATGGACTTAGCTCTGATATCCTTGATACCTGCAGCTTCCAGTACAGTACGAACTGATGAACCGGCGATAACTCCAGTACCCTGTGCAGCCGGCATAAGAAGAACTCTTCCTGCGCCGAACACGCCCAGATTTCTGTGAGGGATCGTTGTTCCTACAGTCGGAACAGTTATTATATTTTTCTTAGCATCTTCTGTAGCTTTTCTTACAGCTTCAGGAATTTCCTGAGCCTTGCCGAGGCCGACACCTACATGTCCATCCCCGTCACCGACAACTACTGTAACACTGAATCTCATGTTTCTTCCGCCCTTAACGGTCTTGGCAACACGTCTAATGCTTACAATAGTTTCGTTTAAGTCAAGCTTTGATACATCTATAGTATTACGCATTCAACTTACCTCCTGTTAGAATTTCAAACCTGCTTCACGAGCGCCGTCAGCAAGTTCCTTAACTCTTCCGTGATAAAGGAATCCGCCTCTGTCAAAGGTAACTTCTTCGATACCTTTTGCAAGTGCTCTCTTAGCAATAGCTTCTCCCACTGCCTTGGCAGCTTCTTTGTTACCGCCATATGCGATCTGTGACTTTAATTCCTTGTCTACAGTCGAAGCTGAAGCAAGTGTAACTCCGTTTACATCGTCGATAACCTGAACGGAAATATTCTTACTACTTCTGAAAACGCAAAGTCTAGGCTTCTCAGGAGTTCCATAAACGTTTTTTCTAATTCTCTGATGTCTGGCGACACGCTTATCATTTCTGCTTTCTTTAGCCATTTTATTTTACTCCTTTCTTTATGATGAAGCCCCGGTCTTACCTTCTTTTCTGCGGATATATTCACCTTCGTATCTGATACCCTTAGCCTTGTAAGGTTCAGGTATTCTCCACGATCTGATATTCGCAGCATAATTGCCGACCAATGCCTTGTCTATACCTTTAACAACAACTGTTGTAGCGTCAGGTGTCTCTGTAGTTATTCCATCCGGATCTTCCATCTCTACAGGATGTGAATATCCGAGGTTCATAACCAGCTTGCTGCCTTTTTTCTCTGCCTTGTAACCAACGCCTACCAGCTGAAGCTTCTTTTCGTAACCTTCAGTAACACCGACAACCATGTTGTTTATAAGTGTTCTTGCGAGACCGTGCTGTGCTCTCTTTGCAGCATCGTCACCATCTCTCGATACAGTTACCACGTTGTCTTTTACTTCTATATTTAATAAGCTGCTGAGCTTTTCCTGCAATTCGCCTTTAGGGCCTTTTACTGTTACGACGTTCTTGTCGCCAACTTTGACCTCAACACCGGCAGGAAGAGCGATCGGTTTTTTACCTATTCTTGACATTTTTATATCCTCCTACCATACATAACAAATTACTTCGCCGCCGATTCCGAGCTTTCTTGCTTCCTTGTCGCTGATTACTCCCTTTGATGTGGAGATAACTGCGATTCCCAGTCCGCCTAAAACTCTTGGAATTTCATTAGCCTTAGCATATGACTTGAGACCCGGCTTTGAAATCTTTCTGATTCCGCTTATTACTCTTTCTTTATCAGGACCATACTTCATAGTAACTGTGATAACGCCCTGCTTGTTGTCATCTGTTACTTTGAAATCTTCGATATAGCCCTCTTCCTTAAGGATCCCTGCGATCGATTTTTTCATCTTTGAAGCAGGGATATCAACTGTCTTATGACCTGCAGTATTTGCATTTCTGATTCTTGTCAGCATATCTGCAATAGGATCTGTCATTGTCATTGTGTCTTGTTCTCCTTCCTCCATTAGTTCGGCTTGCACCCGAAGCTTTCGCATGAATGCAGTCCCGCTTGATGGATAGTAGTTTTAACTTGATTTATATATCACGCACTAGATGGTATATCCTACCATGAAGCTTTCTTTACGCCAGGGATTTCACCTTTGTAAGCAAGCTCTCTGAAGCAGATACGGCAAATTCCATACTTTCTCAGTACTGAATGAGGTCTTCCGCATATTCTGCATCTTGTATATGCACGTGTAGAAAACTTAGGTTTTCTCTGCTGCTTCACTTTTAATGAAGTTTTTGCCATTTCTTCCTCCTTTATAATTTCGAGTGTGGCTCAGCAGATCTCCTTGAAATCTGCCGGCTCAGACACTGCTGTAAATTATAATTTCTTATTTCTCAAACGGCAGACCAAGTCCTGCGAGCAGTGCTGCTGCTTCTTCGTCAGTGTTAGCCGTTGTAGTGAATACGATGTTCATGCCCTTGATCGTGTCAACCTTGTCGTAGTTGATTTCAGGGAATATGAGCTGTTCCTTGATACCCATCGAGTAGTTTCCTCTACCGTCAAACGAGTTCTTGCTCACGCCCTTGAAGTCTCTTACTCTCGGAAGAGCGATGTTGAAAAGCTTATCGATAAATTCGTACATGTTATCGCCTCTTAAAGTTACCTTGGCTCCAACAGGCATGCCCTGTCTAACTTTGAAGTTTGCGATTGATTTTCTTGCTCTTGTAACGACAGGTCTCTGTCCAGCGATCAGGCCGATTTCCTCAACTGCGCTTTCCAGTATCTTAGCGTTTTCCTTTGCTTCGCCAAGTCCCATGTTGATAGTGACCTTTTCAAGCTTAGGTACCTGCATCACATTGTCATATTTGAACTGTTCCATCAGTGCAGGGAACACGTCTTTTTTATAAGATTCTCTTAATCTTGCCAAAACCGTCTCCTCCTTTCCTAGTCTATTACGGCGCCGGTCTTCTTAGCTACTCTGACCTTCTTGCCGTCTTCTACTTTGTAACCGATTCTGCTCGGCTGTTTTGCCTTTGTGTCATAGTACATAACGTTAGAAACATCGATAGGACCTTCCTGATGCTTGATCTCAGCAGCTTCCTTCTGAGTCTGCTTCTGATGTTTTGTCTGAACGTTAACACCTTCTACTATAACTCTGCCCTTCTTAGGGAAAGCCTTTAATACTTTTCCGGTTTTTCCTTTGTCTTTTCCGGCAAGTACTATTACTGTGTCATCTTTCTTAATTCGCATCTCGTACACCTCCTATAATACTTCCGGTGCCAGGGACACTATCTTCATGAATCCCTTATCTCTCAGTTCTCTTGCTACAGGTCCGAAGATACGGGTTCCAACCGGTTGTAAATCATCCTTAATAACTACTGCTGCATTCTGGTCAAACTTTACATAGCTGCCGTCTGCTCTTCTGGCACCATGCTTCGTTCTTACAACAACGGCTCTGACTACATCACCTTTTTTTACTACTCCGCCAGGCGCTGCATCTTTTACCGCACAAACGATAACATCGCCGATGTTTGCATACTGACGGCTTGTGCCTCCCAGTATACGTATGCATAAAAGTTCTTTAGCTCCGGAGTTGTCAGCAACCTTTAATCTTGTTTCAGTCTGAATCATTGTTAGGCGCCTCCTTACTTAACTTTCTCAACAACATTCACAAGTCTCCATCTCTTGTCTTTTGAGAGAGGTCTTGTTTCCATAATTCTAACTTTATCGCCGATCTGGCATTCATTGTTTTCGTCGTGAGCCTTGATCTTCTTAGTTCTCTTTACAGCCTTTCCGTAAAGGGAATGTCTTACGAAGTCTTCAACTGCTACGACAATTGTCTTATCCATTTTGTCGCTTACAACTATGCCGACTCTTGTCTTTCTTCTGTTTCTTTCAACTGCCATAATACATCCTCCTTTCCGTTAGCCTTGAACCTTTGCGAGTTCTTTTTCTCTTATAATGGTTTTAACCCTTGCGATATCTCTCTTTGTCTCACGCATCTTTATAGGGTTTTCAAGCTGTCCTGTAACGTGCTGGAATCTGAGGTTGAAAAGATCTTTTTTCATCTTCAGTAATTCCGCATTCAGTTCTGCTTCTGACATTTCTCTCATTTTCTTTAATTCCATTATGCTTCACCACCCTTTTCTGCGATCTTTTCACTGATGGCAAATTTACACTTGACTGGCAATTTGTGAGCCGCAAGTCTCATCGCTTCTCTTGCCTGGGCTTCTGTAACACCTTCTATCTCAAACATTACTCTGCCCGGTTTTACTACTGCTACCCAGTACTCAGGAGCACCTTTACCGGAACCCATTCGTACTTCAGCAGGTTTCTTAGTTACCGGCTTGTGAGGGAAGATTTTGATATAAACCTTACCACCTCTCTTAACAGATCTGGTCATAGCTATTCTGGCTGCTTCAATCTGGTTTGAAGTTATCCATCCACATTCTGTTGCAGTAAGACCATAATCACCGTATGTCACAGTGTTGCCTTTTGTAGCCTTACCTTTCATTCTGCCTCTGTGGACTCTTCTGCGTTTAACGCGCTTTGGCATTAACATGACGCTGTCCTCCTTTCACTATCGTCTATTCTTCAGCTGCTGCTTCAGCAGGTGCTTCTGCAGTAGTCTGTGCTTCTTCAACTTGTGCTTCCTGAACAGGTTCTGCCTTAGGCTTTCTCACTCTCTGGTTTACTGCCTTAGGTATTTCGTTCCTGTCTCTTCTGTCGTCTCTTCTCGGTCTTCTGTCTCCGTCTCTTCTCGGTCTTCTGTCACCCTTCTTCTTGCCGTCTCTTCTGCCTTCCTTTTCTTCAGGAACAGGGTTCTTGAGACCTTTGTCGAGGATCTCGCCATGGTTTATCCAGACTTTAACGCCCAGTTTGCCGTAAGTCGTATCAGCTTCTGCGAATCCATAGTCGATATCAGCTCTGAGTGTGTGAAGAGGTACGTTACCTTCGCTGTACTTTTCTGATCTTGCGATTTCAGCTCCGCCGAGTCTTCCTGATGCAAGCACCTTGATACCCTTTGCGCCGGCTTTCATCGTTCTGCCGATAGCCTGTTTCATAGCTCTTCTGAATGAAACTCTTCTTTCGAGAGCCTGTGCGATGCTTTCAGCTGTGAGCTGTGCGTCAAGTTCTGCTCTTCTTACTTCTTTGATATCTATGATGATCGTCTTGCCAGTCATCTTTTCGAGTTCTGCCTTGAGCTCGTCGATTCCTGTTCCTGATCTGCCGATAACCATACCAGGCTTAGCTGTCAGTACGATCACTTTAAGCTTGTTCTCTGCTGCTCTTTCAAGTAAAACCTTGGAAACTCCTGCAGAATACAGCTTTTTCTTTACAAATTCTCTCACCTTGTTGTCTTCTACGAGATAGTCAGCGAATTTGTTTTTATCTGCATACCATTTTGAATCCCAATCTTTTATTACGCCTACTCTCAGTCCATGAGGACTTACTTTCTGACCCATCTAATGAAACCTCCTATCCTTAATTCTTTTCCTTCAGAGTAACGCCCACATGGCTGCTTCTCTTTAAGATTATCGATGCTCTACCCTGTGATCCAGCTCTCCATCTTTTCATAGTCGGTCCCTGGTTAGCGTAAACTTCAGCGACATAAAGATTGTCAGTATTCATCTCTTTTACGTCTGCATTGGCAGCAGCAGACTTAACAACCTTTTCTACTATTTCTGCTCCCTTGCCAGGAGTGAACTTTAAAATGTTCAATGCCTCGTTTAAATCTTTACCTCTTACCAGATCAGTAACTGGCTTAAGTTTGATAGGAGACATTCTTACATATTTTGCAATTGCTTTTGCTTCCATTTTTAATTATCTCCCTTTCTTAGTTTGTCTTCTTGTCAGCTGCGTGACCTCTGTAGGTTCTCGTAGGAGCAAATTCTCCCAGTCTGTGACCTACCATGTCTTCTGTAATATATACAGGAACATGTTTTCTTCCATCGTGCACTGCGATAGTGTGTCCCACCATCTGCGGGAATATTGTTGATGGTCTTGACCATGTTTTGATTACTTTCTTTTCGTTAGCCGCGTTCATCTCTTCGATGGCTTTGAGCAGCTTAGCGTTTACGAAAGGACCCTTTTTAAGTGATCTGCCCATTATTTCTGCTCCTTCCTTTTATTTTTCTTTTCTACCCTTTACGATATATTTGTTAGAATCTTTCTTTTTCTTTCTTGTCTTATATCCAAGTGCAGGTTTACCCCAAGGTGTAACAGGGCTGACTCTACCGATTCCTGCCTTACCTTCACCACCGCCGTGAGGGTGATCGTTAGGGTTCATTACGGAACCTCTTACTGTAGGTCTGATACCCATGTGTCTCTTTCTTCCTGCTTTACCGATCTGGATGTTCTGGTGATCGATGTTTCCAACTTCTCCGATCGTAGCTCTGCACTCGATCCTTACTTTTCTAACTTCTCCGGACGGCAGTCTCACCTGTGCGAAGTTTCCTTCCTTAGCCATGAGCTGTGCGCCGTTTCCTGCGGATCTTACCATCTGTCCGCCTTTTCCAGGCTTGAGTTCCACGTTGTGGATAACAGTACCTACAGGAATGTTTGCAAGCGGAAGTGCGTTTCCGATCTTGATATCAGCATCTGCGCCTGACTCGATAACTGTTCCTACAGTCAGTTTGTTAGGTGCGATGATGTATCTCTTTTCACCGTCTGCGTAGTTTATCAGAGCGATGTTTGCCGATCTGTTAGGGTCGTATTCAATAGTGGCAACCGTACCAGGTATGCCGTCTTTGTTTCTCTTAAAGTCGATTATTCTGTACTTAGGTCTGTATCCGCCGCCTCTGTGTCTTACAGTGATCTTACCTCTTACATTTCTTCCGGCATGCTTTTTGAGAGTCACTGTAAGCGATTTTTCCGGTGTCGTGCAAGTGATTTCCTCGAAAGTGGAAACCGTCATTCCTCTTAAACCAGGAGTGGTCGGATTATATTTCTTGATTCCCATTTATATCTACCTCCTGTATTACAGACTCTGGAAGAATTCGATTTCCTTACTGCTGTCTGTAAGGGTTACGATTGCCTTCTTGCTAGCGGCAGTCATACCAACGTATCTTCCCATTCTCTTTTCTTTTCCTACAACGTTCATGATGTTTACTTTTGCAACTTCCACACCGAAGATCTCTTCAACTGCTTTCTTCACTTCTGTCTTGTTTGCATCTGTTGCAACCTTGAATGTGTATTTCTTAACCTGTGCGTCTTCCATACTCTTTTCTGAAATAACAGGCTTGATTATTACATCGTAAGGCGTTTTCATTATGAGTACACCTCCTCAATCTTCTTCACAGCTTCTTTCGTTACGATGAAGTTTGTATGATTGATGATGTCATATACGTTCATTGTCGTAACCAGAGCTGTTCTTACTCCCGGGATGTTGGCTGCGGATCTTACAGTGTTTTCATCCTTCTCAGCCATTACTATAAGTGCTTTCTTTTCAGCTTTGATGTTTTCAAGCATCTTTACCATTTCTTTTGTCTTAGGCTGCTCGAACTTGATCTCGTCGATAACGATCAGTTCTTTTTCTGCAGCTTTTGAAGAAAGCGCTGACAGCATTGCCAGTCTTCTGAGCTTCTTAGGTAATGTGTATCTGTAGCTCCTTGGCTTCGGTGCGAATACCACACCTCCTCCTACCTGTGAAGGGTCCGTTGAGCTTCCCTGTCTGTGGCGGCCTGTTCCCTTCTGTCTGAAAGGTTTTCTGCCTCCTCCTCTGACTTCAGCTCTGGTCTTTGCAGACTGTGTTCCCTGTCTTCTGTTAGCTAAAATGTTTTTTATCACTGCATGCACTGCATTCTGGTTTGGCTCGATACCGAATATCTCATCTTTTAATTCGAGTTCTCCGGCTTCCTGGCCTGCCATGTTAAGCATTGTCACTTTTGACATTTTACTTCCTCCTTCCTGAAGTCATCTATTTGTCCTGACCCTTTACTGCATACTGGATGCGAACGAGTCCGCCTTTATTTCCCGGAACTGCACCCTTTATCAGCATAAGGTTCTTCTCTTCTATAACTTTTACCAGTTCAACGTTCTGAACAGTAACTGTCTCACGGCCCATTCTTCCCGGACCTGCGTTACCCTTGAAGACTCTTGAAGGGTAAGTACCTGCAGCGAGCGCGCCTGCGAGTCTCTTGTGCTTTGAACCGTGGCTCATAGGTCCTCTGTGGTGTCCGTGTCTCTTGATGTTACCCTGAGTACCTTTACCCTTTGAAGTGCCTGTCACGTCCAGCTTCTTGCCTACTTCGAAGTCTGCAACTGTGATCTGCTGTCCGACTTCATAAGTTTCACCCTCTTCAGGTCTGAACTCTGCCAGATGCTTCTTAGGTGCCACTCCGCCTTTTTCGAAATGTCCAGTCATCGGCTTGTTCACTCTCTGAGGCTTTGCATCTTCAAAACCGAACTGCACTGCGTCATATCCGTCAGTTTCAACAGTTTTGATCTGTGTAACCGTCATAGGACCTGCTTCAACAACTGTTACAGGTACTACCGCGCCATGCTCAGTAAAGATCTGCGTCATGCCCATCTTTTTGCCTAAAATTGTTTTCATGGTTTATTCTTCCTCCTTCTTGTCCGCATCGCCTTCCCAGGCGACCGGCACAATGTTTCTTACAGCGGACCGCTCTGCGGTCATACTAAGGGAGTTCCCTTCGCTTTTGATTTTGCCGCTCTTCTGTTAGAGCTTGATCTCGATGTCGACACCTGACGGCAGATCCAGCTTAGTGAGTGCATCTGTAGTCTTTGCTGTCGCACTTGTGATGTCGATCAGTCTCTTGTGAGTTCTCTGTTCGAACTGTTCTCTTGAATCCTTGTACTTATGGACCGCTCTCAGGATCGTAACTACTTCCTTCTCTGTAGGAAGCGGGATAGGACCTGAAACTTCGGCACCTGTCTTCTTTGCAGTCTCAACGATCTTTGCTGCCGACTGATCAAGAAGCGCGTGATCATAAGCCTTAAGCTTGATTCTGATTTTCTGTAATTCGCTCATTTCTTTCCTCCTAAATTTTTTGTACTGTTTTCGCTATGCTCGTACAAGGGGTTCTTTAAGCTTGATTTTTCTGCTTCCGAACCGCACTCAAAACCGCAAGTTCCGGCGGTTCGCAGAGCGTGTACAGTGGTTTCGCCTGCGTCGTACACGGTTTCGTGTGTTTCCTATGTTTTACACAAAACAAAAAATCAGCGAATCCCTCCGCCCCCATCTTCGTGGGGACAATTCTCAGTGGAAATTCTCCTATAGCAAGGTAACTTCCCACCTCATCGCCTTACACAAGCCTTTGTAGTATATAACATTATCCTGATTTATGCAATAGTTTTCAGGAAAGTTTTTTGTGTTTTTTTGCTATGCAAAATCTTGTATTTTCAACGCTTATAAGTCACGCATCTCGTACACGTCATACCGTGTTTCTTTTTCGTCCGGACAAAGTTTTCAGGCCGTTTTCAAACAGAAATTATTTTTTTAAAAAAATTTTTTGCACAGCCTTATTTTGTCGTTCCAGCTCCTGCTTTATCAAACCCGTAGACCTGTTTAAAGCATTGTCCGGAGATGCGTTTTCACCGGGATACCGCACGCTGTATCTGCGGATCGAACAGGAAACCACAGCCGGCCGCCGCCCTCTCACAGCGCAAAAACGGGACGCTGCACCGGCAAAACACGTTTGCCGGCACATCCGTCCCGTAACCGTTCATATAAATCAGCATCTGTCGAAATCATACCGCCGTGTCATCATGTCTGCACAGCGCCGTACCAGCCGAGCTAAAGATCGACAGTCATGAAACCACAAAGCTTTCGACATGGATCACCCGTTTATCCACCGGACCATTCCCGCTCCCATGCTGTCGTTAGGGCGCGTCACAAATCCGAACTTTTCATAAAACGGCTCATTCCCCTTCGTCGCCATAAGGTTTATCAGTATACATCTGCCGTCAGACGCGAGGTCCTCAAACCAGCCGCTTATCGCCTTCAGCATCTCAGCGCCTATGCCTCTCCCCTGATATTCAGGTCGCACCATCACGTCAGCGATAAGATGCATGTATCCGCCGTCGCCAACGACTCTCGCAGACGCCACCGCCTTTTCACCATCGTAAGCCGCTATCAGGAACTCTGATCTGTCGAGGCCTTTCTGAGCCTGCTCCTCCCTCAGCACTTTCCATCCTACCGACTCTCTGATCGAATTGTATTCCTTTACAGGTATTTCATGTCCGTACGTTATCATTTGCAAATCTCCTCACCGCTGCTGCGCAGATCAGTCCTCCACAGCTTTAAGACCAAGCTCGGACAGGAACGCCGCCGCTTTTGCCATTGCCTCCTTAGCAACAGTCTCCATATCCTTCCCTTCTATCGTACCTGCTATCACTGCTGCCGATACCACATCTCCCGCTCCCGAAGTGCTCCCGAACGGGAACAGTTTTTCCGGTCTGAGTATCCCTTCAGACTCGCCTTCTCTGTAATACATGCCGCCGCCTTTGATAGTTATCACGCATCTGTCTATACCTGATTCTTCAAAGAACAGACCCGCCTCCCGCAACTGTTCTTCACCGAGAACAGTCTTTCCGGTCATGGCCTCGGCTTCCATCCTGCCCGGCAGCACGCAATGGAAATGCTCCAGTATATCTGCCGCTTTATATCCGCCTGAAACGCTCGCCGGATCGAAGAAGATCTTGACATTGTCACGCGGACCGTATTCTCCGGCTATGTATTCTATCGTCTCCTGAGGTATGCTTCCGTCTACAACTATATAATCAGCTCTATCCAGTATATCCGCTTTTGATCGTACGAAGTCCGGTGTTATTTTTTTCACCGCCTCCAGATTCTTATTGAACATCACGATCTCACCCAGCACATTCAGAAAATGCACGTCTACAGCAGTGCTTCCCGGCATCGCATCGACGCCTCCGCGCTTTACACCTGCATCATCCAGGCCCGCCTTCACTGCCGCTCCCAGCGTATCATCACCTACCACAGAAATGAACTCCGTCTCATATCCGAGCGCCGCGAGCTGCTTTGCGATATTCACTCCACAGCCGCTGTCTTTTACAGCGATCTCATCATCCTTGATATCCGCTTCAGTCTTCGGCTCTTCTATGCCCATGAGCGCTCTTTCGCCCTCGTCCATAGGCATACTCATCTTTACATTGACAGTTTCTTTTGCACAACCTATTACTGCAATCATTGTTAACTCCTTTTTTACTGATTTACCAAAACTTCCGGCAGGCAGACGCTCTGCATTCCGCACATCTGCCCTCACGGCAAAGCTACTCTACGAATACACTTCCTCCGATGAACTCTCTTATTATAGAGTTGTTCGGTATCACCTTGTCATCCTCTATGCTGTCAAAGAACCTGATAAATTTCAGCAGGCGCACTGCCTCGGCATATTCCGAGCTGTGCTCATCCACTTCTTCCAGAATAGGTTCTACGTACTTTCTCAGTACAGAAAGCTCATATGTGAGCGCCGAATTGAACATCACATCTGCCCTGTCATTGTAAGGGAATATGTTCCGATCCTCTCCCGCTCTCACCTTCGGCCACAGCGCGATTGTCTCCGCAGCAGAGCTCCCGCGGAATTCATAATCCCTCACGATACGTCTTATCATCCTGGCATCCGTAGTCGTCACTCTGTTGTGCCTGTCGATGTTGAGCTGCGTGAACGGGCTTATATATATGCGGAATTTCTGGCTTTCGTCGATCCTCTCGGTCAGCCGTTCATTCAGACCGTGTATGCCCTCTATGATTATAGGCTGATCAGGCTGGAGCGTCGTTATCCTCTTGCCGAAGACCTTCTGTCCCTTTGTAAAGTCGAACTCCGGCAGATCCACAGCCTCTCCCGCCAGGAGTCTGTTCATATTATCGTTGAAAAGATCGATATCCAGCGCCTCGAGATTCTCGAAATTATAATTTCCGTCCTCGTCCACCGGAGAGTCACATCTTTCTTTGTAGTAGTCATCCAGTCCCATGTAAAGAGGCTGCAGACCGTTTACCATCAGCTGCACGCACAGGCGTTTCGCAAACGTCGTCTTGCCCGATGAAGACGGCCCCGCGATCAGTATCAGTCGTTTGTTACGTCTGGTGATGCAGTCCGCGATCTCGGCGACCTTCTTTTCATGCAAAGCTTCAGAAAGCAGTATGAACTTCTTGGCGTCGCCTGCACGTATCTTGTCGTTCAGATCCGGCAGATATGACACGCCAAGCAGTCTGTGCCACTCTTTCTCCTCTTCAAAAGCCGCATATATCTGTTTGTCATCTATGTATCCCGGCAGACGATCCGGAGCCGACGGCTGAGGAAATCTCAGAAGCACTCCGTCTCTGTATTTCATCAGCTGGAAACGCCCGATATATCCCGTAGACGGAGCCATCAGGCCATAGAAAAAATTCCTGTATCCGTCTATGCTGTAAAACTTGGCGTTCACGATACTTTTAGTTTCCTCCAGCAGTCTGGCTTTTTCCATGCAGTTGTACTCTTCCCATATGCCGACCGCCTCATCGCGCCTATAGACTTCTCGCACGATAGGGATATCCTCTTCAGCGATCTCCTTCATGCGGTATTCCACCGCACGCAGCTGTTCATCGTTCAGAGGGGTCTCTGCCTCGATCTCCGTGTAAAGGCTCTTGTTGAGCGAGTTTTCTATCTTTACAGCAGCATTGTTTCCCATGACGTCATGCACCGCCTTGAGATATATGAGACAAAGACTGTTCTGATACGCGATGAACGCGCTGTGATCTCTTATATCAAGAAAAGTTATATCTGCATCGTCAGTTATTTCATAAGTCAGTTCTTCATACTTTCCGTTGACCAGCGCCAGCATCACCGTAGCCGACAGTTCATTCCTGAATTCACCTGCCAGCTCTCTCAGCGCAAATGGCTCTTCTCTCGTGAGTTCCCGGAAACTGTCCCCGGGATTTATGCGTAACCTTATTTTCATATATGTTACCCTTTCTCTTGTTTTTTCATATGGATGAAATATATTCAGTATATCATATGCACAGAGTAAAAACCACATGCGGTTCAGTATTGCCGCCACAGACTGCACACAGGAGCTCCACTGCCGTATCCGGCACCAGGCAAAGCCGGGCGGGCAGCATAAAACTGCCGCCGCCGGCATATCAGAAGACGCTGTTCATCCCATCTTCCTCGTACCCTGCTTCATCTATCCCGCATACGGTCTCCACAGGCTCTGTATCATCAGCGCACGAAATACATCCGTGATCATCGCATGTACCCATGAACGCTGCGCCGTGGCCTTCTTCTCGATCTGCCGCATCACCACCACCGGCAGTTTCGGAGCACGCCTTTGCAGCGCATGCTCTCTGACCGGTGCTCACACCGTCATCACGCTCTTCCCTTCTGCGCTGCGTTTCACCGTCCGGTACGCCCGGCCGGCTCACACTGCTGCTTCCGGCCCCTCTGCTGTCATATCTGCTTTTTCGATTCCTGTTTCTGATCAGATCCAGGATCGTTCTCATCTCTTTTTCATGCAGCGTGACTCCCCTCGACATATGTGCATGATCCGGCGACCACTCCCTTATGTCATACTTCGGAGCTGCGCCGTTCCAGCTGACGAGATTGAGTTCCTTGTTCCACCCCGTCGAATACGTCGTTATCACGCCTAAGTGCTCAACTATATCGAATGATATCTCCCTGTCAAAATTGCTGCCGTTCATAATACTCTCCTCCCTTGGAATAAAAAATCTATTCAGCAATACCTCTTTCTGCTGCCCGGACAGGCAGTATGTTTACGTGAAAAATATATCATTTTTGTAAAATAATGTCAATATATATTTCCTTTATTTTCCGCAAACCCCCAGTCTCAGCTTTGCACCTAAAGAAAAAGACGGTGCGCCAATGTTTTACATCAGCACGACCGCCTCATCCTTCATACTTATTTAATTATTTCACAGAAAGTTTTCTTTTTCTTACAGCTACTGCGCCTGCTGCCGCACCGCTCGCGAGCAGTAATGCGATCCACAATGCGATGTTGCTCTCATCGCCTGTATTCGCAGCGTTTTCAGCTTTTGCTTCTGCTTTCGCTCAGAGCTTTATCTCCATCCTTATCGCAGTTCTTCTCTATGTAAGTTCTGAATACAGAGTCCGGGAAATTCGTTTCGTTTATCTCCACGTCTCCTTCTCCTGCAAATGCCGCAGACGGCATCAGTCCCAGCACCATCACAAGTCCTAAAACTGCACCCAGCAGCCATTTTCTTGTTGCTCCCATTAATTAAACCTCCTCGTTTTCACTATACCAAAAAAGTGTAATCGTTTTTCCATGCGGTTAATTAACATTAACTAACCGTCGATGGCGGCATTATATCTTCCGCTAAAACAGTCGTCAACATATTTTTTACAATTACATCGCAAATCAAAAAAACTTCCCGTCAGCCACCGTACAAATGAAAATTTTTTGCAGCAAAAAAGACAGCCGCATCTGTCAAAGTTCACGACTGCCTTTATCATTCACTCTATCGGCACATGACGCCCGTATACATCTGCAGGTCTGCCGGACACCTTATTTTTCGTCCATTGCCGCTTTGATCATCGCAGGTATCTTCCTGCACTTCTCTTCTGAAACCGAAGCGACCGAAACTCTGAGGCCCTTTGCAAGAGGAACTATGAACAGCCCCTGCTTTTCCAGCTCTGCGCTGATCGCATCAGGATCGTCGCACGGTATCGACACGAAGAATCCCGCATCGAAAGGAACAGTCTCCAGGCCGGCCTTTTCCGCCTCTTCCTCGAAAGCTCTGCCTCTTGCGAGCAGCATATCTCTGTAGTATGCGCGCTCCTCGTCGACCTTCCTGAGCAGCTCCTTGTCGGCATATATCTTCGAAAGTATCACCTGACCCACTCTGGCGCTGTTCGACCATGATCCTCTCGACGAATATTCGCACACACGCCTGAATTCATCCGCGATCTCTTTCGTCTTCGCCATGCAGATCATCGCGCCGCATCTCGTTCCGTAAAGCGTATATGTCTTGGAAAGGCTGTACGCTATGATCGGAAGCACGTTTGCAGGAAGCTCCTCGAGCTTCGGCAGGAATCTTCTGTATTCTTCCTCGTCTCCTGCGAAATCTATATATGCGGCATCCACTACCAGCGCTATCGCTTTTCCCGTCTCTGCCGCTTCTGTGAGTACTCTGACCACGTTGTCCCAGTCCTCGAGCGTCAGCGAATATCCAGTAGGATTGTGCGCCGGCGTGTTCAGTATCACGACGAGGCTCTGCTGGCTTTCCAGAAGCCCGTTCACAGTTTCCCTGAACGATTCCCAGTTGAACTTCCTGTCCGCTGTAAAAAGCTCGAATGTCGCAACGCTTCTGCCTATCTCGCCCGCGATAGTATTGTATGGCGCCCAGTGCCAGTCTGAGGTGATGATTTTATCTCCGGGTTCGGAATAATTAGCTATCACGTTTCTGAGCGTGCCTGTACCGCCGGGAGTAGCTACCGCTTCCGTAAATCCCTTTGGCTCATATGATCCGAAAGCTGCCTTCTTTACAGCTTCTCTGAATGCAGGTGTCCCGCCTATCGGAGCATAATCCGCATAATCCTGAGGATCGAGCTCTCTGAACACTTTATCGACTGATGAAAGCACGATAAGTCTGCCGTCATCGTCGAGCAGCGAACCTATAGTCGCGTTGATGACTTTATCCGCACCCTCTTCAGCTATCATCTTTTTCGCTCTGTTGCTTATTCCGAAGATCTTGTCTTCCTGTGGTATGTTTCTTCCGTTCTGTCTGGCTAAATGATATTCCGCCATAATTTTATCACCTCTTGTTTATCGTAGTTTTAAGTTTCGCCTCGCATCGAGCGCAGCCAAAACTGTATACAATTATAGCACAATTACTTGTTTTTAGCAGTATTAATTTTCCTGTATCTGTCGATACTAAAAAATACAGGAGGTAAGGTATACATGAGACAGGATAAAAAACAAAAAGACAGACCTGCTGCCGCTCTGGTGTTATGCTTTTGTCTTATGGCGATAGTTTCTATTTTTGTCGTGAAAGCCAGCATCGACAAAGTTCACGACAATATGCAGTCGGAAAAAGCCGCAGACGTCGTCAAGGAAAAGGCTGTCGACGAAAGCACAGAAGCATCGCAGAACATAGTAGACAGCAGAGACACTTCGGAAAACAGCGGGGAAACAGACGGATCATCATTTATTGTTCCCGTTACCGGCGATATCATCATGGATTATTCCATGGATATGCCTGTATATCACAAAACTCTCGATCAGTACATGACTCACAGCGGCATCGATATCGCAGCTCCATCCGGAACGACCGTCAGTGCATGCGCATCCGGAACAGTGACGCGCATAGACGAAGATGACAGGCTGGGTATCACAGTTGAAATAAATCACGGAAACGGTATCATTTCCGTATACGGCAATCTGGCTAAAAATGATCTGATCGAGCTCGGGGAGATAGTCTCGAAGGGCGACACTATCGGCCGGATCGGCCGGACTTCGCTTTTTGAATTCGAAGAAGACGACCATCTTCATTTCGAGATACGCAATGGCAGCGAGCCTGACGATCCGCGAAACTATATACAGGGGTTATAGTGCCGCAGACATTTTACCTCTTGACAAGCGTGACGATACGACTATAATAAATGCGTGAACTAAATAACGGGGAGCTTGTGTAACAGGCTGAGAGGGAACCAGAGTTCCGACCCATGAACCTGATGTGGATAATGCCAACGTAGGAAAAATATTGATATATGTTTTACATTATGTATCACATATGGAATATGCTTATTACAGAAGTGTATGTACCTCAGGTGCATGCACTTTTTTCTATATCCACGAAGAAACAAGGAGGATACAATGAATTACACAACACAGATGGACGCTGCAAGAAAAGGGATATTCACACCTGAACTGATGACTGTTGCCGAGAAGGAAAACATGCCGGCTGAAAAGCTGCAGAAGCTGGTTGCCGAGGGCAAGGTGGCGATATGCGCCAACAAGGCTCACAAATGCCTCGATCCGGAGGGTATCGGCAGCATGCTGCGAACCAAGATAAACGTGAATCTCGGGGTTTCGAGAGACTGCAAGGATTACGATCTGGAGATGCAGAAGGTGATGCACGCCGTAGAGATGGGCGCAGAATCGATCATGGATCTTTCGAGCCACGGCAACACACAGCCGTTCAGACAGAAGCTGACTGCCGAGTGTCCGGTCATCATCGGTACGGTACCGGTATACGACAGCGTCATACACTATCAGCGCGACCTCGCGACTCTCACCGCAAAGGACTTCATCGATGTGATCCGTCTGCACGCTGAGGACGGAGTCGATTTCGTCACGCTCCACTGCGGTATCACGAGAAAAACGATCGATCAGATCAAGAAACACAAGAGAAAGACGAATATCGTCAGCAGAGGAGGAAGTCTTGTCTTCGCATGGATGAGCATGACCGGCGAGGAGAATCCGTTCTACGAATATTACGATGAGATACTCGATATATGCGAAAAGCACGATGTCACTATCTCGCTCGGAGACGCATGCCGTCCGGGATGTCTCGCAGACGCCACTGACGTGTGTCAGATCGAGGAGCTCGTAAGGCTCGGAGAACTGACAAAGCGCGCATGGGATCACAACGTCCAGGTAATGGTCGAAGGTCCGGGACATGTGCCTCTCGATCAGATCGCTGCAAACATGAAGGTCCAGGAAACGCTCTGCATGGGTGCTCCGTTCTATGTGCTCGGACCTCTCGTTACTGACATCGCCATGGGCTACGACCACATCACCGCTGCTATAGGCGGCGCTGTTGCTGCGATGCACGGCGCAGCTTTCCTGTGCTACGTGACACCGGCTGAACACCTGGCTCTGCCGAATGTCGACGATGTAAAGCAGGGGATCATCGCTTCAAAGATAGCTGCCCATGCTGCTGATATCGCAAAGGGGATTCCGGGAGCAAGGGATATAGATGACAGGATGGGGGACGCCAGAAGGAATCTCGACTGGGATGCGCAGTTCGAATGTGCTCTGGATCCCGTGACTGCAAAAGCCATCCGTGACAGCAGAAGCCCTGAGGAGGATCACAGCGATACATGCAGCATGTGCGGAAAGTTCTGCGCAGTCCGCAGCATGAACAAGGCTCTCGCGGGAGAGACGATCGACATCCTTTAGTCGACGGGTATCACGCTGATGCCATATGCGGTCAGCGCATGAACGACCGGGATCGCTGACACTCGCTGACACGCATGACGAGAATTCTCCACGCATGCATGGTCAAGGATCTGTGAAATCGGCCGTACCGGCAACACGCGAAAAAACGGGAATGCATACTTTAAATGCACTCCCGTTTTATTGTTCGTTTTTTATGTTCTGACATCGCGGTCACGCGATCCATCCGGTCGATCCGCTCAGACCGTGAACTTCACGTAATTTATATTCTTTCCGCGTCCGCTGAATTTGTCTTCGTATTCGGTAGTCGTGTTCTTCGACTCGAAGCTGCTGCTGTGCAGATCTCTGGTCTGCTCTGTGATCTGATAGCCCGCAGCCTCTATCTCTTCAAGTGTAAAATCGTACAGCGCGTCATTGTCCGTCTTCACTTCCACGAATCCGCCCGGCTTCAGCGCCCAGGCATAATCTCTCAGCCTGTCTCTGTACGTGAGCCTGCGCTTTTCATGACGCGCCTTCGGCCACGGATCGCTGAAATTGAGATATATCCCCGACAGCTGGTTTTCATAAAAAAGCTCGTCCATCGAATGCACGAATGTCAGCACGAACCTGAGATTGGAAAGTCGCCCCGTATCTCCATCGAGCTCCTTCGCCTTTTCGAGCGCACGCAGTATCACGGTCTCCTGACCCTCTATCGCGATGAAATCCGCTTCAGGATGGTCCATCGCCTTGCTGGTGATGAACTGCCCTTTTCCGCAGCCTATCTCAAGAAAAAGCTCGCGCCCTTCCCTGTCAGGGCCGAAATAGTCCATCGCAGGATCATGCTCGTGTGCTGCAGCATCAGCTCCGCTGCTTTCCGCGCCGCTGCGCTTTCCTTCACGCAGACACTCCGATCCGCGCCGGCTGTCAGCCGACTGCGGCTTTTCTATCATATATGCACTGCATTCCTGCAGCCTCTTGTCAAGATCTTTTGCTTTTCGCTGTCTCATATGAAAATCCTCTCCAGCACTATTACCGCGATGAATGCCGCAAACACCAGCGACGCCGCCAGGTCGCGCTTTTCCAGCTTCATGCCGTTCATTCTCGTACGCTGTATATTGCCGCCGTAGCATCTCGCCTCCATAGCCATCGCGAGATCCTGGGCGATCCTGAAAGCGCTTATGAAAAGCGGCACAAGTATAGGCACCAGCGCCTTCGCTCTGCGCAGGAGATTGCCGCTTTCAAAATCGGCGCCCCTGGCCTGCTGTGCTTTCATTATCTTATCTGTCTCCTCGAGGAGCGTCGGTATGAATCTGAGCGCTATCGTCATCATCATCGCCAGCTCGTGAGCGGGAAGTCCGAATCTCTTGAACGGCGAAAGCAGCGCTTCTATACCGTCGGTAAGGCTTATCGGCTTCGTCGTCAGCGTCAGCAGAGACGAACCGATTATCAGCAGCACCAGACGCACGGCCATGAATACCGCGGTACGCAGCCCTTCTCTGGTTATCGAGAGGAACCAGAACGACACGAGCACTTCGCCCCTGACCATGAACATGTTTATCAGGAACGTGAACGCGATTATCAGAAATACCGGTTTCAGACCTCTCAGTATGAATTTCAGCGGCACTTTCGATATCGCTATCGTCACCGCAAGTCCGATGAAAGCTATACCGAATCCAATAAAATCGTCGACCACGAACAGAGCTACGATATAGAACAGCGTAGCCATTATCTTCACTCTCGGGTCGAGTCTGTGTATATATGAACTTCCGGGATAATACTGTCCCAGGGTGATATCTCTTATCATTTTGCCAGTACCTTCGCTATCTCTTCTGCCGCTTCATCCATCGTCAGGCAGTCAGTGTTTATATCCATGCCGGCTTTTTTGAGCCGCATCATGATCTCCATCGAATCAGGCAGCGCCAGCCCCATGGACTTGAGCTCCTCCTCGCGCGAAAAGACTTCCGCCGGAGTCCCGTCCATCACAAGTCTGCCGTTGTTCATCACCAGCACCTTGTCGGACATACTCGCGATATCATTCATATTGTGAGAAACGAGGAAGATTATATTCTTCGATTTTCGGTGTATCGTCTCCACCATATTCAGGATATCAGCATGCGCCTTCGGATTCAGTCCCGCCGTAGGCTCGTCCAGTATAAGCACTTCAGGCTTCATCGCTATCACGCCGGCTATCGCCGCACGTCTTTTCTGACCGCCGGAAAGCTCAAACGGTGAAACATTTTTGACTTTCTCGTAATCGAGTCCGACCATTTCGATGGCCTCTTTGACACATTCATCGATCTCCGCCTCGGAAAGGCCCAGGTTCGCAGGTCCGAAAGCCACGTCTTTTGCGACGGTTTCCTCAAACAGCTGATATTCAGGATACTGGAAAACCAGTCCTATCTTTTTTCTTATATCTCTCATCACGACTCCGTCTGACGTGATATCGGTGCCGCCGACCACTATGGATCCCGACTTCGGCTTCAGCAGACCGTTGAGGTGCTGCACCAGCGTGGATTTGCCGGAGCCCGTATGACCTATTATACCTACCAGCTGACCGTCCTGCGCACTGAATGTCACACCCTCGAGCGCGACCGATTCGTGCGGCAGCCCTTCATTGTATATGTGAGTGAGTCCTTTTACTTCTATCGACATAAGTGCGCCACCATATCATCTATAGTCAAGATGCCTTCCGGAATATCTATATTTTTTTCTCTGAGCCTGAGCGCCAGATCGACCGCAGGCGGAACGTCCAGGCTGAGAGCCTTGAGCTTCGCCGCATCGCGGAATATCTCGTCAGGCGTGCCTTCCATCTTTTTCACACCGCGGTCCATCACGATGATCCTGTCTGCCTGCGCCGCTTCTTCCATGAAATGCGTTATCAGCAGCACGGTTATGCCTTTTGCATTGAGCCTCTTTATTACGGAAAGCACCTCTTTGCGCCCTCGCGGGTCGAGCATCGCGGTCGGTTCGTCGAACACTATGCATTCCGGCTCCATCGCCACTGCCCCTGCTATCGCTATCCTCTGCTTCTGTCCGCCGGAGAGCATATGCGGCGCTTTTTTCCTGAAATCATACATTTCAACGCCTTTGAGAGCCTCATTCACACGTCTGCGTATCTCCGCAGGATCCACTCCGAGATTTTCCGGACCGAACGCGACATCGTCCTCGACGATCGACGATACGATCTGGTTGTCCGGATTCTGGAAAACCATCGCGACCTTCTGCCGTATGTCCCATATATGCTCAGGCTCCGAAGTATCCATGCCATCGACATATATCTTCCCGGATGTCGGCACCAGCAGTCCGTTTATGTTCTTGGCAAGCGTGGATTTCCCCGATCCGTTCTGCCCTATGACTGCCGTGAAGCTCCCCTTCTCGACGCTGAAGCTGACGTTGTCTATAGCCCTGTGCGCCGAGCCGTCCTCGTGCTTTACATAATCAAATATCAGATTTTTTATCCTGATAAAATCTGCCATCTATTTTTCCTCTCTGCCATAGTAATCGTCAAGCATCTTTTTCATGGCGTACGCATCCACCTGCCCTGGCGCAGACTTGTCCAGCCCTGCCGCGAACGTGATGCACGAACCGTATTTGCCTGCAGCCACTCTTGCCGGCCTTCCGGCTTCACCCATGGCTATCATCACTATCGGCACATCTATATTCCTGTTAAGGTATGCAGTGGTCTTGAGCAGCAGCTCGGTGTCTTCTTTTGTAAAGGACATCGCCGCCAGCTTGCAGACGTCTGCGCCCATGCGTACCATCGTCTTCACGATGCTCACCATCTGTTCAGGCGTCGGCATCCTGTCGAAATCATGATGCGACATTATGACTTTGCATCCGTACGAATGCACTTCGTCGACCTGTTTTTTTATCATCTCTGCATTGAATCTGCCATTGCCGTCAAGCAGCTCTATGTCGACCATATCCACAAGACCGCTCTGAGCCGCAAGGCCTCTGAGTCCCGCCATGTGTTCTTCCGACAGCTGCACATCCCCGCCCTGGGATCTGCTTCTTATCGTAAAGATTATCGGTATGTCCTCGGCGATCAGGTTTATGTCGTCGAGCAGCTTTACCGAATCCAGGTAGAATTCCTTCTGCTTCAGCTTTTCCTCAAGGTCAGGCACTGCACTAAGATATTTGTCCGCGCGCCACTCTATCATATCACACGGCATCTCCGTGATCTCCACACATTCGTTCTTTATCTCCGCGGGATCTGTTGAGACTACCGGGATCGCGATCTTGGGTCTTCCCGGCTGCAGATACATTTCTCTTATTTTTAGTGTATTCATCGTCATGCCCCCCTTTTCTCCCTGCACAGGGTTTAATTTTACCATTTTTGACAGTCTTTTAAAAGTAAAAGTACGAGTAAGTATGTATCCTGACTCGTACCGCATGTCTGTCTCCCTGATTATACTATTTCTTTGTGACGATTTTTTGTGAATACGTAAAATATCTTGCCGCCGGAGTTTTGGAAAGTGCTGCAGCTATCACGGTCGCCAGTATCATGCCAACGACGAACTGGCCGATGTTCCACGGCACTCCCAGTGCCGGAGCCACCCAGTTGCCGTACATGATGCCTTCCGCCACGTAATATCCCGCCACCATGAATATGCCTGCTGCGATCATCCCCAGTATCTCCGCGAGCATGAACTTCTTATAGCTTATATCCTCTTTTTTTGATGCTTTTGCTATTATCAGACCCAGTATCAGCGCCATTATGCCTTTTATCGCGAATGTCCATGGTGCCCATGCCGCAAATCCTCCGACTATGTCTCCCAGCATCCCGCCGAGCGCCGCAGCGACCGCGCCGTATTTCCATCCCAGGACCAGAACAGCCAGAAAGATCATCGCATCACCGAGATGCACGTACCCCTGAGTGAACGGGATCGGCACACGTATGAAAAGGATCGCCACCATGATCAGACACATCATGAGAGCTGTAAGCACCAGCCTGAATGTTTTCGAGTTTGTTTGCATCATAAAACCTCTTTTCAATGATTATTCTTTATTTTATACTATAATACATGATGATTGTATATAAATTAATATACAAAAATAATTATTTTTATAATAACAGTAGAGGTCATTTATGAAAGCTATACTTCCATTGCTCGATGAACAGAGCAAAAGGCCGTATTATCTGCAGGTCTACGATTACATAAAAAAAGCGATACTGAGCGGTGAGATCACAGAGGGTGAAAAGCTGCCGTCTCTGCGTTCTCTTGCAAAATCCACGACGCTCAGCGTGACGACTATCGAGCAGTGCTACAACCAGCTTCTCGTCGAGGGCTATATATACAGCCGCGCACAGTCCGGGTATTACGTGAGCCGGGTCTTTTCGCATTCGCAGAAGGCTGCTCCTGCAAAGGACGATATTTTCTCGCTGCATGTCTCTTCCATCGACAGCACGCTGCGCGAAACAGCCGCCCCTCTCAAATACGATCCGGACTGCTTCGATTTCAACAAATGGAAAAAATGCATGAACAAGGTCATCACGGAATACTCCCCGACGCTGTTTTTCGCAGGCGACCCGCAGGGCGAAATGGTGCTGCGCACGGAGATCGCCAAGTATCTTTACGTGTCGCGCGGTGTTTCATGCACCCCCGACCAGATCATCATAGGTGCGGGTACTCAGCAGATCACGAACCACCTGTGCACGATACTCCGGAAAATGGGCATCGAGAACGTCGCTCTTGAGACTCCGGGATACCTGCCTGTGCGCAATATTTTCCGCGACAGGGGCTTTGCGATAACTCCTGTGGATGTGACCGACCGCGGCCTTTCCATAGAAAAGCTACCGACGAATATCAGGACTGCCACGTATGTCAGCCCTTCGAACCACGTCTTCACCGGAGCCGTGATGCCGGTCGGCAGGCGGTACGAACTGCTCAACTGGGCGGCGGAAAACGACAGCTACATAATCGAAGACGATTACGACAGTGAGCTGCGATACTTCGGCAGGCCCGTGCCTGCGCTGAAAGGGCTTGAAAGCAGCAGCCACGTCATCTATCTCGGCTCGTTTTCGAGTACGCTTTTTGCAGCTGTAAAGATAAGCTACATGGTTCTCCCTGACGAGATTAACTTCCTCTTCTCTTCGATAGCTCAGGACTATACGCAGACATGCTCGAAGCTGGAGCAGCTGACGCTTGCGCTTTTCATGGAGACAGGCAACTATCAGACGCATATCAAAAAGCTCAGGAAGCTGTATTCGCAGAAGCTTGCAGCCGTCACCGACACATTCGAACGGGAGGCATCCGGTTTCATCGATGTAAAGAACACATCCTCCGGGGTGAACGTGATACTGAAGGTCCACTCAGACAAAAAAATCGACACCCTGAAAAAGGAAGCCGAAGACCTGGGCATCCCTATCAAGGGTATCGAAAACGATTTTATAATGTTTTATTACAATCAGATACCTCTTGCTGAGATACCGCAGATTCTGACAGAGTTGATACGAGTCTGGCGCGGAGCTTCATGAGCCTGCGCTTTCTCAGGATCGTATACGCTGCAAGGATCAGGATCGATATGAATGTAGCGATACTTCCTGCAATGATACCAGGCGGCGTGAAGCTGAGCTCTATCTCATGCTCTCCTGCATCGAGTGCGGTCGAGATGAACACTCCTCCGGTCTTTTCATGGATCTCCTTTTCGATCCCGTCGACTTTGAGAGTCCAGCCGCGCTCATACGGCACAGAGGTAACCAGCATCCCGCCATCGCCTGCATCGACTGTTCCGCGGATGAACCTGTCACCGCTGTCCGTGACCTTCATCATATGCTCTGAAAGCATCGCATATGCACCATCCCACACCTCATAGTCAAGCGAGCACACATAGCATGTTATGTCTCCGGTATCCCCGGCGTCATACTTCACCGCCACTGTGAATTCCTCACCTTCGCTGACGGTCCCTATATTGACGATGGATCCGCAGTCGCTCCGGATCTGTATTTCATCAAGGTCCTCGATATTTTCATTGACTACTATCTCATCTGCATTATCCGCTTCTACAAAGACGTAATACTTCTGCGTAGCTGCCGCTTTGTATTTCAGGATCACTTCGGATTTTTTACTCTGATCTTCTGTCTGCGTGCTCACCTTGCCGCTGCCGCCATACTCGGCCTTCGCATTCGCAGTGTAAAGCTGAGGCTTCCCGGCACTTTCAAACACTTTGTCATATTTGTTCGATGTCGCCGCTCTGACATAACTGTTGAGCACCTCGAAAGGATTCCTGCTGTGCGTGTCCCACGTCCTGATCTCATTTCCTGTCATATATCCTATCGACAACGGATATCGGCTCTCATACAAATATGAATTGCCCTGTCTGTCGACCTGCACGAAATCAGGATCATCGATCGGCAAGTTCTTTGATATAAGGTATTTCACATTGAGCATAGCATTAGTTACAGGGTCTGTCTGGTTGTAGTTGAACCTGTTTTTCCCGGGTTCCCCTTCCAGCCCTATCGCCTCCATCAGCACTGTCGTATCTGCATTAAGAGATGACGAGAATTGCGACAGTCCCTTGTAGTGATAAAACGCCGGACAGTTGAGTATATAATTGCCGTTGATCTCCATCCTTGCAAATTCATCGTTCCTGCTCTCCACGAGCCCTGTGATATCGTCGTAATTCTCATAATACGCATCGCGCTGCGTATTTCCGATCGTATCGAATGCCGAGCACACCGCCGAAACGGATTCTGCCGTCACGAGCACCACAATCAGCAGTATCATCGCGCCTTTTGAAACAAGCTCCTTTCTGTAAAACAGCAGTACCGAGCAGTAAAGAGCCAGCCATGCGAGGCCTCCGTAAAAGAACAGGTTCATATCGTCGATATTTTCGGTCATGAGTTTCTGCGCAAACAGATAGTATGCCGCCCCTGAAGCGAACAGGATCCATATATGCCGGAGCTTTACAGTATCAAGAACCCGGAAAGCCTTATACGCCATTCCGATCAGCACGAAGCATATGACAAACGTATACCTGTACGGCAGCTGATTCGGAAAATGAAAGCCGTGCCATATGAAGTCCAGCTTGTTTATATTCAGACTTAGGAACATGAACGCCAGAAATGCCGCATTCAGCACCTTTTCTCTCGTGCTGAAAGCCCTGCTCGTCAGGTAGAACACCAGCATTATCACTGTAAATATCCCGCAGTACAGGTTTGGCAGTCCCTCACGGAATGTCAATTCACTGTACGGCAGCAGCTGGTTGAAAATATCAAGCGCATCGCTGTAAAAAGCCGTTTTTTCCGGCATATCCACAGAAATGTAATATGTGCTCTGCATGCTTATATATGCAGGAAGCAGCATCACTGCCGCCATCACTACTGCAAGCAGCGAAAAGAACACCGCCCTGGCCGTCGTGATGACGCACTTCTTTGCGCCTTTTGCTCTGTTTTTTATAAGATAAAGCACAGGATAATAGAACATTATAAAAATGCACACCATTATTGCCATGTAGTAGTTCGAGAACACGATCAGCGCCAGCGAAACCGTGTAAAGCACTGCTCTGCCGTCATCGATCAGCCGGTTCAGTCCCAGTATGCACAGCGGGAGCAGCATCACCGCATCCATCCACATGATGCACCAGTAATATGCCAGCACATACGAGCAGAGCGCATACATGGTCGCAAACGCGACTATTCCCCAGTCACGGGCCTTGTCTGCATATTTGAGATACATCGCCATGAAGCTTCCCGCAAGCCCGACCTTTATCACCAGGATCAGCGTGATGCCTTCCATCAGGAACTTCTTTGGAAACAGCACCAGCAGCAGATTCAGCGGACTTGCCCCGTAATATGCGATCAGGTTCCAGAAGTTGCTGCCGCCTGCGCCGTTCCAGGTATAAAACAGACTGCCGCCTTCCTGCAGCTTGTACTGCAATTCGCTCAGGAACGGAACATACTGGTGATACATATCTATGACCGCGATCTGGCTGCTTCCAAACGGGTATATCTCTGTTACTGCAAATGCCAGCACCATTATCAGCGCAGGGAACACGAATGATGCGAGTATCAGCTTGTGTCTTCCAAAAAACTGCTTGACTTTAATTTTCATCGATGTTGCTTTCCTTCTCTATATACACAGGTCGCCTCTTCGTTTCCATATACATCCTGCCTATATATTCTCCCATTACGCTGAGCACCGCTGTGATCAGTCCGCCAAAGAACAGTATGAGGCATATCGTCGATGCATATCCCGGGATATCCTTGCCCATTATCAGAGTCTTCACGATCTCGATCATCAGGTATATACCTGAAGCCACGGTCGTGATCCCGCCGAACACGCCCACGAATTTGAGCGGCGATGCGGCGAAGTCGATGAATCCATCGACTGCGTATTTTATCAGGCTCCACAGCGACCACTTGCTTTCCCCGGACACGCGCTTCACATTTTCGAACTCGATCCATTCTGTCTCGAATCCCACCCATGCGAATATTCCTTTTGAAAAGCGCTGTGTCTCCGGCATACTGACGATGGCTTTCACCATCTTTCTGTTCATCAGCCTGAAGTCTACGGCTCCGTCGATTATCTCGATATCGCTGTATCTGTTCATTATCTTGTAAAATGCTCTTGCAAAGAAACTGCGGATCCGCGGTTCGCCTTTTCTGGTCACTCGTCTCGCCGCGCAGCTGTCGCAGCCGGTTTCTTCCATTTTGTGTATCATTTCGGCTATCAGGATCGGCGGATGCTGCAGATCCACGTCCATTATCACTGCAAAATCCCCGCGCGAGGCTCTGAGCCCGGCATACATCGCGGCTTCCTTGCCGAAATTCCGGCTGAATGAGATATATCTGAGATCGGTCTTCTCCCTCAGTTTTTTAATCCTGGCGAGCGTATCGTCCGTGCTGCCGTCATCTATGAAGATATATCTGAATGAGTAATCGTTTATATACGTCACTATTCCCTGCGTTTTTGCAAAAAAGCGCTCTACGTTATCGCCTTCGTTATAGCATGGAACTATTATATCTATCGTTTTCAGTGATCCGTCCTCCCTCTGTCATTTTTACGGCTGTTCAAAGTCTTACTGCTGCCGCTGCAAATCACATTCGCCAGCAGCTGCGCAGCTGCTGACAACCGTCCGCTCCTCTCGCCGGCTAATCGACCGGCTTTATCTTCATCCCGTCAGTCTGCACCACATCATCATCTTTGTCAATGAACGCGGCTTCCAGCTCCATCTCCGGATACTTCTCCTGAAGCTCGCGCACCAGTGCCTGCGCCTTTTCCATACCGGAAATCAGGCAGACGGTCGACAATCCGTCGCAAAACGCAGAATTGCCGCGCTTTGCAGTGATCGTGACCGACTCGAGATCCGTCTGTGCTGGATAGCCCGTTGCCGGATCCAGCACATGATGATACAATACGCCGTTTTCTTCGAATTTGCGCTCATAAGTCCCCGAGGTAACTACCGTGGCATCTATGGCTTCCAGCGAACCTATCACTTCCGTGCGGTCGCTGTACGGCCGCTCTATCCCGATATTCCACGGGGATCCGTCTTCTTTTGATCCCAGGACTGCAACATTTCCGCCGAGATTTATCACTGCAGAGCTGACTCCTTTTTCCTCGAGAAGATCCGTGATCCTGTCCGCGATATAGCCCTTTGCAACTCCTCCGAGATCTACTGCCGCCCCCGGATCCGCCAGTCTCACGGTGTTGCCCTCGATATCTATGTTCCTGTAGCTCACTGATTTCACTGCTTCATCTATCGCTGCCTGCTCAGGCACGTGAGGATCATCTCCCGTAAAATCCCACAGATCCGTCAGTCTGCCGACAGTTATATCAAATCGACCGTCTGAGATATCTCCCATTTCTATCCCGAGCTTCAGCACCGCGATCGTATCATATGACACCTCGACTGGCTGGCCTCCGGCATTGTTTATATTGTAGACATCACTTCCCTCGACCGTTCTGCTGAGCATGTTCTCGTATCTGCGTATCTCCTTGAACGCATCATCCAGGACCGCTTCGCCTTCGCTCCCGCTCATGCCGTATATCGTTATCGTACAAGATGTATTCAGTGCGAAATCCGTCTTTGAAAGTTCTTTGTCACCACAGCCTGTCTGTGTTATAATTGCAAAGACTGCAAGCATTACGGCTGCAGCGGCGCGAAGCACATGTGAAGCCTGGAAACGGCGGGTTTTGCATGCTGATTTGTTACTGGATCCCATATAACACCTCCGGAGGTTTTTATGTTTAAAAAAGCCGACATCATACTGGCGTGTGCGCTGATTCTGATCGGCCTCGCCATATCATATATTTTTTCATTCGGTCAGTCCGAAGGCGATCTCGTCGAAATAACCTGCAACGGCAAGTTCTTCGGTTCGTATCCCCTTGATGAAGACCGCGAGATCTCCATCGACCGCAATGATCATATTAATAAGGTTACCATAAACAACGGTACCGTTTCAATAAGTTTTTCCGACTGCAAAGGGCAGGACTGCGTGCATCAGGGAAGCATTGCAAAATCCGGTGAAACCATCATCTGTCTGCCGAACAAGATCGTTGTCGAGATAACCGGCGGTGCTAAGCATTATGATACAGTCGCAAGGTGAGGAAAAGGACAACCGGTGACCGGTGAGAAAGAGGAAAACCATGGAAAGCACAAGCAACGCTAAAAAGATTACCACTGCTGCTCTGCTGGCGGCTCTGGCTCTCATATTTTCTTATATCGAAGTCCTGATCCCGTTCAATTTCGGGATCCCGGGCATCAAACTCGGTATCGCCAATCTCGTAGTGATCATCGCACTCTACTATCTGGGCGCGCATTATGCACTGCTGATAAACCTGATCCGTATATTTATCGGAGGACTCCTGTTCTCCGGGCTTTTCGGTGCACTCTACTCGCTGGCCGGTGCACTGCTCAGTATGTTCGTGATGATCCTGCTTAAAAAAACAGATCTGTTTTCAGTCACAGGAGTTTCCATAGCCGGTGGCGTCGCCCACAATCTGGGGCAGATCCTGGTTGCCGCATTCCTTATCTCGAATCTGAAGATCTTCATATACTTTCCGGTCCTGATAATTTCTGGCGTCGTAAGCGGCGCTGTCATCGGCATCCTGGCCTATATCATACTGAAAAAGCTTCCGAACTGAAGATCTCCTGAACCGAAAAGCTCCAGACCAAAATGCTTTGGATCGAAATGCTTTGGATCGAAAAACTTCGGATCGAAAAAGCTTCCGAAACAGATGTACCATTACAGCCTCGGCAGTATCTTGTCTTCGATGAAATGCCTGATCTCCTGCATATTTATATCCCCGTTGTTTTCATAAATATAATAGATATTTTCCCATGGAACGATTCCGTTCTGTTCATAAATATCCCTTTTCCACATATGCCGTTTTACGTATTCCGGGTCGCCCATCATCCCGCAGTATTCCATATAGAACAGCTCAAGCATCGCATCCTGGAATGTGAAATCAGGTGCGAATGTTTTCCCGTCAAGCATCAGCACTTGCTCATATCTGAATGGTACACCATACTGATACAGCATTTCTGCTATCATCACTTCGGATTTCGAGCGCATCCTGAGTCCCCTGGATGTCACTTTATTCTTTTCTTCTTCCCTGAAACGACTCGAATCATATGATGCCTCGGCCCATGCTCTATGTATTTTCATACGTTCGGAAGCCTGGCTGTTCCTGTCTGCCACAAGGAGCGGATCAAATGATATATTCTGATGATCATTGCTGACATACTGCGTCAGCCAGCTCGAGGGCAGTTTTTTATATACAGAAGCCATTGACGAAATGATCTCATCCGCTTCGAAAGTCTGAAAACCTCGAATAAGCTGCTGCAGTTTCCTGAGATCTGCTCTCATCAGTTTAATCATTCTGCCCAGAAAGCCTTTTCTTGCCAATGCTTTTATCTCATTTTCATGTGAAGTGATATCTTTTCTAAGATATCTGCCATCTACTGTTCTCGCATTGAAATATCTCAGTTTATCCCCCTGCCTTGCACTTATCAGATTCCCTGCAGGATACACATGATATTCTTTCCTGCAAAGCTCATACTGTTTATATAATGATTCGTACAGTTCTTCGATTTTGTCACGGTAAAACTGCATGCGCCATACCTCCTTCCAGACCGATATCGGACAGCATCACCTATAACCAAATAATTTTGCCCATCGACCACATTTCATGGATACATTTTCATTAGTGAAAGCATTTTAACATTGGAACACTCAGGTATTTTTCTGACCATATTTTACCATTTATTTCAACATTTTTCAACTATATTTTTACATTTTTAGATAATAATATCATTTTATGTAAATATCGCTAATCATTTTTGGCCGCCTGGTCACGGTAAGTGCTGAGAGTGACTGGTTTTGTGTATTATCCCGTCCTCGAGAAAAATCCTGCACAATCCGCGTTTGAGATGTGCAGGATTATGTGAAAGTGAAAAAAATTTACACAACGAAAATCGCCAAAACGATAGAAATGTACCAAAATCTCATAAAATCGGCTGTTTTTAGCGAAAATCCGAAATTTCCTGTGTATTGATTTTTACTCTTCACGAGCATATACACAGATGTCGGATCCATTGTGCAGATATCATCTGAAACCCTAATCTCTACACAAATAATCAGCTCATACACACTTTTAACGCTCCGGACAGCGCAGTCAAAGGCGAAGGAGTGAGCGCAGCGAACGTTGGCGCGCAGTGAACGTTGCCTTTTCTCCCAAAGAGCCTCAAGGCGATTTGCTGGAGAAACGGACAGCGCAGCCAAAGGCGAAGGAGTGAGCACAGCGAACATCAGAGCACAGCGAACATCAGAGCACAGCGAACATTGGAGCATAGCTAACGCTGAAGCGCTGTCAATTTCTCTGCGAGAAATTTCCTGCTGTGCAAGAAAAATCATCATGCGCGGGGTTTTCTTTCCACAAAAAGAACCGGGTGACGGTTCCCGGATCAAAGCGTTTTTAGATCACAGAAGTTATGGCGCTCGCCATGTATACGCTTTATAATATCCTTTTACCGTCATTCCCGGTTCTTGATAAATGCTATTACCAGGCTTATGCCTGTGCAGGCTGAGCCTCTGCTGCCGGTTTGGCTTCTGCAGCTTTCTTGACTGGTTTCTTTTTCTTTCTGTAGTTCACGATAGCGCCTGTAGGGCATTCCTTTTCGCACATACCGCAGTTCTTGCATGCGTCAAGGTCGACCTTGGCAACGTTGTTCTCGACTTTTATAGCGTCGAACTTACATGTCTTCTGACACTTCATACAGCCGATACAGCCGATCTCGCATGTCTTTCTCGTCTTCGCGCCTTTTTCCATCGATTTGCAGGCAACAAACACGAGGTTCTTCTTATTGACCATGCTGATGATCTCGTTAGGACATACATTCGTACAAGCTCCGCATCCCACGCAGACATCTCTGTTGATCTTTGCGACACCGTTGTTTACAGTGATCGCATCGAACTTGCAGACATTGTAGCAGTCGCCAAGTCCCAGGCAGCCGAAACGGCATGCCCACTGTCCGCCGTAGAACATCTTTGCTTCCTTACATGATGTTATCCTGTCATCCTCCATGATTTCTCTGGTAACGCCAAAGCTTCCCTGGCACATCACCATTGCCACCTGAGGTTCGGCAGCGCTTGCTTCCTCTCCCATGATACCGGCGATCTGTGAAGCCACGCTCGCACCGCCTACAGGGCACAGCGAACAGCTTAATCCCGGATTGTCTGTGAACGCAGCTGCATAGTCATCACAGCCTGCGAATCCGCATGCTCCGCAGTTTGCACCCGGGAGCACTTCTCTTATTGCTGCGACTCTTTCGTCAACGGGAACATACATCAGCTTGGATGCAACAGTCAGGATGACTGCCGCGATCAGACCCATTCCTGTTACTATCGCAGTAGGAACAATTATTGTCGTCATTCCTGCACACCCCCTAACCGAATATACCTGCAACTACACCTGAGAATCCCATGAACGCCATGGAAAGGATCGATGCAGTGACCAGTGTGATAGGGACTCCCTGGAAACATTCAGGGATACCTTTGCATTTTTCGAGTTTTCCTCTCATTCCTGCGAACAGAACCATTGCGAGCAGGAAGCCTATTCCGGCTCCGAACGAGCAGAACAGCGATTCGACATAGTTATATCCGTCTGTGATGTTCTGGATAGTAACACCCAGTACCGCACAGTTAGTCGTTATCAGAGGAAGATATACGCCGAGCGATCTGTAAAGCGGCGGCATATATTTTTTGAGCGTCATCTCTACGAGCTGTACCAGTGCTGCGATAACCAGGATGAATACAACTGTCTGGAGATACCCTATATTGAACTTATCCAGCACATATATCTGGATCGGCCATGTTACTGCTGTAGCCAGCACCATTACGAACGTTACAGCTGCGCCCATTCCCACTGCCGAATCCAGCTTCTTGGAAACGCCGAGGAACGGACATATGCCCAGGAACTTTGCCAGTACGTAGTTGTTTGTAAGGATAACTGTCAGCATTATAGCTAAAATACTTGTCATTTTTATTCAGCCTCCTTCTCATCACATACTCCGCCGCATGTGTCAGCCATCATGCAGCCTTTGCATCCGAATTCCTTCTTCTTTATAGCCTTGCCCTTTGTGAAATAATTAACGGCAGCTACCAGGATAGCGAATACGAAGAATCCGCCAGGAGCCAGCATAAAGATTCCTGCAGGAGTCAGCGGAGTGTGGCTGATCACGTCGATGTTGAAAACTGTGCCGCTTCCGAGGAATTCTCTGATGAGTCCCATCAGACCGAGAGCCAGTGTGAATCCGATACCCATGCCGAGACCGTCGAGAGCCGAATCAAGCACACCATTCTTCGAAGCGAACATTTCCGCTCTTCCCAGGATGATACAGTTAACTACGATCAGCGGTATGTAAAGACCGAGCGCTGAATCGAGTGCAGGCAGATATGCCTTGAGCAGGAACTGTACAACAGTTACGAATCCTGCGATAACTACGATAAAGCACGGGATCCTGACTTTGCCCGGTATTATATTTTTAAGAAGCGATATTACGATATTGGAACAGATCAGAACGACCATGGTCGATATACCCATTCCAAGGCCGTTGATCGCGCTGGTAGTCGTCGCAAGTGTAGGACAAGTTCCCAGCAGAAGAACCAGTACCGGGTTCTCCTTGATTATACCTTTGGTTACTATTTGAAGCTTGCTGTTATTTTCCATTACTTAACACCTCCGCATTCCTTGAACTGCTTCAGAGCTTCCTCCACAGAGCAATATACGGCATTTGATGTGATAGTAGCACCGGAAACAGCATCTATTTCAGTGTCATCCTTGACACTTCCGCCGGCAACTTCGCTGACGCCTTTATACTGTTCCAGATATCCGGGATCTGCAGCCTTGGTTCCGAGTCCCGGTGTTTCGGAGTGTTCAGTTACCTTCACTCCCGTGATCTTGCCTTCCGCATCTATACCTATCATGACTTTGACAGTACCGCCAAAACCTTTATATCCTGCTGTAATTGCCATGCCTGCCTTGTTGTCTGCGATATAGCAGTCGATGACACCATCGACCAGCTTTCCGTCATATGCAGTGAAACTGTCGCCGTCCGGAAGGACTTCCATTCTCGCTTCGTCAGCCGACTTCTGCTGGTTTTTAACGATTACCGGATTTGCCACGCTGTAAGTTCCCGCCAGTGCCAGGGTTACTACGAGACATATGCAGACAAGTACTATTACAGGAAGGATATTTTCTTTGAATTTACTGTTTTCCATTATTTCCAGCTCCTTCCTTTGCCTTCTTAGGCAGTCTGTATCTGAGTTTTTCCGTTATTCTGTCGATGTACGGCGTAAGCACATTCATTAAGAGTATCGCAAACGACACACCTTCAGGGTATGATGCGAACAGTCTTATAAGCATAGTGAACAGACCGCAGCCGATACCGAATATGATCTTGCCTGACGGCAGCATAGGTGATGTCACATAGTCTGTAGCGCAGAAGAATGCACCCAGCATCACGCCGCCGGCACACAGATGGAAAATCGCTCCGTCAAGTCCTCCCCAAATGAGACCGCATACGAATACAGTCGCAAGGAAGCTTACCGGGATATGAGCTGAAATAACTCTTGTAAGAATGAGGAATATTCCTCCGATGAGGATCGCACATGCGCTCACTTCACCGATACATCCGCCGATGTTTCCGAGGAACATATCGAGATTCGAAGCGCTTACAGCATCGATGCCCCCGTGTGAGAGCTCGCCGAGAGGAGTTGCCGATGTCACTGCATCCAGACCTGTTCCTCTTGCTGTAGGCCATGTAGTCATCTCAGTAGCAAATGCTATGAACATGAAGATCCTGGCTGTTACGGCAGGGTTTACGAGGTTCTGCCCAAGTCCGCCGAACAGATATTTCACTACTACGATCGCAGCAAAACAGCCCACAACGGCGATCCAGTAAGGAAGCCCTGCAGGTAAGTTGAAAGCGAGCAGCACGCCGGTAACCACTGCACTGAGGTCTCCGACAGTCTGTTCTCTTTTCATGATCTTGTTCATAAGATATTCAAATAAAACGCACGCCGCAACACATACGATTGTCAGCACTGCAGCCCTGTATCCGAACTGGTATATACCCACCGCAAAAGCAGGGATAAGGGCGATAAGCACCATTCCCATGATCTTAGTCGTATTTACAGGACCGACTAAGTGAGGAGCTGATGATACTTCTAAATTACCATGATATTTGTTCTCCATTATTTACTCGTCGCCTCCTTCAAAAATCCTTTTGCCATCTTGTGGGTAAAGCTCAAAGGTCTCCTTGCAGGGCAGACGTACGAACAGCTTCCGCATTCCATACACTGCATGACTTCAAGTCTCTGCAGCCTTTCCACATCCTTGTCTTCATAAGCTTCGACCATCGATACCGGCATAAGACCGAAAGGACAGGCTTTGATACACATACCGCACTTGATGCAGCTGCTCTCTTCAGGGATCAGCGCCTGCGGTCCGTCAAATATCAGTATTGCATTGTTGTTTTTTACAATAGGAAAAGCATCCGAATAAACGGCTCTTCCCATCATAGGTCCGCCCATCAGGATCTTCTTAGGCTCTGCCTTGTAGCCTCCGCATGCAGCGACTACGTCACAGATCCTCGCCCCGATCGGTACGATTATATTCTTTGGCTCTGCTACCGCATTGCCGTCTACTGTGATTCTCTTTGTCGTCAGAGGTCTGCCTGTTTCGAGGTACTGACCTATGAACGCTATGGTCGTGATATTGGAAAGCAGGATGCCGAGATCTGCCGGCAGCACGCCTGCCTTGAGCTCTTTTCCTGTTATCTCGTAGACCATTACTCTTTCTGCGCCCTGCGGATATCTCTCTTTGAGGACTTTCACTTCGATATCGTCAGAGTGTCCGGCTTTGTTTATTTCTTCACGCAGTTTTACTATAGCGTCAGGCTTGTTTCCTTCAACGCCTATGTACGCTTTTTTCAGATCAAGGAACTTCATCGTATCCAGTATACCTTTGATGACATACTCGGTATCTTCAAGCATGAGTCGATGATCCGATGTGATGAACGGTTCACATTCCGCTCCGTTTACGATCAGGGTGTGTACATCGCCCAGGTTCTTCGGATTGAATTTGATATGAGTCGGAAATGATGCTCCGCCCAATCCTACCAGGCCGCTCGCCCTTATCGCAGCAACGAACTCCGGCTGGTCATTAACGACCGGAGGCTCGATGCCTTCCCATAACTCCTGTTTCCCGTCAGTCTCGATGATGATGACCTGATCTTCACCACCGCTCATCGATCTTATAGACGAGATTTCCTTAACAGTGCCCGATACGCTTGAATGGATCGGCGCACTTACAAATGCTTCTGTATCTCCTATTCTCTGGCCGACTTTTACGTAGTCTCCTTTGGCAACCAGTGGTTTGCATGGAGCTCCGATGTGCTGTGCCATGGAAATACAGACGGTTTCTGGAACAGCCATTTTTTCGGTAGCACATCCGGCAGTATGCTTCGCGTGTATTACCTTGATGCTGTTCAAAGACCTCCCCTTCTTTTCCATTTCAAAAACCTCTCTTTCTTTCCCATTCTGTTCTTCCTTCATATGAGCCTTGCGGCCCGAGAAATTCTGATATGGGCTTCAATGTGTTTTTATAGCTTTTGGAATTTACCCGTACATTTCGAATTATAGCACAGGCTTTTTATAAAATCTATTGTCATAGGGTCAATTATTTTTTGTAACCACTTTGTTTGGCAACATATACATATGTACATTTTAGTGCAAAACACAAAAAAATTTTTTATTTTTTTCTGCAGCATCCGCAAAAAACATGTAATTTTTTGTCTGAAATCACCTTTTTCTGTCGATTTTTTGCGACACCTGTCCGCTGCCTGAGTCATCACAGCAGCCGTCATTCGATCCGGCCGGCTTATATTATCTGCATGCGTCAGATGTCCGCCAGCCGGCGGTTCACTGCTCTATCACGACGAACCCGCCCTTTGGAACGGATGTCCACTCATCGTTCACGCGCTTCCCCTCCAGGTTGTTCTGCAGCGCACGTATCACCCCGCTGTGAGCTACGATGATGATCTCCTTTGAATCATCATTTTCAAGGATCTTTCTCAGTGTCTTCACTGCTCTGTACTGTATATCATAGAAGTTCTCGGATTTGTTTCCCGTCTTGAAGATGAACATATCCTCGCCCCTGCGCATGTATTCCTCAGGGAACTCTGCCTTTATCCGGCTGACAGGCTGTCCGTCCCACTTTCCGAGATTTATCTCTCGAAGTCCGGGTGCTTTCACGATTTCCGGGTATTTTTCGTTATTTTTTTCACTAAATTTGCGCAAGATTATCTCCGCTGACTCCATTGCCCTCGAAAGATCACTTGCATATATCACCCGCGGACATGCAAAATCCGCAGCCAGCTGCTCAGCACTCTGTGCGATCTGCATGCGCCCTTTTTCGTTCAGAGGTACATCATACTGCCCTATGAACATTTTCTCGGCATGCTGCATCGTTTCACCGTGTCTAACCAGCACTATACGCCTGCCGCAGGCCAGCTCCTGCAGATCTTTGCGCACGCAGCCCGATCGATAGAACTCCAGCAGCTCACTGTAGCTTTCCGGAGTGTCCATATCCAGCAGGCAGCCCTCGTCGCTGACCGGTATCCTGACCATACGATCCCAGTATTTGTCCGTGACCGCCTTTAACCCTCCGGATCCGTCGTAACTGCATATCTCCTCCGCATAGAACTTCGGGACGAACAGCGGATGACCTTTCTTGCCCTCGAACACAGGTACAAAAAAATTCTCTCCGCTGCTGTCACATCCGGCGTGCTCCGCGACAGTTCTGACGGTTTCAGCCGATATCAGCGGACAGTCGACCGGCATCACCAGATACCCTGCGGTGTCAGGATACAGCTCCCTCGCCTTCGATATCCCCGTTTTTATCGACGAAAACATGCCTGTATCATAGTCTGCATTATAAGCCTCGATGCAGCCCTCAGAATCTAAAACAGGCCCCAACAGTTCCCTGCTGTAGCCTGTGACTGTCACTATCCTGCCGATACCTGCATCTTTTACACTGCGAACCAGCTTCTGTACTGCCGTCATCTCACCTAAAGGAAGCAGCGGCTTGAAACGCTTCATCCTGGATGAATACCCTGCAGATAATATGACTGCAGCAATGTCTGTATTGTTATTGCTGTTGTGATCATTCATTTTGTCTTTTCCCGTCTCTACTGATGATGTGATGACACTGCATCTATTCTGCATTTCTCGCAGCACGCACACCGATTATCTCTGCCGCGATGCTGACGCCGATCTCTTCCGGCGTCTCAGATCCTATGTCAAGACCTATCGGCGAATGGATCTGCGCGATCTGATCCTCCGTCACACCCTCTTCCATCAGAGTATCGTACAGGAGCCTGTTTTTCCTTCTGCTGCCTATCATGCCTATATATGCCGACTGTCTCTTCAAAGCCTGTCTGAGGACTTTCAGATCGCCTCTGTGACCTCTTGTGACGATTATTATGTAGCTGTCTTCATCCACATCTATATCATCGAATGAATGGTCAAAATCGTCCACGACGATCGTTCTCTCAGCATGAGGGAATCTCTCGCTGTTTGCGTACTCCTCACGGTCATCGACGACTACTGTCCTGAAGTCTATATGCCTGAGCACAGGCTCCAGCGCATACGCAACATGACCGCCGCCGAAGATATATGCCGTACTCGCCAGCTTGAACTCTTTTACGAAATCGCCGGGATCCGCCGCATCGATATAATCGATCTGTATAGTCGCATCACCGCCGCATCCCATGTCGAGAGCTCCTTTCTGCTTCTCGTCGAGCGTAAAATCGTAAATATGCGTTTTTTCCTTCGTTTCGAAAGTCTTCCTGCAGAGCTTCTCTGTCTCCGCTTCAAGCAGTCCGCCGCCTACGGTGCCTATAGTGCTGCCGTCTTTTTTCATCAGCATTACCGCACCTTTTTTACGCGGCGCCGAGCCCTTTGTGTCTACTACCTTCGCGATGACGAAATCCTGTCCCTGTTCGATAAGATCTCGTGCGTAATATGATAACTGTTCTGACATATCGTTTCCTTTCATGTAAAGATCCGGCTATAACGGTTTCTCGGCGATCAGCAGGAACCTGCCCTTTGCATCTCTGCCTGACGGCTTCTTTCCGTCAGCGCACGCAGGCTCTGAAGTCTCGAATGCAGCGACCTTGTAGCCGATCTCTTCTATCTGCTTCTTCAGCGGTTCGATGAAGAAGGTGTCCCTGAATCTGAAGTCCACAAATCTCACGGGATCCGTCTCGCAGTCTCCTTCCTTTCGCGGTTTTTTGCTCTGCCTTGCTGCTTCTATCTGCAGCGCCCTGAGCTGCTTCGGATCAGGATCCGTATAGTAATCGTCTATTATCACGAGCCTGCCGCCCTTCTTGAGCACACAGTACGCCTCATGAAGCGCCTCATCCGGAAGATTTATCAGTGGCAGCACATCCTGCATGAATATACCGTCAAAAGTGAACGAAGAATAATCTTCGAGGAATTCTCCGTCACCGAACTTCACATCAATCCCGGGGTGCTTTTCTTTGGCAATGCGGATCTTTTCAAGATTCATATCTATTCCTTCCGCTTCCATCCCGCATTTTGCCGTAAGATATGCCACGACATCTCCTTCGCCGCAGCCTATGTCGAGGATCCTGCAGCCTTCTCCCAGCTTTGCCAGCTCCAGTGCCCTGTCTGTAGTCGTAAACGACATCACGTCCTCCTTTAAACAATCTCTTTATACTCGAATATATCACATCGCAGTCCTGGCGCGGTCTGCAGCCTGTGATAACTATATAATGATTATATCTGCCACAGGCTTCATAATCAAGTGACAGAGTCTGCAGAATGCGTGATTTATGGCATTTTGATCGTCTGACGGGCTGTGCAGAAATAAAATTACGATTACTTTTGTTGTTCCAACAACATCCGCATTGACATTATGTCTTTCATTACAGTATAGTTATTTACAGATAATATACTCCGATTTATCACATAGCTTAACCGGCAATGTGAACAAAATAGCAAAAGTTATTTTGCTATCTGCCACTGTGCGAAGCAGACATATATTTGCCTAAACCGTCTGACTGCGCACTTTTTCTTTTTTGCAGACAAATCACACACACTTCCGTGTTTTCACCTGCGATCCATGATACAATAACATGCATACATTGAAATGTAGCTATTTATATCAAATCAGAACAGATGAGGTGCAATTATTATGTGTAAAATCGATTATCACGACGTTAAAACCCCTGAGACCTGTCCAGGCGAGGACCTGACTCTTGTAAAAAAACCGCTCGACATATCTTCGGGAAAAGAATACGAAAAATGCCGCTATGCTTTTTTCCCTGACCGCCAGCTGTGCGCGGACGAGCCCGAGATCGTCGTAAAAGCCTATGACTCCATACTTTTCCAGTATCAGGACACCGGATTTTTCATGCAGGACATCACATCCGACGAGATCCCTGCCCAATGGGAAGCGCTCGGAAAGCCGCAAATAGTCGTGACATCGCTCAGATACGCCGATATTTTAAAAAAAGACTTCCCGCAGATACCGGTGATCTCGATCTATGAACTGCTGCAGCAGCTGCAGATCAGCGGCGGCTGCAACTCCACGGACTATGCACTGTTCTATCCTGAAACAGAGAACGAGTCCGATAATGCAAAGGCTGCAGTGCGCGGGCTTGCAGAAAGCATGGGTGCAAAGCTGCACGATACCGCTGAAAAAAAACTTCCTTATATAACATGCTGCATGGACTGCCGCGATTCGCTGAAAAACAACGGCAGAGACGCAGTCCATATACTCGAGCTGATATACGGCATGGGTGCGTCGAACACTCACATGATCCACGAGCACGATCACGAGCACGATCACAGCGAAACATGCGAGCATGGAGAAAGCAGCGCAGAGTGCGGTGAATGCAGCGACATCCCTGAATGCAGCGGAGTATGTTCCGACTGCAGCGCAGACTGCGATAATGTACTGAACGCATCAGGTCCTGCAGCTGCCGAACCTCCGGCACCGCTCCCGACGAAAGACGAACAGCTGGCAAACCTGAGAGAGCTCAAAGAAGTGATGCTGCAGCTTTTCTGGAGCTGATCTTGTCGAAACAACATCAAGTCAATTAAATGTAGTCGAAACAATTTGCCGATATGTTGTTGCGACAACATATTTTTCTATACTCCTGTGCTACACTTGTACCAGCACTCAATTTAAGGTGGAAGTTAATATTCAAAACTATCAGGAGGTAATTATGAAAAAAATATTGACCTTAGCAACAGTTGTCATCATGGCACTGTCAATGATGCTGCTTGCAGGATGCGGCAGCGACAGCAAAGATGACGCTGACAAACCGGAAGTTACAGTTCTGGCTGCAGCAAGCCTTACAGATGCTCTTGACGAGATCATCGAAGAGTATGAAAAAGACGCTGACTGCACTATCACACCAAGCTATGCAGGATCAGGAGATCTCGTCCAGCAGATCGAAGGCGGAGCTCCTTGTGACATCTTCATCTCAGCTTCGAAGGCTAACATGGATCAGCTCGAAGACGGAGACTACATCGACAAAGACACAAGAAAAGACCTTCTTGCAAACAGCCTCACTCTGATCGCAACATCAGAAAACAAAGACACTGTCAATATGGACACTCTTACGACTGACGCTGTAGGAAGCATCGCTATCGGCGAGCCTACAACTGTACCTGCAGGAAAATATGCAAGCCAGGTATTCGACAACATGGGTATCACTGATCAGATCTCAGGAAAGATCGTTGAAGCAAAGGACGTTCGTGCGGTACTGACTTATGTAAAAGAAGGAAACGCTGACTGCGGATTCGTTTACAGAACAGACGCTGAAATCGAAAAGGACAACATCGCTATCATCGGTGACGTTGATGAAAGCCTTCACGATCCTATCGTATACCCTGCCGCTATCCTGAAGGACGCTCCACAGGCTGACTCAGCTGCTGACTTCTACGATTTCCTCCAGAGTGACTTCGCCAAGAAGGTATTCGAAAAATACGGATTCACTGTAAAATAGCTGACGATTTTTTCAGGTAAGTACTGTAAGATTATGTTTGAACCAATTTTTTTATCGATCAGAGTTGCATTGCTTGCAACTGTTATCGCCTTTTTTCTGGGCGTGCTCTTTGCCTATCTACTGACAAAGAAAAAGGTTCCCGGCAAGAACATATGGGAAACGATACTTATCCTCCCCATGATCCTGCCGCCATCGATAGTAGGTTACTTACTGTTAAAAATATTCGGAAAGAGAGGCCCCATCGGGGCTTTTCTTCTGGATACATTCGGGATCCAGATAGTATTCACATGGATCGCCTGCGTCATAGCGGCGACCGTTGTGGCACTTCCGCTGATGTATCAGAATGCAAAGGGCGCCTTCCAGAGTGTCGATCCGAGCTATGAGCTTGCTGCAAAGACGCTGGGAAGCAGTTCGTTCAAAGTGTTCAGGACCGTCACATTTCCGCTGTCAGGTCCCGGCATCGTGAGCGGCATCGTCCTCACGTTCGCAAGAGCTCTCGGCGAGTTCGGAGCTACGCTGATGCTGGCAGGAAACATCCCGGGCAAAACGCAGACCATACCTACTGCGATCTACTATGCTGTCGTTGTCGGAAAAGATGAAAAAGCCTCAATGCTCGTGCTGATAATGGTACTTTTCAGTTTCGCACTCGTATTCGGGCTGAATATGTGGCTCAAAAGGCGAGAAAAGCGCGGAGGGTTAGTAAGATGAGTATAGCTTTTAAACTGAACAAAAAACTTAACTACTTCGATCTCGATGTGGAATTTTCCATGGGGAACGAGCTTCTGGTCATTGAAGGCGCTTCCGGTGCAGGCAAAACTACGATCCTGAACTGCCTCGCCGGTATAGTCACTCCCGACGAGGGCAAAATCACCATTGACGACAGAGTCCTTTTCAGTCATACTGATAAAGTGAATATTCCGGCTGAAAAGAGAAATATAGGATATCTTTTTCAGAATTACGCACTGTTCCCAAACATGACGGTAAAACAGAACGTGCTTTACGGTCTGAAGAACAAACGCGAATACAGGAAAAAGGCAACCAGGAAGGAACTGCTTGAATACGCAGATCATATGATGGAGACGCTGGGTATCGCGCATCTTGCACCGAAAAACTCGACTGCCATCTCCGGAGGAGAAAAGCAGCGAGTGGCACTTGCAAGAGCGATGGTCACCAAGCCTTCTCTGCTGCTTCTTGACGAGCCGTTCTCTGCACTGGACGAAAACACCAAAGGTAAGATATACGAGGAATTCAGAGCTTTCAAGGACAGCCTGAAGATCCCGACGATCCTTATAACCCACAATCACCGCGAAGCTGAGCTTTTCGCGGACAGGAACATAACGTTAAAGGAAGGCAGGATAGTATAAATGAAAGAAGTTACGGTAGAACAGGCTGTGGGGACAGTGCTCGCGCATGACCTCACTCAGATAATCCCGGGCGAATACAAGGGCCCTAAATTCAAAAAAGGACATATAATAACAGAGGAGGACATTCCTCTGCTTCTTTCTATGGGGAAAAGACATCTTTTCGTCCTGGAAAAAGACGACAACGATGTGCACGAAAACGAAGCAGCTTACAGGATCGCTTCAAAAGCTGCGGGCGACGGCATCGAGCTCACTGATCCTTCAGAGGGCAAGATCGAGCTCAAGGCGACTTATGACGGGCTCCTCAAGATAGACCGAGACAGGCTGTACGAGCTCGTGTCACAGGATGAGATCATGTTCGCAACGATACATGAAAACATAGTTGTCAGAAAAGGTGAAAAGCTGGCAGGAACCAGGATAATCCCTCTGTTCATCGCAGAAGAGCTCCTGCAGCAGGCCGAATCCATACTTGAAGACGGCCCTGTCATAAAGATAGTCCCTCTCAGAGAAATGAAAGTCGGTGTCGTTACTACCGGCAGCGAAGTTTACAACGGTATCATCGAAGACAAATTCGGTCCGGTGCTTGTGAGAAAATTCGACGAACTCGGCAGCAAGGTCGAAAAACAGGTCTTTGCCGATGACGATGACGAAATGATCGCAGGCTGCATCAGGCAGCTTATCGATGAAGGAATGGACATCATAGGCGTCACAGGCGGGATGTCTGTAGACCCTGACGACATGACTCCTTCAGGCATCAGAAAAGCAGGCGGAGAAGTCGTAAGCTACGGCGCACCGGTGCTGCCGGGAGCTATGTTCATGCTCTCGTATGTGGGAAACGTTCCTGTAGTGGGACTTCCGGGATGCGTGATGTACAGCCGTACGAGTATTTTCGATCTGATCGTTCCGAGACTCCTCGCCGGCGAAAAGATCACGAAAAAGGATATCGTGAAGCTGGCTCACGGCGGACTGTGTCTCAACTGTAAAGTATGCACATTCCCTGTATGCGGTTTCGGCAAGGCATAGAACGGACATTCAAAGCCCTGCAATATACAAAAGAGGATATCATATCGGCATGATCATCTTGCCTGTATGGTATCCTCTTTTGCCTGTATGCTTTATTTTGTGTTTTAATATGTCGACTGCGTATCCGGGTGCATCCACGGACACATCAGTATATTTCGTGTACTTCTCAGCTTACCGGCGTCGCACCGTGCTCCAGGAGCAGATTTGTCAGTGCTGAAGCGCTGCTGCTGTGTGCTCTGGCGATCTGGATCCTGTTTCTTTTGGCCTCGTTCACAGCGCTCTTGACCATCTTGTGCGACACTGTGTTCGTGAGCAGTATCATCAGATCGGGAGTCCCCAGATTCTTCTTGAATCCGCTCCTCTCCTTGACAAAAACTTTCGCATCACATCCATGTTTTTCGCATATCTCTTCGTATTGACGGACCATTCTCTCATGACCTCCGATTATTACAACACTCATAAATCCCTCCTGACCATAACAGCAAAAACTGCTATTTATTTATCTGTGGTTAGCTTTCGCTAACCCACTTTTAAATATATACGGGTACTATCATCAGAAATACCCGTCCCTCTGTACCTCATGCGGATGCTTTTGACATCTCGCATCCAGTTATGTTCAACTAACTTATAGTGACATCTTACAATTATTCTGTATATTTGTCAATAGCAACATGCATCAAATAATGTAAAAACTTTGTGAACTTGCTGAAACTCCCCGGTCCTGCCAGTCATATAGATCGTATGCAGCAGATCAAGATTATGACAGGTTCAGCTGCAGCCCGTGTTTGCCGGAACTCAGCTGAGCCTGCTGTAAAGCCGGAGCTGCCCGAGCCTGTCAGTCAGGCCTATGCGGCAAAGTCATGGATACAGTGATGCGCATTCGTCGCTTATTCCAGCAGCTATAAGTGTCTCACCAGTCATATCTGCAAGTTATGTTTGTATGTACGGCACGACTTCTCCGATCTTCCCGTTCCATTCGCTTATGATTTCCTGCTTTTACTTTTTATTTTATCCAGTTTCCGTGCTTCTCTCAGTTCTGTGCCGTAACGCTATTTTTCACATATTATACCTGCGATATCCGCTGGACTGATATTCGTTACTGACCCCTCAGGCATCAGCGATTCGAGCCTTTCCCTGATCTGCCCGTATTCGTAGCGGCATCCTCTGAGCATCCTGCTGATCTTTGCCATATCGGCAGTGCCGAAGAAATTGCCTGTGATCTCTATATCCTCTATAACGCCTTTCTTCACATTCATACTGCAGCATACATCTCCGCCATCACATCTGCCCTGCTTCGTGATATCGAATTCCGGATTTCTGCCGTATATGTTCTCCCAGCTGCCGAACCTGTCTATCGCGATCTCCTCCAGACGCTCGATATCCTCGGGCATGAGCTGTATGACCTGAGAATCGTCTGTGATGAACTTTGCTATTATCTTATCTCTGAATTCCGTCATCGACAGCGGATCCGTGAAATAGTCGCTGATATTGCCGACGTGCTCACGCACAGAGCTGACCCCTTTCGACTGGAGCTTTTCCTCATTCGAGACTGTGCTCCTTTCCAGCATGTCAAGATCCGTGCTGTAAAGCAGCGATCCGTGATGAACGACGAATCCGTTACGCATATACTGTGCATTGCCGGAAACCTTCTTTCCGTCTACCATGATGTCGTTCCTGCCGTCAAAGTACGCTTCCACCCCAAGCGACTGCAGCACCTCTATCACCGGCTCCGTATATTCCCTGAACGAGATCTGCTCAGACTGTGCGGGTGCGATGAAAGTGAACTGCCATCCGCCGAGATCTGTGAATATCGTGCCTCCGCCTGACATGCGCCTCACTACATTGATATCGTTTTCCTCCACGAAACGGCTGTTGATCTCTCTGTACGTGTTCTGGAACTTTCCTACCATCACAGTCGGCGTCGTCCTCCATATCAGAAAAACAGTCTTGTCCCTGAACGGCTTCTCTGAAGTCAGGTAATATTCCAGTGCAAAATTGTAGTATACGTCCAGCGAATCGTTTTCTATGTAAATGTAGTTATTTTCTTCCATAGCTAAGAGCCTCCTCTGCGTGGTATGAGCTGCGTACAAGCGTACCGCTCGCCACGTATGCGAATCCTTTCTCTTCTCCCGCTTTTCGGTACTCGTCAAAGACCTCCTCCGAAATGTATTCCTGCACCGGCAGATGATCCTCTGTCGGCTGCATGTACTGCCCTATCGTCAGGATATCGCAGTTTGTCTCTCTCACGTCATCCATCAGCGCCAGCACTTCCTCTTTCGTCTCTCCCAGTCCCACCATGATGCCTGTTTTCGTCAGCACATCAGGACGCATTTCCTTTGCTCTCTGCAGGACTCGCAGCGACCTGTCATAGTTCGCCTCAGGTCTTGCCTCGCTGTAAAGTCTCGGAACCGTCTCTATGTTGTGGTTAAGTACATCCGGCTCGGCATCCATCACGATCTTCAGCGCTTCCAGGCTTCCCCTGAGATCCGGGATCAACACTTCCACCGTTATGTCTTCCGAATAATGGCGAAGTGCCCGGATCGTCGCTGCAAACTGCTCTGCACCGCCGTTTTTGAGATCATCTCTCGTAACGCTCGTGACCACCACATGTTTGAGCCCCATCAACGCTGCGGCCTTTGCTATCCTCTCAGGTTCGTGAGGATCCACCTTTTCCGCATCGCCGTTCATGATGTTGCAAAACCTGCAGTTTCTGGTGCACTGACTGCCGAGGATCATGAATGTGGCGGTTTTGCGCCTGAAGCATTCACCCATGTTCGGACAGCTCGCCGCACTGCAGACTGTATTCAGCCTGTATACATCAAGCATCTTTCTGACATTGTCCACATCATTCTGATTGTATCTTACTCTGACCTGCCCCATAACTCACACCTCTTGCGCGTCTGCGCCTTTATGCCTTGTCTATCACTGCCACGACTGCCCCAACATTTACAGCAGAGCCTTCATCGAAGCACATCTCCGAAAGGACTCCGTCGGCGGTAGCCTCCACCTCGCATACGACTTTGTCGGTCTCTATCTCAAAGATCGGTTCGCCGCTTGTCACCTGCTCACCCTTTCCCTTGAGCCACGATACGAGGACTCCGTTTTTCATGTTGTTGCTCAACTTTGGCATATAAATGTTTTCCATCTCATACCTCTCTATCTATATAAACATCTTAGTGTTGTTTTCAAGTATCTCTCTGACGTATTTCTCGGAATATCTGTGTCCCACATATTCCTTTTCCAGAACTTCCTCTCTGATAACATCGAGCGGGGAGCCTGCGAAATCCGTCTCTATTTTTCGTATTATGCCTTTTTCAACGAAAAACTCTATATCAAAAATTTTTCCTCCGAAAAAGCACCGTTCCCTTGCTGAAAATTTAGGCGATCTGCCTATCACCCAGTCCCAGCTGCTGAATTTGCCGGTCTGGCTTTCTATCAGGCGCTTTTCTTCTTCGCTGAGGACGATCTCTTCGCCGCCTCTGCAGAAGTAGTCCGCTATGTATTTTTTGAATTCCTCCGCTGTGACGTCCAGGTATTTCCGGATGTTCACAACGCTGCTCTTTACTGATTTTGTAGCCTTCGAGCTGTATGACGAGCTGTCGGACTTGAGATATTTTCTCAGTTTTTCAAGGTCAGCGTCAAAGAGCAATGTGCCATGATGTATGATTTTTTTTCCTTTGATTATCTGAGCATTACCTGAAATCTTATCGTCCATTATGACTATATCGCTCTTGTTACGCTTAGATGCAGAGACTCCGAGTGAATGCAGCATTTCGATGACAGGAGAGAGGAACTCGTCATACTGGTCGGCGGCGTCCATATCAAAATCACGGATCACACTGAAATTGATATTGCCTCTGTCGTGAAAGACAGCTCCGCCGCCTGAATTGCGTCTTGCCAGAACTATACCGTCTGCCATCGCCTCATCCACATTCACTTCCTCGAAGATGTTCTGATTTCTTCCGACTACTACGGAATCCTCATTCGTCCAGATGATGAAGCAGTCATCGTCCGCCGCATTCCGGCACAGGTACTCTTCGAGAGCCAGGTTGTAAAACACGTTTTGATTATCACTTATCAGCCATTTCATATCCCTGCAAAACCTTTCTTTGTCAGTTTATGTTATGTTTGTCTTGCTTTGTCTTTGTCTGTCTGTTTTTGACGTTATTCGTCTATTTGCGATTAAAAATGTATCGCTCTTCCATCCACGGCATGCATAGCTTCGTGCATGATTTCTGATACTGTAGGATGCGGATGTATAGCCATCGCAACTTCCTCTGCAGTGCTTTCAAGCTTCATTGCAACTACTGCCTCTGCGATCATGTCTGTAGCGTGGATGCAGTAAAGATGCACGCCTACGATCTCGCCGTACTTGGCTTCTGCGATCACCTTTACAAGTCCTCTTTCCTCTCCTGCTACCTTGGCTTTGCCGTTTGCCATGAGAGGGAACTTGCCGACTTTGATCTTGCCGTATTTCTCTGCAGCCTGCTTTTCTGTAAGTCCTACGCTTGCGATCTCAGGCTGGATGTAAATAGCGCTCGGGATCTTGCTGTAATCCATTACTGCCTTTTCACCGCAGATATTTTCTACTGCTACGATACCTTCCATCGAAGCTGTATGCGCGAGCATCGCCTTGCCGTTCACATCGCCTATCGCATATACACCGTCAACCGAGGTCTTGAGCATCTCGTCTGTAACGATAGCGCCTCTTTCAGTCTTGATGCCGAGAGCTTCAGTATCTATGCCTGCAAGGCTAGGTCCTCTGCCGACTGCCATCAGCACCTGCTCTGCAGGGAGCTCCTGTACTTTGCCGTCCTTCTCGAACCTGACGCTGTCTGCAGTGATCTCAGTAACCTTTGCACTGGTGTAAATATCGATGCCGAGCTCTTTCAGGTGACCTGTCACCTGAGTAGTGATCTCTTCGTCCACCATAGGAAGTATGCGGTCGAGGAATTCGACTACGCTCACCTTTACGCCTATAGTAGCGAGGAAGTATGCGAATTCTATACCGATGACTCCGCCGCCGATGACTACCATCGATTCCGGTGCTTCGTCTATGTCGAGCATCTCCGTGCTTGTCAGCACTGTAGCTTCAGGTGATATCTCTATCGGCAGGCTCTTTGCCTGTGAACCTGTTGCAATGATCACATTTGCTGCCGTTATCTTCTTGCCGCCTACTTCAACTGTGTGCGGATCGATCAGCTTTCCTTCGCCGTTTTCGATCACTGCGCCGTTTCCTTTGAGCAGCCCCTGAACACCGCCTACCAGCTGGCTGACTACGTTCTTCTTTCTGGCCTGCACTTTCTTGAGATCGAGTGCTGCTGACGATGTGTCAACGTCCACTACTCCGAACTGTGCGCTTTCCTTGACTTCCTTGAGAGCCTCTGCGCTTCTGAGGAGTGCCTTCGTAGGGATGCAGCCGACATTGAGGCATGTGCCGCCGAAATGTTCTTTCTCGATGATCACTGTCTTCTTGCCCATCTGTGCCGCCTTGATCGCTGCCACGTATCCGCCCGGGCCGCCGCCGATGACTGCGATATCGTAATCGTAGCCTGCGCCGTCTGATGCTTTGTCTTCTGTTTTCTCAGCCTTTGCAGGAGCTGCTTCAGCTGCCGGCGCCGCTGCGCTGTCTGATGCGTTGTCGCCAAGCTGTGCCAGTGAATCGGCGATCAGATCGTCGATGTTCTCATCGGCGTCTCCAACGATCGCGATCGGGAGAGTCACAGGGATCTTGTCGCCTGCCTCGATGAAAAGCTTTCTTACCACGCCATCCTGCGTTGCTTCTATATCCATGTTAGTCTTGTCTGTCTCGACAGAGAAGAGAGGCTCGCCTTTTGCAACGGCTTCGCCCTCTGCCTTGTACCATTCGACAAGCTTTCCTTCGCTCATATTAAAGCCCAGTTTGGGCATTATGATTACTTCTGCCATTTTTGATCCTTTCATCTATTTGTCGATCGTAGATCGACATTAAGGTTACACCCTTGCGGTGTTTCATTAGTGTGTCGGCGATAAGCCGACATTAAGGTTATCCCCGCCAGGGGGTTCATCTGCTTTTTCCGGTGTAATCGGATCAGACTTATAAATGCACCCGTTCATATATGGAAGTTCAGGATGTTAACACATCTGTTTAAATTACTCATGACCACTAAGTACAATTAAAAAGGAGAAAAAACATTGTCATTTATAAGTCTGTCTCATACACTCTTCTATACCATCAAGCTAATTGGGTTTTCCAGTAAGTTCTTGACATTTGTAACAAACTGTGCAGCCAGCAGGCCATCGATTATTCTGTGGTCTACAGTGAGCTGGATGTTCATCATCGGCTTGATCTGTATTTCCTTGGTTCCGTCTTCCTTAGTGACAACGAACGGCTCGTCCTTTGTCGAGCTGATCGACAGTATGCCCACTTCAGGAGGATTGATGATAGCTGTAAAGTTTTCTATGCCGAACATGCCGAGGTTCGAGATCGTGAATGTTCCGCCCGCATATTCGTCAACTGCAAGCTTTCCGGCTCTCGCCTTGTCGAACAGCGGCGTTGATGCCTTCGAGATCTCCACTACGCTCATGTCCTGTGAATTCTTGATATTCGGTACGATCAGTCCTGTCGGTGACGCTACCGCTATACCAAGGTTGATGCTCTTGTATCTTTCTATAGTCTCGCCTACGAGCGATGAATTCATTTCAGGATACTTTTTCAGTGTCATGATGACAGCCTTTGCGATGAAGTCTGTAACTGACGTCTTCTTGTCCTGTACCTCGTTGACCTTTTTTCTGAGAGCCAGCACGTCTTCCATGTTGACTTTCTGTGTGAAGTAAAGGTGCGGAGCAGTGAATTTGCTCTCGGCCAGTCTGTCGCCGATGACCTTTCGCACGCCTGCATAAGGAACCTTTTCTCCGATCTCCTTACCGTCAGGGGTGATCTCGCCTGCGCCTGCATGTGCCTGATCTTCTGCGGCAGCAACTGCCTTTTTCGCTGCAGCGATAACTTTTTCCACGTCTTCCTTCATGATCTTGCCGTTCACGCCGCTGCCCCTGATGTCTGCGAGGTCGATGCCCTCTGCCTTTGCCATAGCTGCTGCAACAGGTGTCGCCTTGACCTTGTTCGATGCAAGGTATTCAAGGATGTCCTTTTCACAGATACCGCCCTGCCATCCTGTTCCTTCGATAGTCAGATCTTCGACAGCCAGGTCATTCTCTGCAGCCACTCTTCTCGCTCTAGGCGTGATCTTGATCACACCGTCTGCTGTCTTTGGAGCTGCTGCAGGAGTCTTTGCTTCAGCCGGAGCCTCAGCCTGTTCCGCTGCCGCAGCTGCTTCGTCAACATCACTGACATCTGCTCCGCCGGCCGCGAGCTGCGCCTTTGCATCTGCAACTGCAGCACTGACGTCTTCATCCGCAGAACCGATGACTGCGATTGGCAGAGTTACAGGGATCTGATCCCCTTCCTCGATGAGCAGCTTCTTAACGACGCCGTCAGATGTCGCTTCTATATCCATGTTGGTTTTATCTGTTTCTACTGAAAAAAGAGGCTCTCCCTTTGTGATCTCTTCGCCTTCGCTTTTATACCACTGTACCAGCTTACCATCGTTCATATTGAATCCGAGTTTCGGCATTATTATGATTTCTGCCATTGTACCTCTCCTCTCTTATTTGAAATATGTCTTGACTTTTTCGTATACCTTTTCTGCTGACGGAATGAGAGGGAACTCGAGCGCCGGGCTGAACGGAAGCGGCACGTTAGGGTTGTTTACTCTTCCGCACGGTGCATCGAGATAGTAGAACACGTCATCCGCGATAGCTGCTGCGATCTCTGCACCTACGCCGCATCTCTCATAATCCTCGTCGGCAACGATGAGCTTGCCTGTCTTCTTTACTGATTCGATTACAGTTTCCTTGTCGAGCGGAACCAGCGTCCTGAGGTCGATGATCTCGCAGTCGATGCCTTCCTTCGCAAGTCTTTCAGCTGCTTCTTCCGACTTCATCACCATCGAAGATGTAGCTACGATAGTGATGTCCTTTCCTTCTCTTGCGATCCTTGCCTTGCCGAACGGGATAGGATCTACATTTTCCTCAACTTCGAATTTCTTGTTATATACCATTTTATGTTCCAGGAAGATAACAGGGTCGTCGTCTCTGATAGCTGTCTTGAGCAGTCCTGCCGCTTCAGTCGCTGTTGACGGGAGTACCACCTTTGCTCCAGGGAAGTGTGCAGCCATAGACTGTATCGACTGTGAATGCTGTGCTGCTGACGATCTGCCTGCGCCTATAGGGCATCTGATGGTCATAGGTACGTTAGCCTGTCCACCGGACATATATCTGATCTTTGTCATCTGGTTGAAGACCTGATCGCCCGCAACGAGCAGGAAGTCTGAGAACATCAGCTCGATGACAGGTCTGAGACCTGTCAGTGCCATACCTACGCCCATACCTACAAAGCCCTGTTCTGAAATCGGAGTATCCTTTACTCTGAGGTCGCCGTATTTTTCCAGCAGACCTACTGTACACTTGAAGTTTCCGCCGATGAATCCGATGTCCTCTCCAAGCTGAACTATATTTTTATCTCTTGCCATTTCCTGATCCAGTGCATTGCATATTGCCTGTGCATATGTCATTTCTTTCTTTGCCATTTTAAAATTTCTCCTTTCCGGTGCTTTCCGTGAATCGACTATAAAGTTCCCTGCTGAAATACGTCTGTAAACGCTTCTGATGCATCAGGATAATCGCTGTCTGCTGCGAATTTTACTGCTGCCTGGATCTCTTCTTCAATTTTTGCCTCGAGTGCATCGATCTCTTCTTCCTTCACTTTGCCGGAAGCGATCATCTCAGCTCTCAGAGTAGTTACAGGGCATTTCTTCATCCAGTCTTCCTTCTCGGTCTTGCTTCTTCTCTGTCTGTATGTAGCCGGATCTCCCACGTGGTGTCCCTGCCATCTGTAAGTCTTGCATTCGATCAGTGTAGGGCCTTTGCCTTCTCTTGCTCTCTCCACTGCTTCAACTGCCGCTTCATAAACTGCAGTGACATCCATACCGTCTACAACTACTCCCGGAATATCATATGCCTTTGCTCTTACTGCAAGGTCAGGAGTGTTCGTAACATCACGGATATCTACTGAGATTCCGTAAAGGTTGTTTTCTATTACATATATGCACGGGAGTTTCCATGCTGCTGCCATGTTGATGCTTTCGTGGAAAGTTCCCTCGTTCGTTGCCGAGTCACCCATGAATGAGATCGCTACCTGGTCTGTTTCTCTGTATTTTGCCGAATAAGCTGCTCCCGTTGCGATAGGAATGCCGCCTCCTACGATACCATTAGCGCCGAGGATCCCCTTGTCCATAGCCATGATGTGCATAGATCCGCCCTTTCCGTGTGAGTAGCCGGTTTCCTTGCCGAGGATCTCTGCCATCATTCTGTTTATGTCAGCGCCTCTTGCCACCAGATGTCCGTGGCCTCTGTGTGTGCTGGCAATATAGTCTTCATCTTTGAGTGCCGCACATACGCCTGTTGCTACTGCTTCTTCACCAAGATAAAGGTGCGCCAGTCCTGCCATCATGCCTTTTTTGTAAAATTCGAAAGTCTCTTCTTCGAATCTTCTCATCTTGAACATAGTTTCGTAAAACGCCAGTAACTGTTCTGCTTTATACTTATCTACTTTCATCATTGACCTCCCGTATAAAAAACGTAATATGTCATTATTTATTTTCTGCCCTTATTAAACGCAATCATCGTGCCAAACTGCCGTCTATGCGACAAAAATATGTGTCCTGCGTTTTGCGATACGTGACATATTGCTGCTAATTTATTGAAATTTCAATGTTCTAACTGTGTCATGCAGCTTTAGAGTGAGTTGTAAAGCTGCCGCAGCTGCTATTCTTTTTATCATGTAAAGAGCCGGCGCGCTGCATTTGTGTCACGGTTTTGTGTCACGGTTTTGTGTCGCGTTTTTGTCATGGTGTCATTTTTGATGTGACAAAAACTTTTCTCTTGTAAAAAAACGTGACACATACTATAATTGTGACATAAAATACATGTCAATTATTATTATATTCAGATAACACATGGAGGTCTGTCATGAATATTTCTACTTTAGCAGGCAGCAGCTATCAGCATCGACTGAAGGAAGCCTGGGAGCATTTCGTAGAAAACCGCGACTACGACTATTCTTTCATACGCAGCGAGATCCTTGACTCGTGGAAGAGAGCCAGAAACACAGGTATCAACCCCAGAGAAATCAACTACAAGAATCTTTCTCCCGATGAACTGAATATGAAGATAAACAAGAATCTGGAACTGATCAATATCGTTCACCCTCACCTCGAGAGTATTTATTCGATAGTAGAAGGCTCCGGATCATACATACTGCTGTGCGACAGCGAGGGCTATGTCATAGACTACAAAGGCGACCCCGACATCATCGAACGCGGAGGCCTGACAAAGCTCGGTCTCGGATCGGTAAGAGACGAGAGATCAGTAGGCACCAACGGCATAGGCACCGCTCTCTACCTGGAGAAGCCTGTACAGATATGGGGCGAGGAGCACTACGCTGAAAAACACAAGAGCTATACCTGCTCAGGCGCGCCGTTCTTCGACGCCAATGACAATCTCTGCGGCTGCATCAATATCACTGTATTGACTGAAAATGCACATCCGCACACTCTCGGCATGGCGCTCTGCGCAGCCGACAGCATCACCAAGGAGCTCAAGCTCAGACAGGCGATGAACGATCTCGAGGCGATAAACGCACAGAGGAACAGCATCATAGAAAACATGACATCCGGAGTGATCCTGCTGAATTCACTCAGCCGTGTGTCGCAGGTCAACAAATACGCACTGAACCTTTTCCACCTCTCGTATGAGGACATAATAGGCCAGAAGCTGTTCGACTACATATCTATAGACAACTATGACAGCTACACGATCCACGATATCCTCAAAACAGAGCGATACAATGAAGAGGTGTCCGTTTTTACGAAGCTGTCGCCATCCAGGCCAAAACGTCTTAACCTTTCCATAAATCATGTAAAGGACAGCGCCGGCAATATCACCGGCACGATAATGCGTTTCAATAAACCGGAAATGCTCAATAAGATCGTGAAAAGCATCGGCGGCTTCAGCGCCAAGTACACTTTTTCCTCGATAATCGGCCGTTCGGAGCCTATGCAGAGGATGATCCAGACAAGCAAAAAAGCAGCGCAGAACGATTCCAATGTGCTGATCCTGGGCGAAAGCGGCACCGGCAAGGAGCTGATCGCTCAGTCCATACACAATGCCAGCCCTGTCGCAGGCGGACCGTTCGTCGCGATCAACTGTGCAGCGATACCTAACAGCCTCGTGGAAAGCGAGCTGTTCGGCTATGAAAAGGGCGCGTTCACAGGGGCCGAGAAAGAGGGACGTCCGGGAAAATTCGAGATGGCTGACGGCGGCACTATTTTCCTCGATGAGATAGGAGACATGCCGTACGCCGTACAGGCCGCACTGCTGCGCGTTTTGCAGACAAAAGAAGTCGTCAGGGTCGGTGGAAAATATCCGAAGCCTGTAAATATCAGGGTCATTGCTGCGACAAATCAGGATCTGACCGAGGCTGTGGCTCAGAAGACATTCCGTGAAGACCTGTTTTACAGGCTCAACGTGCTGACGATAGCAGTACCTCCGCTCCGCGACCGTGGTGCAGACGACATTTCGCTGCTGATCTCGCACTTCGTGGATATGTACAATAAAAAAAGGCACACCGACATAACGGTAGCTCCTCAGGTATATCAGGTGTTGAGAAATTACTCATGGCCGGGCAATGTGCGCCAGCTGGAAAACACGGTAGAGCGCGCGATAAGTCTGTGCTCCGACGACATGATAACATGCGAAGACCTGCCTCCGCAGTTTTGCGATATGATCGCAGCTCAGAGCAACGGCAGTGCGGATGCGGCATACGCAAACTCAGAGCATCCCGGGTACCCGGGAAACGGCATGACAACAGCCGGCAGCATGGATTACTCCGACAGCGAAAGAATCGACTACTCCGGCCACCCGAGCGCTGCATCCCATGGTACAGCTGCAGACGCTCACGCACACGCCGCACAACATTACAACAGCGCCGCTCATTCAGCGCCGCAGGCAGCAGCCGGCAGCTATGTAAATGAAAGCATTGGTACGGGTACGAATCCGGATCCTCATCGCGAATCATACAACATCGCCGAGAACGAAGCCGCACTGATCATTTCCGCACTCGAAAAATGCAGCGGCAACGTGACCGCAGCCGCAAAGCTCCTGAGCATGAACCTGCGTACACTTTACAGAAAAATAAAGAAACATCAAATAGACGTGGACCTTTACAGACACAGGAAATAGAATCTCCCTGCTCAATGCCCGCGCATCAGCTCACCGCCGTATTTCCTGGTGCGGATATGATGCATATATACTCGTTCAGGCCTGCAGATAAACTTGCAGACAACCTTGCAGACAGATAACGGGGCCGAGAATACTGCCGACAATGAGGTTTTGTGTAGAAATCAGGATTTCTGATAATATCTGCACAATGGAGCCTCCGTCTGTATCGATGTTCGTGAAGAGAGAAAATCAATACACAAGAAATTCCGGATCTTTGCTAAAAACAGGGTGATTTCATCTGATTTTTGGGTATTTTTATCATTTTGACGATTTTCCTTGTGTAGATGTTTCTCGCCTTCACCTCATCCTGCACATATCAAACACGGATTGTGCAGGATTTTTTTCAATAATAGAATACTACACAAATGATACGAAAAGTGTACCAGACCCTCTATGCGTGATCCTAAAGAAGATATATCTCCAACTGCAGAAACTCGTATTCTGCAGAAAATAAAACAAACCCAATACAATTGATATGCGGTCATTGCCAGAACATCATATCTGTATCGGGTTTGTATCCAGTTGCTATTGTGATTTTATCGTATGCTTATAATCAAGATATACTGACTACAAAATATACTGACCAACCATATAATGAACCACCAGCATTCTAGAATTCTTTCTTGCTGCCATCCTTTTCATAGAGACGGTTCTTGCAGAAGAAATATCCTATAACTGCGAGCTCTACAGCACCACAGATGTAGTTGAACAGTCCTGCCGGACACCATCCAAAGAGTATAGTTGCAGGCATATATGGTGAAAGAACGATCAGCTGAATGAATACGAGAACGATGAGCACCAGAAGTACTTTATGTCCTGCAGTATTTCTTGTTGCAAAGAATGCACTGAGCGGTTCGTTGATTTCTTTTACTGCCTTTTCAACAGGCTTTGTGCATAAGCTTACTACGATATACAGAAGTGTGTTGATGCCAAGCCCCCATAAAATATGGCTGTATCGACGGCAGCGGATTGTAAATGAACAGCGTAAACAATACTGCAAGTGCACCTGCAAGTGTTCCTGAAATAGCCCCGGCTTTAGTTGCACGTTTCCAGTACAGCCCGCCGATCATAGCCGGCATAAGCTGCGCAAATCCAGGACCACAGAAACCATAAGCATACGTTACGAGGAATGCCGGTCTGAATTTTACAACTATCAGAACCAAAAGCATCAATATTCCAATGCTGATCTGAGTGATTTTTACACCTGAAGCTCCATCTTTTTTAGCTCTATCTCCTATCATATCATGATCTATGATAGTTGATGCAACAACGAGCTGTGAATCAGCTGTAGAAAGACCGAATGCGAAAACGCCGATAACCAGCAGTATAGCAAGAATAGCCGGCGCATAATTAAGAGCCATCATCGGAATGACGATATCACTCTCTGCACCTTCAAGGTTCGGGTAAGCAACACGACCTGCGTAAATGCCCTGCAGCAGGAAGCATCCGAATGCAACCAGCTCTAAGATAGGGAATGCGACACCCATTGTCTTGAATACCTTTTCGTCTTTTGCCATATATGATCTTACAAAGATATGCGGCCATGCTATGATAGACATTCCTGCTGAAATAGCCAGTGCAAGGAACCCTGAAAATGTTGCATACGGTCCTGTCATCTGGAGAACTTCAGGATTTGTTTTTACGATATCTTTTGCTGCAGATACAAGATCTCCAGGGATAGCAACTATCAGCACGATAGTTGTCAGGATAGCGATGCCTACACCAACGAAACCTGCAAATGTATCTGTTCCCACGACTGCCTTGTTGCCGCCCTTCAGGACATGCAGAACGATATAAACTGTAAGTACCGCTACTACCAGCCAGAAACCGATCTTGCCCTGTGTTGTAGTAACTATTCCATTAGCAACACCGGTTACCTGAACTGATATGTACGGTATAATACAAACTATACATATTATCGAAATAAGGTGTTTCAGGAATTTCGATTCATAACGGTGGATAAAATAGTCTCCAGGAGAAACGTAATTATACTTTTTCCCCAGCAGCCAGAGACGATACATGATCGTAGGAGCGTATATGCCTACGAAGAATGCTCCAACAGCTCCGGCAAAGTATCCGATACCGTCACGATACAGGCCTGCACCATATCCAAAGAATGCAAGAGCACTCCATATAGACAGACACATGGTTCCGAGTAAAGCTATGGAACCTACATTTCTTCCGGCAACTGCAAAATCATGATGACTGCCTGTTGCGTCGCCGGCTTTATGGGAAATCCAGAAAATGAATACGCCATAAAGTACGATTGCAATTATTACACCTATTGTAATAAACATTTAATACTACCTCCTCTGCATAAAAGTTTTATTCGAATAAAAACACATTAGGTTTAAGCTTCGGTATTAACTAACGCAAATTATATGCCAATTGTGAAAAAACGTCCATACCTTTGTTTTTTATTGTTTTTTGTATTTGTGCATGACATTTTGACATCTAAAAAGCGTGACATTTTTGAAAAGTGTCACACTTATATGTCACATGTCATGTTTTGTATTCTTATGTCGCAGCATGTCAAATATTTATATAGAAAGTGTTTCTTCGATTTATTTATGCGCTTACTTAAAAAGATATTTGTATTTGTATTTGCATATTAATATAGTGGTGAATATTATCCATCGCAAAAACATCTGCAGTCTGCATGCATCAGATATCTATTCCGAAGCTGCATATATAATATCGCAGGAATGTTGCAGATATCGGGCCACTAACAGGATTTTGTGTAAAAACTGGGCATTCGGATAATATCTGCACAATGGAGTTGCCGTTTGTGCAGATATTCGTGAAGAGTAAAAATCAATACACAAGGGGATCAGATATTTTGCTAAAAACAAAGTGATTTCATGAGATTTTGGTACATTTTCATCGATTTGGCGATTTTCGTTGTGTAGATCTTTTTCAGCTTCACATTATCCTGCACATCTCAAGCAGGTATTGTGCAGGATTTTTTGCAATCTCATAATAATACACAAAACGTCTAACTGACAGAAGATCAGATTTACTTTTATATGAAACACAACATCCCGAAGCCTGCATCCTGCTTTGACTTCGGTTCTTGACCAGTATTTCTGCTAGATATTAACATTTATATTGGAGAGCGAGGGTTGATAATTACTCTCTTTCAAGACCTTTAAACATCATCGGGAAGGTTCTAATAAACAGCCTCCCTGGGATTTTTTTGAAATTTCTCAACTCATCAGACAGCCTTGCGGAAAAAATACTCCGGGATATCTTCCGGAGAAACCTCCAGTACAGTTTCTGCCCGCTTGCTTATTTCATCCATCGTGAATTCTTCATAACTGCAAAGTTTCATAAGATATGACTTTTCGGAAATACGAAGGATGCCGGCGATATCTACACTGGTAAATCCGTTTCTGCAGGCGGCGTCAAGAAATCTCTCATAATTGAACTTGTATAACATTACCTTGCTTCTTCTCCATAAATAATCAGTTTTCTAAATAATCCATACAGATTTTGTCTCAAAAAATGGAAAAAGTCAATTCTGCGCACTGCAATGTCGAAAATAAAATAGTATTGACTCATTTAGCAACAGTTCTAAAATATGTTCTTTGTAACATTCAATATGGTTGATATGAGCATTAAATGCATCAAAAATATAAAAATAGTATTTGAATTGTTGCTATTTATTAGAATTAATATTATAATTATACAGTGTTCAAATAAAGATAAGGGGAATTTGCTATTATGGGAAAATCTACTTTTGCAGAAAGACTAAATGCGATAATACAAGAGCAGAATATCCGTCAGATCGATCTTTGCAAGAAGACCGGCATAGGCAAAAGCGCTATGAGTCAGTACCTCAGAGGATCTTTTGCGCCTAAACAGCAGAAGCTGTATGATCTGGCTGAAGCACTCAACGTTTCAGAAGCATGGCTCATGGGCTACGACGTTCCGCGCGAGCGAAAGATCGTAACATCTTCTGAATCGGATGATGCGGATTCATTCTACTTTACGATTCATGACAACAGCATGAGAGACGCGTTCATACCGTCGGGAGCAGTGGTCCTTGTACACAAGCATCCTTACAGAGCATCTGCCGAAACTCCGTACGAATCGGGGCAGATCGTGTGCTTTTCATACAAAGACTCGCCGGATCAGCTCCGGGTGCTCTACCTTAAGGACGATTCTGTCGTCCTCGTGGCAGCATCTCCTGACATCAGTGCTTTTCCGCCTGTTGTCTGCACAAAAAGTGATCTTTCAGACGGCACGCTGCAGATAAAAGGTGTTGCCTCAAGGATCATCATCAATCTGTAAAAATCTGTATTATACGTATATTCTGCATACCTCGGCGCCAACTGTAAATCGGCGGCGTATTTGGTATTCAGGACATATTCTTATGCTCTCCGTGCAACGGAGAGTTTTTTCATACAAAAAACAGGCGCTCATGTTACTGTACTTCTTACTGCCCGTCTGCCAATTTCATACTGCAGACTGCCGCTTTGCAAAACGCTGAACGCCTGTTATATCATGCTTTATCTGCTCTCAAGCACTATCTTATTTCCCAAACGATATATCGATATCGCCCAGATCATTTACTATCTTCAGTATATTCTGACCGCTTCCAGTCGATATCCTCCCTCCGTGCGATTCGTACTGACCGTGTCGGTCATCTTCATCATCATCGTCATCCCAGTCGTGATGTCCCGAACCGATACCTATCTCACCGCTTTTCGCCTGAGCATCTATAGTATAGAGATCTCTCGCCATCGATGTCCTCAGCTCCACATCTCCACATGCCAGGTACACATCTGTGGTCCCGCTGAATTCGCCTTGCAGATCGACATCACCCTGCTGGCTCTTTACGCTTAACCCGCTGCTCTTGATATTCTCGCCTTCTATATCTCCGTATTCTGAAGTGAGCACAGTGCCGCTGCATGTCACATTGCTCATATCTATGTCACCGTCCTGCGTGCCGGCCGTAAGCTTGTCAGATGTCACCCTTTCAAGATCTACATCGCCATACTCTGTATTCAGTGTCACGCTGCTGCAGTCGACATCACGCAGATCTATATCTCCATCCTCTGTAGTGATCGACATCTCCTCCAGTGTGACACGGCTGACATCTACATCGCCGTAATCAGATGTTACATCGAGTTTTTTCATCCTTTCATCAGGCACTGATATCACAAGCTCCGGTGTATCATCGTCTGAACTCAGATTCACTACCACTCCATCATTGAGCATGCTGGCGTCCACTGTAAGCACTCCATCCTTCACGCTGTATTCCGGAGCTCCTACATTCTTGTCATAGCTTATCCCTCTGCTGCCTGTCTCTGTGCTTCCTGCAACGGTAACATCTATGCCGCCTTTTACACTGACAGAATCAAAGGCGCCGGCATCGCTTATGTCGATATATTCCATGTCTGCATGACCTGCTCTCAGCCATGTGTAGCGTTCACTCATCCTGTCGAGGAAATTCAGCCCGCCGGTAAGAAATCCCGCAAGCGAAAACAATATTCCTGCGCCAACAACGATCGCGCATATTATGAAAAATCTTTTCAATCCTTTACTCATCCTTCTCCTCCTCCTTTTCTGCAGCTTCCTGATCAGCGGATCCTTTATCTGTATCTGCGGGTTCCGCAGCTTCCTGATCTTCATCCGGATCGCCGGCCGTATCCTCATCGCTGTATCTCCATTTTTTCTGCTCGCTCTTGTCAAGCATCTTGCGGATACGCTTTCTCTCGTTTCGCTTCCTTGCAGCCTTTACAAGAGCATTGACTCCTGCTCTTACTCCCAGGAACAGCAGCACGCCCATCGCTGCCATAAAGCCCAGCGCACCGGCTCCGGCGCCTATGAATATCATCGCTGTCGAAACCGATACCGGGATCGCCATAAATCCTATGATGATAAAAGCTATCGCACCCAGAACACATCCTGCAATGCCGGCAAACAGGGCGATCACACAGGCTGCCAGCGTGATCAGTATCGCTATCGCAAGAACTCCCAGCGCTATCGCCAGCGGGATCGATACAGGCGCCGAACAGATGCCCAGTATCACATACCAGACTGCCGAGATCCCTTTCTTTACCGTCGGCTTTTCCTCTTCATCAAACAGCTTCATCGCATATTCAGATTTGATCTGAGCTGCGACTTTTTTCGGGCTCCCAAGCTGCTGCAGCACCTCTTTCTCGTTTTCGCGGCCGGCGTCGTCAAAATACTCCTCGTAATATTCAACGGCCGCTTCTATCTCCTCCTGCGGGAGTCTGGAAAGTTCTGATCTAAGTTTTTCTATAAATTCTCTCCTCTTCATCTCTTACTCCTTCGCTCTCTTAACATCTAAAAATACATCTATCGCATTTTTGTGATCCATCCACTGGCATCGGTAATCAAGCAGTTTCGCTTTTCCCTCCTCCGTTATCGAGTAGTACCGCCTGTTCCTGCCCTGGTACGACTGATCGTATGTCCTGCACAGGTTTTCCTTCTGCAGCCTTCTCAGCACCGGGTACAGCGTCGACTCTGACACGGTTATGGCTTTTTTCATCGACTGAGTTATCTCGTAGCCATACGTATCGCCTTTTTCCAGGATCGCCAGCGCACATGCGTCCAGCAGTCCGGATTCGATCTTAAAACCCATATTTGCCTCCTTTTCAGTTTATGATCTATCGTCTGTTATCCATGGTCTGCGCTCAGCAGGCTTTATGGTTTTGTATAATATCATTTCTTGATTAATACTATATATCATATAATATTGTTTGTCAATAAAATATTTGATTATTTTTGATATGCAAAGCGCAGGTGTGCGGGCAGAAAAAAACTGCAGTAAACGTCATACTGCAGTTCTTATCATCGAACGTATCACTGTGCGCATCTCTTCTGGATCGTTTATCGTATTCGTGCGGCGGCGCATGGCGGCGGCGCCGTGCATCCCCTTGATATACCATCCGATGTGCTTTCTTATCTCCCGGACTGCGATGTGCTCGCCTTTGTACTGCGCGATCAGATCAAAGTGTCTGAGCAGCATGGCTATCCGTTCTTCATCTGCCGGCGGGTCGGGCAGGCCGTCACCTCTCCAGAGCGATGCAGCGTCTCTGAATATCCACGGATTGCCGAGCGCACCTCTGGCGATCATCACGCCGTCGCAGTCTGTTTCATCGAGCATACGCATCGCATCTTCACCGCTGAAAACATCGCCGTTGCCGATGATCGGCACACTCACCGCCCTTTTTACATCTGCGATCGCCTGCCAGTCGGCTTTGCCCTCGTAATACTGCTCGCGAGTCCTTCCGTGGACCGCCACTGCAGCTACTCCTGCCGACTCCAGCAGCTTTGCAGTCTCCACAGCTGTATTGCTGCCGCGCTCGAATCCCATCCTGATCTTCGCAGTGACGGGCTTGCCTGCCGCATTCACCATCGCGGAGATCACGTCGTGAAGTACATCGAGCTTTTTGAGCAGCGCCGATCCTTCTCCGTTTTTCACGACTTTAGGTACAGGGCACCCGACATTCAGGTCGAGTATGCAGTTTTTCTCATCGCGCAGCTCCTTTGCTGCAAAATCCAGGATCTCCGGATCGCTCCCGAAGAGCTGGAAAGCTACAGGACCTTCATCCTCCGCGATCTCAAGGAGATCTCTGCTTTTCCTGTCACCGTACCACAGACCCTTGGCGCTCACCATTTCCGTATACACTAAAGAAGCCCCTTGCTTGGCGCAGAGGCTTCTCATCGCTTTATCAGTTATACCCGCAAGCGGGGCCAGAAAAAACGGCGTATCAGGCTGAAAGCTCCCTATACTAAACAGTTGCTTCGCCATATTCGCACCTTTCTTTTTCTGCTTTTAGTTCTGCCTTGGATTCAATCCTCCTGGGCTTCCTGTTCTTTTCGTATATGAGTTCAAGACCCTCCAGAGTAAGCATCTTGTCCACATGATCGATGCAGTCTATCCCTGAATCGATCATCGTCGCAAGACCGCCTGTCGCGATCACCTTGACCTCGATGGAATCATCCTTGCTGTACTCCTGAAGCTCTTTTTTCATTTTCTTCACTATATAGTCGACCATGCCCATGTGTCCGTAGACGAGACCTGACTGCATACTGTTGATAGTATTGCGGCAGATCACATGACCCGGTTCCTCAAGCTCTACCTTGGGAAGCTTCGCTGTTTTCTCAAAGAGCGCTTCCGACGATATCTTGAGTCCCGGAGCGATCGTTCCGCCTATGTACTCGGCTTTCTCCGAGATCGCGCAGAAAGTCGTGGCTGTGCCGAAATCTATTATGATGAGCGGGCCGCCGTACTTTGCATGAGCTGCGACCGCATTGACGATCCTGTCAGATCCGACCTGCTTGGGATTATCGTATTTTACAACGATCCCCGTCTTTATACCTGCACCTATAACTATCGCCTTGCGGTTGAAATATTTTACCGAAAGATGCTGGAGCGTATATAGAACAGACGGCACTACCGTCGAAATTATTACATCCTTTACATCTTTTACATCGAGCCCTTCATATCTGAACAGCGCTCCGATTATCATACCGTATTCATCTGCACTTTTGTTATTGTCAGTCTCCAGTCGCCAGCTTGTGATAAGTCTGCCTTCTTTAAAGACTCCCAGTACTATATTAGTGTTTCCAACGTCGAATGCCAGTAGCATGGTTTTCTCCTTTTGCTCTGTATTTTTTTAACAGTCTGAATAGACCGCTTTTATTTTACCATAAAGTATGTTCACAACCAAAACATTTTTACATGAAATCAACATTCAGATCCGATCATTTTTCAGTCCGGATCACTCCAGTGTTACGAGAATATCTCCTGCGTTCACAGATGTTCCCTTTACAGCCTGGATCGATGCGACTTTTCCTGCCGCAGGGGCTGCGATCTCGTTCTCCATTTTCATAGCTTCGAGTATCACGAGGATATCTCCCTGTGCCACCTGCTGTCCGGGTTCGACTCTTATATCAAGCACTGTTCCGGGCACCGGAGCCTTGACGCCTGTGCCACCCTCAGGAACTGCTGCCGGTGCTCCGCCTGCCGGCGCTGCTGATGCTGCTGCAGCCTGAGCCGTCTGTGCTCCTGCGCCTGATGCCTCAGCTTTCTGCTCCGCTGCAGGAGCCACCGCTGCCTTTGTCTCCTGTGCAGGGGCCGCCGTCTGGACCGCTGCCGGCTGCACTGCCGGTGCCGGCGATGCAGCTGATGTGTTTTTTACTTCTTCTACTTCTACTTCATATGTCGTACCATTTACAGTGATATTGTACTTTTTCATATGTCCCGTTTCCTTTCGATTCATTAGAACTTTCTGCTCTCTATACAGTCTGCTCTGGCTGCAATGGACCACGGCTGCGTATCCGCAGGCAGTCTCCTGATCTTCCTCACGACCAGACGTCCGGAGCCCTCTTCCTCACGGAAAGCTTCTATCGCCGCCGTTATAACCGCGATCACCTCCGGACTGATGCCGCCATTCCCGCCGTCATCAGTTGCTGACGCTGCTGCAGTCGCACCCGCATCTGCTCCGGCTTTCCCGGCTTCCGCAGCTGCACCGCTGCCCGCTCCCGTACGCCCGGCTGTCTGCGCGGCCGGCGCCTGTCCGTCGAACGGCAGGTACGGTATACTGTCAAAATCGTCATCTGTTGTGTTGTTGTTCTTTTTCTTTATATTCATCCTTTTGCTTATGAATGACACGATCACCCATATGAGCAGCAGGATGCAGAAAGTCAAGCCCATCCCTATGAGCATAGTGACTACAGATCCCAGCATTTTTCCTCCTAAATCATTTAAGATCCCCATGCAAAGCTCCCGCACTCCGCACCCGCGTGCCGTAACGGCTAGAGCGGGATGTTTCCGTGCTTCTTTGCAGGAAGAGATTCACGCTTTGTACTAAGCATATCGAGCGCGCTTATCACGCGCTGCCTGGTCGATGCGGGCTCTATGATATCGTCCACATAACCAAGGCTCGCTGCGACATAAGGATTGTTGAACGTCTCCTCATATTCCGCGATCTTCTCCGCTCTGACCTGGGCCGGATCGTCAGCATTCCTGATCTCGCGTTTTACCGACGAGATGATGTTGACTGCTCCCGATGCGCCCATCACGGCGATCTGAGCCGACGGCCACGCCATTACCATGTCCGCGCCGAGCTCCTTGTTGCACATGCCTATGTATGCGCCGCCGTATGCTTTCCTCAATATCAGCGTGATCTTAGGCACTGTCGCCTCACAGTATGCGTAAAGCATCTTCGCGCCGTGTCTGATGATGCCGCCGTATTCCTGATCCGTGCCCGGAAGGAATCCCGGAACGTCTTCTATCGTGAGCAGCGGGATGTTGAATGCATCGCATCTTCTGATGAATCTCGCCGCCTTGTCTGATGCGTTTATGTCCAGACAGCCTGCCCCGAAATTAGGCTGGTTGGCTATGACACCCACTGTCGCTCCATCCATCCTGATGAAGCACGTTATGATATTCTTTGCATAATGAGGCATAACATCGTAGATCCTGCCGTCATCAGCGATCTTGTATATCACATCGTACATATTGTACGCCTTGTTCGGATTGTCCGGAATGATCTCGTTGAGCTCCGGGATCATCCTATTTATATCGTCGTCACACGCATATACAGGAGCTGTTTCCATGTTGTTCGAAGGCATGTAGCTCAGAAGTTCTCTGACCGCCAGCAGTGTCTCTTCGTCATTTTTCCCCATAAAATGCGCCACGCCGCTGACCGTATTGTGTGTCACGGCCCCGCCGAGCTGTTCGGCTGTCACGGCCTCGCCTGTTACCGTCTTGATGACTTCAGGGCCTGTTATGAACATCTGGCTGGTCTTGTCCACCATGAACACGAAGTCCGTTATCGCCGGCGAATACACTGCGCCGCCCGCGCACGGTCCCATTATCACTGATATCTGCGGGATGACTCCTGATGATATCGTATTGTTGTGGAATATCTTGCCGAATCCCGAAAGCGCCGCAACGCCTTCCTCGACTCTTGCTCCGCCTGAATCCTGCAGTCCCACGATAGGCGCCCCCATCTTGAGCGCCATTTCCTGCACCTTTACGATCTTCTCCGCATGATACTCGCCCAGCGAGCCGCCGCTGACCGTAAAATCCTGTGCAAATGCGAACACGAGTCTGCCTTCGATCTGCCCGTATCCCGTAACTACACCGTCACCCGGCAGGTCTTTGCCCGCCATATCGAAATTGGTGCACCTGTGCTTTACGAAAGCATCTATCTCAACGAAGCTGTTTTCGTCAAAAAGGATATCAAGCCGTTCTCTGGCTGTGAGCTTTCCTTTTGAATGCTGTGCCTGGATCCTCTTTTCGCCGCCGCCCTGCGCTATGTGCGCTCTGGCATGGCGGAGTTTTTCCAGCTTATCCATCTGTGCTGCCTCCTTAAAAACTCTTTATCCTGTTCCGTATCTGCAAGGCGTCTGTGCCTCCTGCGCAGCACGCCTCGTACAGACTCTCAGTCTATCCTCTGAACTTCTTGTGGAGAGGGTACTTGTCCGTAAGCTCCTTGACTATAGCTCTTGCCTTTTCCATAGCTGCCGGATCTTCAGGATTGTCGATCACGAGTGCGATCGCCTCCACTGTCTTCCTTACATCGTCTTCCTTGAAGCCTCTGCTGGTCATCGCAGGCGTTCCGAGTCTCAGACCGCTTGTAACGAACGGGCTCTGCGGATCGTTCGGGATCGCATTCTTGTTCGTCGTGATGTTGGCTTCGTCAAGAAGGTGCTCTGCCAGCTTTCCTGTAACGCCCTTGTTCACGAGTTTCACGAGAACGAGGTGATTGTCAGTGCCGCCCGAAACGAGGTCGAAACCCTTTTCGTTGAGAGCCTCTGCCAGCGCCTTTGCATTATCGAGCACCTGCTGCTGATATACCTTGAATTCCGGATCCATCGCTTCCTTGAAGCATACAGCCTTCGCTGCGATTATGTGCATGAGCGGGCCGCCCTGAGTTCCCGGGAAGATAGCCTTGTCGATAGCCTTCGCGTATTTTTCTTTGCAAAGGATAAGTCCGCCTCTAGGCCCTCTGAGTGTCTTATGCGTCGTGCTTGTAACGATATCCGCATATTCCATCGGATTTGGATGGAGTCCGACTGCAACGAGTCCTGCGATATGCGCCATGTCGACCATCAGCATAGCGCCGACTTCGTCTGCGATCTCTTTGAATTTATCTGCATATATAGTTCTTGGGTAAGCCGAAGCGCCTGCCACGATCAGTTTAGGCTTGTGCTTCAGGGCCAGCTCCCTTACGTTGTCAAAATCTATCATTTCTGTTTCATGATCGAGTCCGTATGACACGAAGTTATATGACTTTCCTGAAATGTTCACAGGGGATCCGTGTGAAAGGTGTCCGCCGTTTGACAGATCCATGCCGAGCACTGTATCTCCGTAATCGAGCACTGCCTGGTATACCGCAGTGTTTGCGTTCGCCCCTGAGTGAGCCTGCACATTTGCATGGTCTGCACCGAAGATCTTCTTCGCTCTCTCGATAGCCAGAGTCTCGACTTCATCGACGAATTCACATCCGCCGTAATATCTCTTGCCCGGATATCCTTCCGCATATTTGTTCGTCAATGCGCTGCCTGCTGCTTCCATGATCTCGTAGTTCACGAAATTCTCAGAAGCGATCATCTCGATCTTTGTCTCCTGACGGTTGATTTCCCTTTTGATAGATGCTGTTATTTCCGGGTCTGCTTTCTCCAAATAATTGAAATACATGTTAATCTCCTTGTCCTTTTTTACTCTTGCTTTATATGTGAAACTAAAATTTATCTTTTTTATGCCGGCCATGCATGCAGGCCGCCCGCACACCGCGCCGCGCCGTCCAGCCTCGCTCACCGGCTTTTCTCATCCGGCTGCAGCCGTCGGAATGCCGAACTGCCGTACACTGTCGGAATGCCGGTCCCCGCTAGCTGACGACTCGTTCAAGCCGCTTGAGCGCCAGCGCCATCGTGAGCCCCGGGATTATGCGGTTGCCCGTGATTTCCACACCGAGCATCTCATTGATCTTCTTGAGCCTGTACTGCACCGTGTTCGTATGGATACCCATGAATTCCGCAGTCTTGCTGCTGTTCATGCCTGCGTCCAGCACGAAAGTCTCGAGCGTGTCGAGCAGCTGCCTGCTCTTGTTCTCGCTCGCTTCCTTGAACGGCTCGAGCAGCTCTATGTAGTTTTTCTTTACAAAGCCGCCCTGTATCTGGATGTTTATGCAGTTGCTGACAAGCGTGAGCTCATACTTCGTGAACACTCGCTTGTACGGGAAAACGTTCTGCACGAACGACCAGCTCTCGCTTATGAGCCTGTACGCGTCACCTGCGCCTTCTATCCCGTTCAGGCCTGTGACGTGGAATATCCTCGCCTTTTTGTTGCCTTTTAGTTTGTTGAAAAGCTGCACGCAGCTGTTCTTGCTTGTCGAGTTCGCGCCGTCTTCATCGAATGTCAGTATCATGCCGTAGGTCTCGTCGCCTTCGGTGATCTTCATGATGTTCAGGTCTTCTTCTTTTTCAAATTCTGCAAAGACCTGGCTCTCTATGTCGTAGCCGATGCCTTTGGAGAAAAATACGCTCAGGATATCATCGCCGCTGATCTTCGCCTCGTCCTTGAGTGTATAGGCCAGGCTCTTGTTTCCTCTTATCAGCGCCTTGATGAACTCCGCTTTCGCATCTCGCTCAGGTGTGTATTTCCACATGCCCATCGCCAGCTCGATGATCTCGGCAAGCTTCGTTATCTCGCCTGCGGTATACGAGTCCTCGTTGTCCACGATGAACATGTAATATTTCTCATTGTTTATCGTTACCGGTCCCCAGTATGTCAGTACACCGTTCACGTCGATCATCGTATAGACCTTGGAGTTGCTCTCCACGTTGCGCTCCTTGCCGAGCTTGATCGCATCCGATATCGTCGCCTTGTGTCTCGTCTCCACCGTGAGGATCGGGTTGAAATCCTCGCTGAGTATTATCAGCTGGAAATCGTTGTTTATCGCGGCTTCTCTCACCGCCGACTGGAAATTGCTGTGCTTTTCAAAATTGAGAAGGTGGAACACGGTGTTGTTTATCAGGCTGTTGCTGAAATTATCGCCGTAGAGGACCTTGTCCATCACCTCTGTGATCGCATCGACATACTCCGCGTCTGCCGGCATTAAAATGAGAGGCATCAGCTCTCGCTCTGCTGCCTCTATCACTTTTTCATCCAGTTTCCCCATGGCACGTCCCACATAATAGACCGCCAGTGCGGCGCATCCGCGTCTTGAAACCGCACGGATCAGCTCGCACTGCCTGTCGATATCGTCTTTTATGCCGAGGAATCCCGTCAGCAATATTTCGGTTTTATCCGGTTTATAAAATTTAAGGTCTGCGCTGTCACAGGCATCAAGGACTGATACAGCCTTGACATCATTAGTCAGATTTATCTTGCCCGCGACTACCTCTGCTCCTCTGAAAGCGTCCAGATCCAGACAGTCTGCAACTGTAACTCTCATTATTCGTCCTTCTTCCTGTTTTCATCATCCGAATCAGATCCGTCATCGTCTGCGAACACATCAAGACTGTCCTCATCGTCTGCATCATCATCGTCTGCATCGACCTCAGAATCGTCGTCATCGTCCGCATTGAGATAATCTGTATCGTAAACTGCCAGCTCTTCTTCGCTAGGCATGTCGTCATCGCCGGCTGCATTTTCAAAGTCGTCGTCCGAAGCGAACTCCCCGTGCACTTCAGGCTGCTCCGGAGTCTCGAAATCATCGTCCTCTGGCATATCTCCGTCAGGCACGCTGTCGCCCGGCTTTGACAGATTCGTCGGGTTGAACGGCTCGGCAGTCTTAGTCTCTTCATTGTAGATCATGATGCTCGGCTTGAACTTCGAATTCTTTGTCTGTTCCTCAAGAGCTCTTGCCGCTTCTTCAAGTCTCTGCTTCTCGAGCTCCGCCTCTTTCTTGCGCTTTCTCGCAGACTGAGCTGCCTCTTTCTCGTTTCTGGCCTTTTTCTTCTCCAGTTCGATCCTGAGTTCTTCCGCGAGCTCTTCCGGAGTAACGTCGCCGTCATACAGTCTCTCAAACTGCTGGTTGTCGAGTGTTTCGACTGCAAGCAGTCCTTCTGCCACGGCTGTCAGCTGTTCCATGTGCTCGCTGAGTATCGTCTTCGCAGCCTCGTATGCTTCTTCGATGATCGCCTTCACTTCCTCGTCTATCTCCGAAGCAGTCTCCTCTGAGTAGTTCTGTCTCGTCGAAAAATCCTTTCCGAGGAACACTTCGTCGGATGAGCTGTAGTTCACAGGGCCCAGCTTCTCGCTGAATCCGTACTTTGTGACCATTTCTTTCGCGATATCCGTAGCTCTCTGGATGTCGTTGCTCGCACCCGTGCTCACATCGTCGAGCGTGAGCATTTCCGCAACACGACCGCCGAGGAGATGGATGATCTGCTCTCTCATCGTTTCTTTTGTTCCGTAGTATTTGTCTTCCTTAGGCAGGATCATCGTGAATCCGCCTGCTCTGCCTCTAGGTATTATCGTGATCTGATGAACAGGGTCTGTCTTAGGCAGCACATGCGCCACCACAGCGTGGCCGGCTTCGTGATATGCCGTGAGCTTTCGCTCTTCTTCGCTGATGACTCTGCTCTTCTTTTCCGGACCTGCGATGACCTTGGTTATAGCTTCCTCGATCTCGTCCATCCTTATCTTCATGCCGTTTCTTCTCGCAGCAAGCAGCGCCGCTTCATTGAGCATGTTCTCTATATCCGCAGGGGAAAATCCCGGCGTTCTTCTTGCGAGCACCTTCGGATCCACGCCTTCTGCAAGAGGCTTGTTTCTCGAATGCACTCTGAATATCTCTTCTCTGCCCTTGATATCAGGGATCCCTATCACTATCTGCCTGTCGAATCTGCCTGGTCTCAGCAATGCAGGGTCGAGAACGTCAGGTCTGTTGGTTGCCGCGAGGATGATGATACCTGCGTTTTCCGCGAAACCGTCCATCTCTACCAGCAGCTGGTTCAGCGTCTGTTCTCTTTCGTCGTGACCGCCGCCGAGGCCTGCGCCTCTCTTACGTCCAACCGCATCAATCTCGTCGATAAAAACGATGCACGGTGCGTTTTTCTTTGCCTGTTCGAACAGGTCTCTGACTCTGGACGCACCTACACCTACGAACATTTCCACGAAGTCCGAACCGCTTATCGTAAAGAACGGCACTCCTGCTTCTCCGGCTGTCGCTCTGGAGATATAGGTCTTACCTGTTCCCGGAGGGCCTACGAGCAGTATACCCTTAGGTATCCTTGCACCCAGATTGTTGTATTTGGCAGGATGCTTCAGGAAGTCTACTATTTCTTCAAGTTCTTCCTTTTCCTCCTCAAGTCCTGCAACGTCCTTGAATGTTATCTTCTTGAGGTCACCGTCTTTCTGAAGCTTGGCGCGGCTCTTGCCGAACGACATCGCCTTGCCTCCGCCTCCGCTCTGATTCATGATAAGTATGAAGAATACGACCATGATGCCGATCATTATGAGTGTCGGCAGCAGGCTGAGCCAGATGGACTCCTTCTTCGGCTCGTCACTCTCGAGTTTTAGCTTGCCCGAATCCACCTGCGGCATTATATATGAATCGTATATATAGCTCAGATCGACCGCGCTGTTCACATAAGCATATACTTTGTCTCCTGATTTGAGTTTTGCAGTGAGCTTTGTCTCCGTCACGTTGATGTTCTCGACTTCATCTTCCTTCAGGTACTTGATCATCGTGGAAGTCTTTACTTCTTTCTGATCCTCCTTGGTCCCACTGTTGTAAAACCAGACCATTGCCAGCACGAGCCCGAATATGACCGCATAAATTCCAATATTTTTAGCCCTTTTCAATTTATATCCTCCCGGTAATGTTTTGTCAGCTGATTTTTTGGTTATTATATACAAAGTTATCGTTTTATTTTATCATGTAAACCAAGTATCAGCAATAGAAGCCGCTGCTTTTTTCAGATAATTTCACATAAAATTCAATCTCTGAAAAACATCACTTTCCCTTTCTCGACCTTGAGTCTGTAGCAGTGCGGGAATTGTACTGTTTTTGGTCCCTGTTTCTTTGATATTATCGCGTCTGCGGACTTTATGCGTTCTTCTGAGATATCTTTTTCGAGGCCGATCTGCGCGAACGCTTTCATGATAAGCCTGTGCCTTATGGCCGGATGGGCAGCCGCGAGTTTTTCTCTGTCCATCACTATCATGCCTGCAGACACCGACACGCTTTCCATAAAACCCTGCACGTCGCCTGCCGGCACGCTTTCCGCGAATTCCCTGTATGCCAGCTCCGTCTGCTGCCACAGATAGTCCTTGTCTTCCGACGCGATGCGGCCCAGGCGCACCAGGCTCGCCTTTATATTTTCATTATACTCACTTTCGAGCATAGGTATAAGCTCGAGTCTGATCTTGTTCCTGGCGTATATCGCTTCGCTGTTGGTGTGGTCGATCACCGGGCCGAGCCCGTTGTTCTCGCAGTATTCCTCGATCGCTGCCCGGTCCACATCCAGGATCGGCCTGATCACCGAAAATCCGCGCTCTTTTCGCTCGTATGCGATGCCAGCCAGCCCGTCGGTGCCGGTGCCTCTGAGCAGACGGAAAAGTATGGTCTCCGCCTGATCGCCGGTGTTGTGCGCGACTGCGATCTTTACACTGCTGCGCGCCGTTTCTTCATCAAGACCCTCTGCCTGAAGCTCTGCCGCAATCTTTTCCGCGGTCTCATGGAAAGCGTCGTACCGCGCGATCCTGCCGGCATCCTCACTCGTCGTGGAAAGCTCGCGTGCCATCTCTCTGCAGTCGACTGTGAAAACGCTGCACTTCACGCCCATTTTCTCACAGAGCTGTTCTGCGTACTTCTGGTCGCGTTCTGCGGCGCCGGGCCTCAGCTTGTGGTTTATGTGCACCGGGTGCACCGTTATGCCAAGCTGCCCGCTCAGCGTCATCAGCACATGAAAAAGGCATACCGAATCAGGACCGCCCGACAGTCCCAGTACGATATGCTGCTTTCGCTGTATCAAATCATGTTCATTTATGGTTTTTCTGACTTGCTCGATCAACATCTTTATCTGTCACAAAACTCCTTGTTATTATTATCCTATACATTTGCATGGATTTACCATCATTGTACCACAAATAGCGGTTTCCAGCCACCGGTAAATGGGTGCTGGCAGCGGCCTGCAAAATGGGCGCAAGCGGCGTGCCGGGCGGCCGCAGCAGAACTGACGAATGGCATTGAATCCCAGGCGCGATTTGGCACTCCTGCGCATGCAAGCATGCCGACGAGTCTCCCGGCGTCAGCTGATATGCGCTGCGAGCACCGTCAGATCGTCGCGCTCCCGCCCTATATAACTGTCCGCCGCCTGATCGATCAGCAGCATGCTCATCATTTCGGGATCAGCCGAGCGCACCTTCGCCACGGTGCTTTTGAGGGTGTCGATAAACGTATCGCGGCCCGTGCTCCCGGCTGTCCCTCCGTCGCTGACCCCATCCGACATCATGATGATCCAGTCGTCTTTTTTCAGCTCGGTTTCCATGTATCGTATCTTCAGCCCGTTCACTATCCCGAGCGGTACCGCGGAAAGCTTCACTTCCTCGACCGTTTCACGGTGCCGTATCAGTGTCGGAGCTGCTCCTATCTTGTAAAATTTCACTTTTCCGCTTATCCGGTCTATTATGGCCAGATCCACGGTGGCATATGATTCTTCGTCGTCTTTCATCAGCATCACGGTATTTATCATCTTGAGCGCAAGGTCCGGCGTGACCCCGGCCCTGAGCAGCGAGATCAGCGTCTTCGTCACCAGCAGGCTTTCCGCAGCCGCCTTCTTGCCCTTTCCCATGCCGTCGCTGACGACCATGACGGTCCGCCCGTCGCCTATGTCCTGCCAGCCGCAGCAGTCGCCGTTTATCGTTCCCGAGGCTGCATACTGCGACGCCGAAATGTCCACCGCCAGCTTTTCACGCCTCGATTTCGCCCGGCTTCCGATGCTGCTGTGGCTGCTTCGGGCTGCGCCGGGACGGCGGCTTATCCTGTATCTCACGTCATCCATTATCTGTTTCGTCATGTGGAACTGGCTGGCCAGCGCTGAACGGCTGTCCACGTAGGTCGCGTAAAGCTCTGCAAGTTCCTGCATGTCATCTGATTTGCTCTGCAAAAGCGCAGCTGTCCTGAATGCCGAAGTTTCCCCGGCGTCCGCAGGGTTCCCTTCTATCGCCGCGATCAGCCGCTTTACAGCAGGTCTGAATTTCCAGCTTACCACCGCAAAAAGCGCTGCCGCGACGAAAAGGCAGTAGCCGTCGACTCCCAGTACTGTGCCGCTTTCCATGAATCCCATAGTCCAGCACACCGCTATGAACGCTGCTGTACGGATAAAAATGCCTAAACGCTTTACAAAAACTGCGGCGGCAGCTCCAATCACAGCAGTCGCCAGCAGGCCCCACTGGCCCTGCCCAATTAGTGCCGCCCAGACGCCTCCCGTCGCAATCACGATGAATGGAGCGCCCGCGCTGCTGCTGTCGAGTGCGGTCATCGCCATGAAAAGGATCAGCGGCCATGCGAGGAAGCTCAGACCGGCGCCGTTCAGGATCATGAGCACAGCAGATATCAATGCTGCTATGCGCAGCTCTTTTTCATATTTTCCGTCGGCCAGAAGAGTCATGTGGCGGGAAATCCAGTCGCCGTATGATCCTGCGCTTTGTGAAGCCGGATTTTGTAAAGTCGAAACGCGCGAGTCTGCATAACCTATAGCCGAGGCATCCAAATCGGCTCCGCTTATGTTCGGATCATTAAAACCAACATTGCCTATATGCGAAGCTTTGACATTTGCATTGTTTATATGCGAAGTGCCGAAATCCGCATTGTTTATATGCGAAACATCGGCGTCCGCATCGTTTATATACGATACGCTATTGCGCGTACTGCCACCTTGCTGCACACTGTGTGATGCGCCCCTATTCTGCCGATCTGAACCGTATGATGCAAAATCGTGCCGGACCGACCCGCGCGATACCGTGACGTTTTCTGCTTCCGAAACAACCGGCCACAACTCTCCGACTATGCTGCAGATCACGTCCGCGATGATCACGATCGCAAATATCAGCGCTCCGTACACCAGCAGTTTTTCCGGACTGATCTTGTAGACTGTCGACGTCGCGACCCGGCTCAGGCTGACGCACACGATGCCGGCCGATGCTGCGATCAGGCCGACCTGCCAGACTCTGAAACGCACTTTTCCCGCGACCGGGAAGAACAGCGCGCATACCAGCACCGCCGCCATGTCGCCCCACGGATCGTAGCCTTTCATAAGGTACGGAGCGATCGCTGCTGCAGCCGGCACCGCTATCAATGCATTCAGCGGTTTCCTCGCAGCAAGATAAGCAGTCAGCGCCACCGCAGCCGGAAAATATCCATCCATCACTGTGCCATGGCTCACAACGAGCGCGAATGCCAGGATCGCCAGCCCCCGAGCCAGCCTCGTCCTGATTTTCGTCCGATTCTTTTTAGTAAAATCAAAAGCTCTTGCTTTAGTCGTGTTTTCCATAAAAAATCTCCATTCCCAATACAGGTGCATTATACAGCCTGTCCCTCATCGAAATTTGTCAAAACCCCTGTTTGAGGGTGAAGGTTTGGTGATTTTTTGTTGTTTTGGCGGAATCGAGTATAAAAGCTATGACTGCAGGAGTGCTGTAAAACTTATGATCTGCTGCCTGATCGGAAAAATGATCAAAAAACAGGGTTTATGGAGGCAAGGTTTATACTCGTATCTGATCGCGTGAGATAGATAGGTATAAACTTCTTCTGCATATCAGGCAGCAGATCAGATTCTTTTATACTTATTATCAATAAACTGCATAGATTTTACTAAAATATCGTATTTCGAAGCCTCTATGGGCGGCAGTTTACAATCTTCCGCATATATGCGACCGGAGCTTTTATACCTAAATACAAGAAAACCGTATGACATTACTAAAAACGCAGCTTTCAGGTATGCCTGCGCTTTTCATACTGATAGCAATCTGGGGCAGATAAATAAAAGTAAATTTTTTCCATCAGTTCCATTGACAACGTGTGTAATAAATGTTAAATTGTGTAAAATACCCCGCGCCACTGCTATTCCCTGCACCGCCACTCAAAAGGAGATGATCATGGATTATATCGAAGCAACAAAAAACGATTTAAAGGTAGAGAAAGAATTGATCGAGCTGTATGAAGATTTGCTGAAATCGCTTCCTGAGGGTCGTCTTGTGACCAAGCTTGTATATGGCCGCCGCTATTATTACCGCATCATGCCGGGGACGCAGAAGCAGGTGTACATAAGCGTGCGCAACCTCCATCTGATCCAGGCATTGAAAAAGCGAAAATATATGGAGACGGCGCTGAAGATCCTGAAAGAAAATGTAAAAGTCCAGGAAAGGCTGATAAAAAAATACGCGCCTTACGGCGATAAAGATATACTTTCTAAGATCGGTAAGGGATACCAGCCCGAGACGGCCAATGCAGATAATGTACCGATATACAAAAGCCGATATCGTCAGAGCAGCTATGACAGTCAGCATAGTCGGGCCGACGGCAATAGAGAACACTATCAAAACCATCTGTCTGGCGATGCACCCCATGATAGTCGGGATAACTGGATCGGCGGCACAATCGGTCAATCTTCTCTGGATTTCAAGGCAGATGCGCTGATACACAGAACTTCGTTCGGACTTATGGTGCGTTCTAAATCCGAGGCCATAATCTCAGAATTCCTTAACAAGAACGGAATAAAATTCGCATATGAAGAGCCGCTTTATCTGCACGATGCTGATGGCAGAACGACCGTAAGATATCCTGATTTTACGCTGTACCTTGCCAACGGAAGGATCATCTACTGGGAACACCTCGGCATGCTCAAGGATGAAAGCTACCGCAAAGCCGTATGGAAAAAATTCGCGCTTTATTATTCAAATGATATCGTGCCGGGATCAAATCTAATCATAACGTGTGACAGCAGTACCGGAGGCATAGATATCGCAGCGATACTGCAGATTATCGGGTCGTTGAAATAAAGTCAACGAGCATAAGCATGACACCTGGCGATCGACAAGGTTAGCGACCGATCGTGCGGGCGCAAGAGCGACCGTGATTCCTGGCGCTCGCCAAAGCGAACAGGCACCAAGGCAACTGCCGAGACTCCCAACTTGCTCAGGCAGCCGACCGGGCGACTGCTCATGCTGCCCGGCTTTCGATTCACCCCGCCTTATCCCGTTACTCGGTTATCCCATAAAAGCGCATCGCGTTTTCCTTTGTTTTCGCTGCGACTTCTTCCAGGCTAAGACCTTTGATCTCTGCGACTTTTCTCGCGGTATACTCCACCTTGGAAGGATCATTTTTCTTGCCGCGGAAAGGCTCCGGCGTCAGATACGGTGAGTCCGTCTCGACAAGCAGGAAATCCAGCGGCAGCTCTGCCACTACGCCTACGGTCTTCCTGTTGTTTTTGTATGTCACCGGGCCGGCGATCGAGATCGTGGCACCGAGCTTCACGTACTGGCTGCCGAGCTCGGCACTTCCCGAAAAGCAGTGCAGGAGCACGCGTGCATCTTTGCATGTGCCTGGCTGCTTAGACACATATCCGGTCGTATCCGGTCTTTCCGGGAACCAGCTTTTTCGCTCGTCGGAAAATGCGCCTTCTTCCTTTAAAATATCGAGCACTTCCTGATCGGCTTCTCTCGAGTGGATCGCGATCGGCATTTTCAGCTCGTTCGCCAGGCGGATCTGCCTCCTGAACCATTCGCGCTGAACGTCGCGCGGCGAATGATCGTAATGAAAATCAAGGCCGATCTCGCCGATAGCCATTACTTTTTTCTTTTTTGCCAGGCCTTTTATCAGCGCCAGCTGCATGTCATCCATGCTGTCAGTGTCGTGAGGATGACAGCCCACCGCGGCATAGCACCACGGATATTTCGCTGCATGATCGACCGCGAGCTTCGAGCTCGGCAGATCAAAACCGATATCCATCACATAATCGAGTTCCGAGTCTTCAATGGCTCTGACCATCGCCGCTCTGGCTTCATCCGACATCTCATTGTTCAAATGTGCGTGTGAATCAAAAAACATATTTTCTGCCTCTTTTCATTTATTATTGGTATGTAAATCGCAAAATCGCGGGATCGCTGGATTGCAATGGTGTGCAAAGAATGTCCGGTGCGGGGGGCGCAGGCGACACCGCCCGCAGGGCTGCCGCGTTCAAATTTCAGACTTGCCCGAGTAGCCGGCACAACACTGTCACTCGCACAAGCCTGCGCGCCCCGCAGAACGGGGCGCCAAATTGCCGACGCAGAAAGCCGTGCCTCACGCCGGCCCAACGGATCCGTCACCTGCATACACGAGAGGGAGCTTACGCAGCTCCCATGCTCCTCGCCGGCACAATGCCTCGCGCCGGCGCCCCGCTAAAATCACAGAAGGCACAGCGTCACCGCTGTGCCTCCCTCATATCATCCACTAAGTCACCGGATTTCCGTCATCTGCGATCGTCGACACGAACTCAACGCGTTCCTTGCCGTCAACGATATTGTCCGCAAACATTATCATGCCTTTCGACTCGAGACCTCTGAGCTTTCTAGGCTTGAGATTTGCAACCACGACAACCTTCTTGCCAACGCATTCCTCAGGCTTGAAGTAATTCGCAACACCCGAGATTATCTGGCGCTTTTCCGTACCCATCTGCACCTGGAACACCAGCAGCTTGTCAGCCTTCGGATGCTTTTCAGCCGAAATGATAGTGCCGACTCTGAAATCGATCTTGTCGAAATCATCATATTCGATCTCAGGCTTCAGCTCGAGCGGGATGTTCTCCGGCTCCTTGCTGCCGTTCATGGCCTCCAGCTCAGCCAGTTCCTTTTCGATATCGAGACGAGGGAAGATCGGATCGCCCTTCTTCACCTGCTCACCGTTCATCATCTCGAACTCGTACGCATCTTCCCATGCGACGTCAGCATACCACAGACCCAGCTGCTTTCTGATAGCATCCGAAGTCGTGTGCATGAACGGATGGATCAGCACCGATATGATCCTGATCGTTTCAGCCAGATTGTGCAGCACATTGTCAAGTCTAGGCTTCTGAGCCTCATCCTTTGCAAGTACCCACGGCATCGTTTCATCTATATATTTGTTGGCACGCCTAACGACTACCCAGATCTCCTCAAGGGCCATGTTGAACGCGAACTTGTCCATGTTCGCCTCGACCTTGTCAGCCGCGCCGACAGCGACAGCCCTGAGATCATCGTCGACTGCATCCTTTGCATCAGTAAGCTCCGGAACTATGCCGCCATTGTATTTCTCTATCATCGAAACCGTTCGCGACACCAGATTTCCCAGGTCGTTCGCGAGATCGTAATTCATCCTCTTGAGCATCACCTCGTTCGTGAACACGCCGTCCTGACCGAAAGTGTACTCCCTCAGCAGGAAGTATTTCAGCGCGTCGATGCCGTATCTGTCGATCAGCTTCACCGGATCGACCACGTTGCCCTTGGACTTCGACATCTTGCCGCCCTCCAGCAGCAGCCATCCGTGACCGAGCACCTGCTTAGGCAGCGGAAGACCCGCGCTCATCAGCATTGCAGGCCAGATGACAGTGTGGAATCTCACGATCTCCTTGCCTACCAGATGAACGTTCACCGGCCAGTACTTCTCGTAAAGCTCCGGCTCGTCCGGCCAGCCCAGCGCCGTGATGTAGTTCGAAAGCGCATCCAGCCACACGTACATAACGTGCTTGTCGTTGATAGGCACCGGGATGCCCCAGTCAAATGTCGATCTGGAAATGCAGAGATCCTCGAGCCCCTGCTTCACGAACGCGATCATTTCATTTCTTCTCGAATCCGGCTGAAGGAATTCCGGATTTGTCTCAAACAGCTCCAGCAGCTTGTCCTGGTACTTTGAAAGCTTGAAGAAATACGCCTCTTCCTTGGCTTTCTGCACCGGTCTGCCGCAGTCCGGACACTTGCCGTCCACCAGCTGGCTCTCCGTCCAGAACGATTCGCACGGAGTGCAGTAAAGGCCCTCATACTCGCCCTTGTATATGTCGCCGTTCTCATAGAGCTTCATGAACAGCTCCTGGACTCTCTTCACGTGTCTCGGCTCAGTAGTCCTGATGAAATCGTCGTACGAGATCTCCATCGTCTTCCACAGATCCTTTATGCCTGCAACGACCTGATCCACGTATTCCTGCGGCTTCATGCCCTTTTCCTCGGCGATCGTCTGGATCTTCTGACCGTGCTCGTCCGTTCCCGTCAGGAAATGCACATCGTATCCCGAAAGTCTCTTGAATCTCGCCATCGCATCTGCCATGACAGTGCAGTAAGTGTGCCCGATGTGAAGATTCGAGCTCGGATAGTAAATAGGCGTAGTAATGTAATAAGTTCCTTTGTTTTTTGTCATTTTAACTGATCATTCCTTTCATCTCCGCGTCGAATGAGACGCGGCAAATTTTATATGCTGATGCGGCATGCGCCGCCGGATCACGACCCGAACACGGTCGGAGCGTCACCGGACCCGGGCCGGATCGCCCAGTCACGTCCGGCACTAAGGCAAAATCCAACCTCTTTCGTCATACCCGGCATCCGGTCAAAACCCGGCTGCTGCCAAAATCCCGGATCACCTGTAAAGCTTGACGTCCGTGTATTTTATGATGAGATCTACGATGTCCTCGATCTCAAGATATCCGCTGTCTATCGAAAGATGATAGTTGACAGACTCTCCCCACTTCTGGCCCGTGTGATACGAGTAATAGTTAGCTCTCGCCTTGTCAGTGTCCTTCATCATCTTCTTCACCATATCCTGCGGCACGCCGTACTCCTCGACAGCCCTCTTGATCTTATCCTGCTCCTCGGCATAGATGAACACATTCGTTGCCTCAGGAATCCCGCGCAGGATATAGTCTGCACAACGTCCAACGATGACGCACGAACCCTCGTCAGCGATCCTCCTTATCGTATCGAACTGCGCCAGGAAAAACCTCTCATTGAGCGAAAGACTCTCAGGTCCCGCCTCCGCAGTTCCCATCGCCGAGATCAGGCTGTAAAGGAAACTGTTCTTCGCCTTCTTTTCCGCGTCCTCCATCATCTCCTTGCAGAATCCCGATTCCTCAGCGATCCTGTCCAGCAGCTCCTTGTCATAATACGGAACATCCAGCTTCTCCGCAAGACGTTTGCCTATCAGTCTGCCGCCGCTTCCGAATTCACGGCTTATAGTTATTATTTTCTTTCTATCATTCATAACGGATCCCTCCTTAGGCCATTACATATTTACGTATCATGTAAATACAGTTGTTTTAATTATATCACACTTTTTCATTTTATTGCCAGGAAAGTGTGCTGCGCATTATGTAAAGTTTTGCAGGTCGCCGCTCGCCAGCAGTGAGTGAATCTTCTGTTACCAAAAATGCATCTTCAGGCTGTCTTCTTTGGTAAAATCCCTGAAAAATCATGCCTTTCAAGAAAGGCGATTACCAAGAATCAAAATCTGCTCATGATCATTTGGTAAAATCTTTCGCGAAATATGGCTTTTTATACGTTTAAAATACCAAAAATCAATGACCGCTTCCTGTTTCTTGGTATTCGACAGCAGAAAAAGAGCGGGAAAACTGCCATTTTTACCAATAACAGCTATCCGGCAAATGATTTTTGGTTTTCACCCCGTAAGGCATGACAAGACATAAATGTATGATGAAACGAGATTTGCGAGTCAATGCCAGGCGTGCAGGATTAGACAGACAAGTAGTGCGCACACGCAGAGCGTATGCTATTTCACTTCGCTGCCGCGTTCCGGGATCAATCTGAGAAGCTTCAGCTCGCCGGGCTCCAGCGCGATCTCTCTGAGCAGATCATACTGCGAAGTCGAATGCGCATAAGCCACCTTCGGGAAGCAGCTGCTCCTGATCGTCTCCCTGACCGCACTGCCCATGGCCTCCGGCGCGCCGATGGTGCGCCACACGTCCTCCTCGCTTTCCGCGAAGAAATCGAATGTATACGAAACCATCGTATAGTTGCACTCGATATCCTCAAGATGAAGAAAGACCTCTTTTCGTTCCGCTTCATGGTCCGGCGTCTCCTCCATACCACCCGGAACATCACCTGGACCTGACAGTTCACCCATGTCACCCGGAACATCCGGTATATTGTAAAGCAATATGCCAAGTTCGCTGCCGTTCCGCGTTATCGTGCAGCTGTCGTTTTCGAATATCACTTCATCGTAAAGCTGATCGAGCAGGAAATACAGGTAATACCATCGAGTGCGCAGTCCTTTGCGGCCATACATGGAAAACGCTGTGCCGCTGACGGCCGGGATCAGATCAGTCGACGATACATACATAGATGCGTCGCCATACGAATCACTGACCTGCCGACGTCTGAGCCTGCGGATCAGCGCCGGCACGCCATCTTCGACACCAGCGGAAGCCTCCGCGAGCCCTGCGTCCCCGCAGGACACGCGGAGCCCCATCTCAATCCCCGCTCCGCGGCACAGACCGACCACCGGCTCGAAAATATCCCACGACTCGAGACGATCCCCGTACCCGGATAAAGAGCCCCTTCCAGGCGCCGTCCCTGACTCAGAATGATTTCTCCGCCCAAGAACACTTCCTGTCGCAGAACGCTCCTTCTCTCCCGAAGCTTCACTCGCCGCAAGACCATTCTCCAACCCGGCAAAGCTCTCCGATCCAAAACTATCTCCCCGTTCAAGGCTGTCCCCTGTTCCGGACATGCCTCTTGCCCCAGGACTTTCTCCCGGCTCAAGACTACCTCCTTGTCCGGGGATCTCCCCCGCCCCACAAGCGGCCCGCATCTTTGCAAAATCCGACTCGACCGCAACTACTTCCTCGATCCTGCAGCACGGTATCCCTACTATGGTAATGGCCGGTCAGGATCAGATGGGCGCTACCGCTATCGTTTCCGCTACATCGATAATCCTGCTGTTCACAGGCCCGATCGTAGGTATCGTATGCGACAAGAAGCTCAGCGTTGCTGCTGTCGGCACGAGCCTTTTCTTCATGATCGCGGCTCTCGGACTCGCATTCATGAATACAGGAATGCTCGGAACAGTGCTGTTCGTGGCAGGATATATTTTCGGCGTGCCTGCGATCAATATCGTTTCACCGCTCATCATGGGTCACATGTATGGCGACAAGGATCTCGGCAAGCTGATCGGATATGTCAACGTATTCATCGGTATCGGCGGCGCGATCGGCGCAACTGCAGTCGGTATGCTGATGCAGCACTACGGTTCGTACCAGATGCCTTGGCTGTACATGGCAGCAGTCCTGCTGATCGTTGCAGTCATCAGAGGTATCTGCACAAGCAATAAGAGAAAGTTCAAGGGCTAGGAAGCACCGGGGAAAGCAGCAGGCCCGTGAGGATGCAAGCTGCCGCCCAGGACGGGCCGTCAGGCGACTGTAATAGTTGTCGAGGCATAGTTAATACGCCTTGATCAGGATGCAGTTGACTGATCGATTCGGGTACGAAGGGCTGGCCGTCAGGCCGGCCCGGCGTGATCAACACGGCAGGCGGCGATCTCATGCCAGCCCGGTACCAACCAAGTTTTCACTATTCATAATATAAATTCCGGCAACGGAAGCCTCAGGGGCCGGCTCGTACGGACGCGCAAGCGTTCGTATGTGCCGGCCTCCGGGGTATGGGAACGGCCCCGCGGTCCTTCACCTGATGTCCGCGTCAGCGGACTTCGGGTGTTGGGAAGCGGGGCGGTTCTTTTTTTGCGAGCTTTACGGGGAGGCGCATTATATATATGTTGCTTTACGCTTTCAAGTCTTTATTGAACATTGTAGCCTATAAAGGCATTTTTATTCAATGAGTTTTGCGGGGAGGCGAAGGGATCGCGAGCCAGGGCGGCGCGGAGCGCATAAGATCGCCGCGTAAGCGGCTCCTCTAAAAAAGGCCGGGCGGCCCGGACGTGCTCATGAGAGCGTACCATCCGGACGGCTGCGGCCTTTACATAATATTCATCAATAATGGTATTTCGAGCGTTTTGCGATCATAAAGCCTATCGTCAGTGCGGCGGAAACGACTTCGGCGACGACGACTGACCCCCAGATGCCCTGGATCCCGAAGATCAATGGCAGGATCAGCACTGCGCCGACTTCGAACACCAGCGTTCTCATGAATGAGATTATCGCGGAGATCAGGCCGTTATTGAGGGCGGTGAAGAATGCGGATCCGAAGATGCTCATGCCGACGAACAGGAATGAACAGCAGTATATATGGAAGGCTTCGGTCGTCATTTTCACTAGCTCGGGGTCGTATCCGACGAAAACGGCGGCGCATTTGCCGGCGAGGAGCTGTATCAGAGCGAACATCACGACTCCGCACACGTTGATGACCCAGAGGCTGCGCCTGAAGAGGTTGTGCAGCTCGCTGTGGTTCTGAGCTCCGTAGTTGTAGCCGAACAGCGGCGCAGTGCCGACTGAGTAGCCGATGAAAACCGCAATGAAAATGTAGTTGACGTACATGAGCACGCCGTATGCTGCGACGCCGTCCGCGCCGGCGTATTTCATCAGCTGGAGATTGTAAAGCATGCTCACGACGGACATCGCGATGCTTGTGACGAATTCAGATGCTCCGTTCGTACATGTCTTGAGCAGAGCTTTGCCGTCATAGCTGGTTTTCGTAAGTTTCAGCAGGCTGGAATTTTTGCGTGCGAAGTAGATCAGCGGGATCAGCGCGCCTGTGAGTCCGCTTGCTGCCGTTGCCGCCGCTGCGCCTGCGATGCCCCATCCGAACGCGATGATGAACACTGCATCGAGCACCATGTTCATGAGACCGGCTCCCACGGTCGCAACGAAGCCGAGCCCGGGTTTTCCCGCCGTGACGAAAAAGCTCTGGAACGCATACTGCAGCACGAATGCGGGCTGTGCGGCCAGTATTATGCGTCCGTATAAAACGCAGTTGTCCAGCATTTCGCCTTCCGCGCCGAGTTTGGAAATGATCTGCGGAAGAAAAATTATTCCGACCACTGCAAGCACTGCGCCGACGCCTGCAGCGATGTATATCAGCATCGAAAAGAGGCGATTCGATCTTTCGTAGTCGCCCTCACCCATGGTTTTGGACACGAGTGCATTGCCGCCGGTACCGAATATGAAGCCGACCGAGCTGAGAAGCATCAGCACAGGCATGGTAAAGTTGACTGCCGCAAACGGCACTTTGCCGACAAAGTTGGACACAAAGAATCCGTCCACGACGCTGTATATAGATGTAAAGATCATCATTGCCACCGATGGCAGCACGAATCTGAACAGTCGTTTGTAATCAAAATGATCCGAAAGCTGGATCTTGTCTTTCGGGCGTTTCGAGCCTGTGACGGATTTGCCGGCTGTGGTGGCTGTGCCGGATCTGTCAGCTGCATCGGCGGTATCAGCTGTGTCGACCATGTCGGCGGTGTCAGCTGCGGCAGTATGAGTTTCCGGCGTGTGAGACTCCAACGTATGGGACTCCGACGTATGAGACTCCAATACTTGACATTCCGGCATATGATCCTGATTTTTGTGTTCCATAGTTCCTCCTGTTCTGCTGTTCTGTTTCCGGGTTTTTGGGAAAAAGGGCCGAGTGGCGGCTCAAAGCCGTTCCGCAACTTTTTTCATTTCCTCTATATAACGCTCCGTCAGCTCAAAATATATCTTTCGTTCTTCCTCTGACCATCTGTCAAAAACCGCATTTTCCTCGTCTCTGATTATCTTCACGGTCCGTTCTGCAAATCTGCGTCCCTCCTCGGTAAGATGCACGGTCTTGCTTCGACCGCTCGTCTTCTCAAGATAGACGAGCCCTTCCGATTCAAGGTTTCGCAACGACGAGTTCACGGTCTGCTTGCTGATACATGTCATTTTGACGATACCGCTCAGCGGGTACGAGCCTTCATTGTCATACACCACGTACATTATATTGAATGCGCTGTCAGTCAAATCAAGCCGCTTTGAAATTTCATGGTACGTTGCACCGATCTCGCTCATCAGTGTATTTAAGCGCGTTATGCTGCTGGTCATATGGATCTCCTTGATGATTTTGTTTTTGGGAATTTGTTCGTTCGTGCAGGTTTGTACGAGCTCGTAAAGGCTCACACAATTCGTATGATTTCGGACGATTTGCACATCAGTGATTATAGTATGATTTCGGACGATCGTCAAGGTAAGCTTCGATGGGAGCAAACAAGTTTTATCGGGTGCGAACTGTTATGTTTCAGCAGTAGAGGGACAAACTGTTATGTCGGCGGGGCGACAAGCCGGATTTATGACGGGCGGGCGGCACCGGAAGCTTATAGAACCGACCTCTCCCAAAGGGCTGCTGCTCTGAAAGTTTATATAATTGAGCTTATCTGGCGCGATATGCGCCTGAAAGTTTGATTTGTATCCTCTGAATGGAGGAAATCGGCTGTTTGGTGTGGCGTGATCACGCTTGCAGTCATTTTACTGATTTAAAGGCATCTGTTGTTGGCATTCGATGATGACCGGCGCCGGCATGCGGTGCCGACAGGTGTTAGCGGCTGATCAGGATGCATCCGTTGTGTATTAGTCCTATCAAAGATGACCTGTCGGGCGCGATCTGGTGCGTAGTCGGCTTGTGATAACAAGCGTTACCGGCAGGCTCGAATCCGACCCTTGTGTGTAGGATCCCTCTCATTTGAAAATCATTACACAACCGATCCCCCCGTCTGTGCAGTTTCCCGTGAAGTTCCTTTTTGTATTACACAAGGATATGGATGATTTTTACAGAAAAGCTGCATTTTCATGAGATTTCGACGTTTTGGAAGCGATCTGGCATGAAATCACGTGTAATATTTTTTGATGGCTATCATTTCTGCACATCTGAGAGCCCGGTTGTGCAATAGTTCTCCGATATACAAAATACTACACAAATGAGAATGCGGGCAAAATCCTCGACCACCGTGGACTCAGATCATTTGATTTATACATCTGCACCTATCCAGCGCAGTATGCTTCTATAAGTTTAATACGTGCCCCTTATAAGGCGGGGCTTTCTGGGCGAAGTGCCTGTCATGCTTATAAGCATTAACATTGGTCGAATCGATGCGCAGGATTTCCCGCGCTTAAAGAATATCGCACAGGAAATTCGCCGTGCATTCATTTTTAAAGACTCGACTTTCTATATACGACAGATTCTATAGAATGCCTGGTACATGATACTCAATGCTGATGCTGAAATCCCATGACTATCAGCAAAAACGTAAGACTTCAGCATCCGAATCCTTGCCTTATATCTTTTATATAGGCTTACCCGGTTCATCGGGATCAAAATTATCATCATGAGTCAGAGCTTTGATTTCTGCTTCGGTCAGACCGCTGTAGGCAATGATTTTCTTTATCGGTTCGCCTGCAGCTTTCATGTTCAACGCGATCTTGCGCTTTTCGTCGAGCTTGCCTTTTTCAAAGCCTGAGGCTTCACCCTGTTCAAATCCATCGGATTTGCCCTGCTCGTATCCGTCGGCCTCCCTGATCGCTTCACATTCTTCTCTTGTCAGTTTTTCGAATAAAAAACTCATAACGTCACCACCATGTTCCTTCAGAAATTCTGCCAGTATGCCGCTGGCCTGACATTCCCTGATGCTTTCTTCGATGGCGGTCCCCAGCTCTCCGCATTCTCTGTATTTTACACGGATCATGTGTATCAGCCTGCTGTATCCCTGCATCGTATTGCAGCGTTTCAGCAGCTCAGCGCCTTTCTCGTAATTCACATTGATGAATCTGACGACCACCTCTACTGATATTTTATCACACTCAGCCATGAATGCATCAGATAATTTCATCTCCTGCTCTACGGGTGCATCTTCGAGACCGTTGTAGAACACATAAAGTTCGGGGGTCGGTATCTTCACCGGCTTTTTGCTGTAAATCTCACGTGAAAACACGAGCTTTTCGTATTCTCTGGCGATATACGCCAGCATCCTCAGTGGTATGTTAGGACACAGCGTGCTCTGCTGCTCTGTGAGGATTATCCACTTATGGTCGATGATGAAGGAAAGGTCGTTCTCCCGGTCACCAAAGAACGCATCATCTAAAGTCACGATCTTCACGGGAGTATCTTTATCATAATTACTTCCGGAAAGCGCATTGTACAGCTCTATCAGATTTTCCTTATCGCTGAAAAGCGTACAGAAAGTGTTGTCCTTGTATGTATGCTTAGGTTTTTTCATTGTCCCCTCCATAGTTATATCGATCTTAAATGAACAGCGGCGGTATTCCTCCTGATCATATTGTATAATTATGGAAGCTAATATTCAACCTTTATTTTACATTTATATATTATTTTTCCATCATATGCCTTTAGCAACTCTCCTCGGCACACTTAAATCGGCTCATTTACGCCACATCATGGTCGTACTGTACTGCAAGAAGTGCCAAAACCGCAATACTTCTCCAGCCTCTTCCACTCCTTATTTTCGTGTATTGTACAAATTTTAGTAATGTTATTTACCGCGAGAGTACATTGACTTCAATGATCATTACCAAAACCATAGTGATTCTTTTCGATTCCTGGTAAAAGCGCCCCTCTCAACAGCCGTCAAACCACCAAAAAACTCGCTATAGCTGTTAGCTTTTTGGTAAAAAATCTCGCCAAAACAGTACTTTTCAGAGCTGAAAAATACCAAGAATTCAACCCAAGTAATCACCTTTTGGTAATTATCCACATCGCATAGGGAAGCAATGCTCATACCCTATAGGCTTGCCTACGCCGCCGCTAAAACAGCATCTCCAGCGCTCATGCTCCGTAGGCTAACCGGCGCTAAAAACTACTCTTAAAAATCCCAAAATCTCTCCCAGAGATTTTGCTCAACTCTTAGAAATATAAATAGACCTGAAATGTGAACACATTTCAGGATACCGACTTTCTGTCAGGCTCAGAGCCTGCATATCCCACAGATACACAGCACACGTACGCTCTGCCGCCCAATAACCTTACATCCTAACAAAAGCGGATCCGCCTCACACAACCCTGTGCGTCGGGGCGGATCCGCCAAAACAGCTAAAATGTTGATCTCTATGACTTGTTGTCGACTTGTCGATCTGATCTACGCGATCTATGCCGCGGGGTCCACGCCACGCCGCCTGGTCCGCGCCAATTCCACGTCAGTTTCACACTAATCTGATCCACGCCAGTTTCGCACTTATATCAAATCAGTTTCTCGCCTATCTCACTCCTCGTGCTTACTCCGTGCTTATCTCTCTCCTATCGCGCGCTTCGCACTTATTTCGCTCCTGCTCCTATTTCTCGGAAGCTTTCTTCTTTCGTGCAAAGATCAGGACTGCGGCAATGATCAGCGCAAGTGCTGCAATGCCCGCAAACAGCGCGATGTTCATACTGTCACCGGTCTCCGGCTTCGGGTCGCCCTTTTCGATCGGGTACTCCTCGACCATGAACTGCCAGTCAAGCGCCCCGATGCTCTCCTGATAATCGTTGCCCATCGTGATCGGCACGTTCAGTCCCACATCGAGAGTCACGCTCGCACCGGAATAAAATGTGCCGAGGCACGTCCATTCAGTCAGCCCGGCAGTCTGATCTGCCGACGCATCAAACAGCCTGGAGCTGCCCACCAGGTCAACAGTCAGGTCCATCTCTTTCAGAAAATCTGCAGATTCCTCTTTACTGACTCTCACGTTGCCGTCCTTATCCTGCAGTTCTGCAGAGCCGAGTGCTCTCATGTAAATCTTCACTTTTACATCTTTCGAAGCGTCGTTTCTCACGTCGATCTGCTGTGTGAGTTCATCGCCAGGCATCACGCCCTTGAAGTCCGTGAAAAGGTCAGTCGGCGAATACTTGCTGCCCGGCTGGAAAATGAACTGTTCCGCCTTGCCCTTGTATGTCACGTGCGAAGTCGCGTCAGCAGCGAACGAGATCGCCGTCGTACCGCATACCAGCACCAGCGCGAGAACCAGGGATGAAATTAATCTGATAGTCTTTTTCATGATCGCACCTCCTTAGTTCCCTGATCCTGATGGCGCCGAAATCACGCCATTAGCATCAACTGTAACATTCCAATATTCTTTAACAACACTTGTCGGTACAGACTGTATCGCTTCCGCGATGACCTCTATTACCTGCCTGCCACCATCAGCATCGGTATACTTCACAAGCGTTATACCATCATTACCAATCAAGTTCGCTGCCGGCGTTTTATTCGGAGCTACCGGGTTCTTGTAATAGTAGAATCCGTCTTTCTCGAACCAGCCTTCTCCCGGTGTAAAGCTCGGGATAGCTGCTGTTCCACCGATTCTCTCTCCGTCAGCGTTAACTCTGTATGTAACGAGCTTCACGCGAAGGTATGCATCGATGTTGCTTGTGTTTTTGACAGTTACATCCTTTTTCACTTTGCCCTCGAAATTTTCCTGCACTTCACAGGTCACGGTTGCAGGTTCAAATGTATTTGTCACTGCCGTCGTCTTGCTAACGAGGTACATCAATGTCCCCGTAACAGTAGCGCTCAGAAGGAGCACTGCCGCTATTGCCAGCACGATCACCTTTCTGGAGGCCGTACTTTTTCTTCTTTTCTTTGAATCCATTCTCATTCGTACCTACCTCCTTTAGTTACTCTTTTTCTCGTCGAAAATATTCTTAACAACAGTACTGTATCCGTTGAGGAAAGAACCAAATCTGTCATGGTTAGTTACATCGATTGTTTCAGACGTATTATCCTTGCTCAGTCCAACACTTCCTGAAATTGTTGGAGCCTTTTCTTTATATCTCCATGCCCAGTCAGTATCTTCCTGTACAGTGTAAGTTCCTGCCGGAAGTTCCTTTACTGTCTCACTGGCATTACCAACGATCGTCATTGATGTGTAAAGCTCGCCGTCTTTATAAATGTTCATCACATATGGCTCGTCTGGCTCACCGCCTTTTTTAGTAATCGTAAGGCTGCAAGTCTTAACATGGATCAGGAACTGCTCCTCCTTAGGGTCGAATCCACATTCCGGATCACAATCAGTATGCTTGAAAGTAACTTGATTTGTCACATCATCATTACCGATTTTCACAGTTGCTTTGACCGGAATATCCTGCTTTGTTGAGATCTTGCCGCCTTTATAATATGGTTCACTTCCAATAGCCGGACTGTATGATATATTCAGTCCAGGCTCACTGCCCGTCATAGTAACGCCATCATCAGTACTTGCTTTATTTCCATGCTTCCACACAGTTCCACCGACTTTGTTATCATTATAGCTTGTCGGTGCTGTATCTCCATAGTATACTGTGCTGTCCTTGTACGTCAGCTCCGGCTTGAAGACGTTGACTTTGCCGGTAACATTTCGAACAGAATCTTCTACCGCTTTTCCATCGGCACCTTTTCCTGTGTATTTAGGTGATACCGTAATTGTTACATCTAATGTAGTATCCTCTTTATTGCTTACTGTTTTATCCTTGTCATAGTCTACATCAACGTTAACATACGCCGTCTTCCAAGCATCGTCACCTGTTGGAATTGTAAAATTATATAATTCATCTACAGATGGAGTATCTCCTAATAAGTAGATATTTTTCTTATTGCCCGTTGCTTTTGGAACATTCAATGGAACATTCACTGTAGGAACATCAAATGTACCCGTTGGAGTTGTTGCATTTGCGTCTTCATATATGCCTGAATTTTCTCCATTAGTTGGTACGTTATTTCCTCCCCAGAATCCTTCTCTTGGTTTGATATTAAACGTAATCACGATTTTCCGACCATGGAAATCTCCTGTTTTAGATGCATCATTTTCGTCTCTGCCGTTAGCAGCAATGTAATTCTTGCTGAAATCAAAACCTGTAACATCTATTTTCTTCTTCTCTTTATCGATTGCTACAGTGTTATATATTGCAGTTCCATTAGCACTCCATTCAGCCTGCTTCGTGCTCTCATCATAACTTAAGCAATCATATGTTTTCACATCTATATCAGAAACATTCTCTGGCATATCGAAAGACTCGGAAACAATATCTCTGATCACCGACTGACTTCCCAGATTTATAGTTGTAGAACCGATCTGTGAACTGATTTTCTCGAAAATATTTTTCAGCGTATCTGAATCGGCCGCTGAAAGATAGTAACTTTCGCCATCTTTCAGATTTGAATTTAAATTTCCTCCATTATTCATAGACTTAGCATCCGGATAATTTGATGAAACATAGTGCATCAGTTTATTAGCATCAGTATAGTTATTATCGCTGTTTGGGGTGCCATCAGCGCCATCAAATATCCCTACTGTATATACAGTCACACCTGCATCTTTAAGAGCTTTAGCTTTTACTATCGTATCGTTCTTATCACTATCCGTCTCGCCATCCGTAAATAAGACAACTACTTTATTTCTATTATCGTTTTTCTTACTATCATTAGCAAAAATCTTTTCAGCCATAGTTAAGCCATCTAACGTCTGTGTTCCACCATGAGCCGTTAAAGCATCAATCGCATTTGATACACTAGTTTTGCCACTAGCTGTGCTCACATCCTGAAGGGCATTCTGATAATTTTTATCAGTTATATAATAATATTGCATCCCATCACGACCTTCGCCGTTCTTATCTCCTTCGTGTGGATAGTAATAAATATTATTATATCTTTTTAAATCTTTCACATCAGTCTTAGCTATATTAACTCCCGTCAAAAGCTCTGTATTGTTATATCCGTCAGAACTAAATCCAACAATACCAATTCGATGGTCAACCTCATCTTTTTCTGCCTGCGATTCTACATTAGTCACAAAACCCGTAACCGCATCTTTTAAAGCATCTAACCTGGTTTGATTACTGCTCACTGTAGTTTTTGTGTAAAACTGTATATTTAATGTATCATTTTCGCTAGATTTAGGCGTATATTTTGTTCCCGGATTGTCGTAAAATATCCAATGTGTACATCCATCCGTCCATGCTTTGCAATCGGAACACCAGCTTACTTCTTTATAGCTATTTGATTCATATACATAATACTTATTTCCTTGGCTAATAGTATTACTATAAACTTTATCATATCTTACATCATTGAATTTATACGACATCGATCCTGACTGGTCTAATACCAGCACGATATCTGTCGGCTTTGATGTATCTACACTTGTAACTGACCCTGTGCTATATGCTTCAAGTTTAATAGTATAGCTACCATCATCATTAGCTTTCGCAGTTTTATTCATCACCAGTCCATCAGGTGCTTCACCTTCTACTTTTGTAGGATCCTGTGGTGTTGTTGATTGTTTTGATGCGCTAGCTTTCTTGGCTTTTTTAGCTTTTGAAGCAGTGCTTTTCGCGTTATTCTTAGCCAGCGGTGCTACATTTGTATAGTTCACGGCGTTAATGATGCTTTCACTGTCTGCTTCGGCTGTCTCTCCACTATCCGCGTCGCTGTCTGTTACCTGCTCGTCATCGACACTGCTGTCGGTCTGGTTGTCTGCAGCGTCGTCGCCTGGCTCTGCACTGTCTACTGCCTGCTGGGTCGCGTCGGTCGGAGCGGCGCTGTCATCTGCAGCTGCGACCTGCGGCATGAATGCAAAGGTGGAGATGATCAGGGACATGCACAGTATGAGTGAAAGTATTTTGCTTTTTTTAGTTTTCCTCATGTTTGATTTCCTCCTTTACTATTCTCCGTCGGTTGGGTTTGTCGGGCTGGTTGCGTCGTCTGCGGGCCAGCCTTTTGCGTCAAGTGCGTTATCGCCGTTGTTCTTGACCTGGGTGGCCTGGGCGCTGACTTTGATGGTTGCGGTGCTGCCCTGGTACATGTTGCCCATCCCGGTGTCAAATTTCACGTTTCTGAAAAGCGCAGCTGTCGTTTCGCCGGGTGCGAGCGGCTGGTCGTAGTAATAAAAGCCGTCGCTGCCTAGTCTCCAGCTGTCTCCGTCAAAATCGAGGCTGACCAGATCCAGATCGACGTCACCATGAGAGTCGGCAGCAAGCGCGATAGCTTTTTGCACCTCTACACGTATGTACGCCGGATTACTGCCGGTGTTCTTCACCCTGACGATCTTAGAAACGTCCTGACCGGGCATCACGTTGAACCTTTCCTGCGACTGCTCGAACAGGATCTCTTCGCCGTCCCGGATCGCCGTCTCCTGCAGCTCGATCTTGATGTCGCCTGCGGTTATCACGTTTCTGGCGGTGTCCGCTGTGTTGAAGTACGCGATCGTCGAATAGATCAGCATCGACAGACACAGCACCAGAACCGCTCCGATTGCAATTTTCTTCTTCATAGCGATATCTCCTATCTTCATCCTTTAAAAATCCGTGTTGTCTGCCTGCTCACTTTTGTGCGCAGGGCATATATGAATGTCCGGGCGCCGGGGCGCGCATGTTTTTATGTAAAGCTGCAAGCTGTGGTTTGCATATTTTCATGTAAAGCCGCCAGCCGCAGGTCTGCACGCCGTCATGCAAAATCCAGGCACTCATGTATGCCCTGCTCCGAAGAGCAGGGTAAGGGGTCAGTATGTAAAATACTGATTAATTAAAAACTATTTCCATGGATTATAGTTTGCTCCAAATGCTGCATCCATAGCCTGTGCCGCATTGTCAAATCCGTCTGCCTGAACAGCTACAGCGAATACAGGGCAAGTAACCTTGCTCCAGTCCCAATCCTTATCCAAAGTAAGCTTTTTACCAAATGCATATGCGCCATCATCCTTGATATCGAATGATTTATCCAGATATACACCCTGAACAAACTGCTCAGTTGTCTGTCCAGCCGGAACTGCTGTTGCATAGTCCGCATAGTAAACGTTGTATGCTATTCCATCAATTTCTGTTTCAAAATAGTTCCACTTGCCCACAGTTTGCCAAATCCATTCATTTCCATATGTAGTTGTTACAGTACCATCTTTTACCTTGTTTCCAAAGTTGAAATGAAGTACATTAAGGCCTGCATTAAAAGTTTCTTCTCCATCATCAAGTGCCGACGGGATCGCAAAGTATGCTCTGATATAAGCATCCTTGCTGCCTGTATTGGTAACCGTTACCATCTTGTCTACATAATTCTTAGCTGTTGGCATTCCAAACTCGTCCTTTTCACCCTGGGCTGAGCCTACTATAGGATTGAGCGCTTTATTCTGCTCGAAAGCTTCTAACGCAGTTCCATCAGCGTTTCTCTGCTGCTCATTCAGTTGGATTTTTACCTTTCCTACTGTAAATGTATTTTCAGCCTTGTCTTTGTCCGTGAAGTACGCGAGTGATGCGCCTACGATTCCTACCACCAGCAGCGCCACTACCAGGCAGCTGGTTACGATTTTCTTCTTCATAAGTTTTAGTCCTTTCTCTTTTAATGATTGCTTTCTGCTCTTTCGCAGGGATCCGCTTCGGGTGGGTCTGGCCGGTGCGATACCTGCGAAAGATGTTGTCTTTTATGAAAATATCTTTCGATATGATCATCGTATTTTGTTCATATCCGGTCCCTGCGGAAACAGGGCCTAAATAGCGGCTCTCCGCAGGCGAGCGCAAACCCGCCCACTAGAAAGCAACTATCTAAGCCCTGCCTCTGGTTTAGAGACAGGACAGGTATGTATCCTGTTCGGATAGTTTCTGGTGAATCAGCTAGTTAGCCAGGTGCTGATTAATTCCAAGCCGGAGCTGCTGCCCATGCTTCCGCAGCTGTGTCGAATCCGTCAGCCTGGATAGCATATGCTTCGATAGTTATTGTCTTATCAGCATAATCAGCAACTGCTGCATTGCCCTTGATTGTAAAGTTCTCAAATACTTTGATATCCTGACCAGCGGTAACTGTAGCTTTATATGCGTATACATTAGTTGCCCCCTCTACTGCAGTCCATCCATTAGCAGCCATCTGTGCTGCTACTGTTGTGTCAGCTTCGATATCGGCAATCTCATCTACAACCTTTACAAACAGCCAGCTGTCTTCGCTGCCTGCAGTTACGTGAACTGTAGGATCCTTAATGTAAGTATGTCCCGGGATCAGCTTATAGCCGTTTTCCTTTACTCTTTCTGCAGGTGTAACTGCCGTTCCATACTGATCCACTTTAGCCTCGTCCAGCGTAATTGCTACATTACCTACAGTGAACGTATTAGTCACTGTCTCTGTCTGCGATGTCAGATAGGCCATCGTTCCGAGCACGCTCGCTACCACCAGCGCTGCTGCGCACAGAACGGTCACAAAAACTTTTTTCTTTCTTTTCATTTTCATTCCTCCTGTGAATTTAAGTTTTGATTGATCCTAATCCGGGCGCTTTATCAAGCGTTACCCACATTTTTAGCATCTCCAGTATTTGTTTTCCGAACGTTTTTTCTGCGACTTTGCCGCAATGCCCATCAGCGTCCGGAAACCGGCTGTCTGCACTTTACATCTCCTTGCCCTGCATCATCGCCTGTTCCTTCTACTCCTGCCAGGTGCGGGGTGCTGCCGCCGCTGACGTTTCCTACGCCTTTGCCTTTTCCCTTGCCTTTCTTCTTACTGTCGTCGAAGAGGTCGGGGATGAAGATCAGCAGCAGAATGACTGCGGCTGCGGCGATGGCTATGTACCGGCCGGGCGGGTTCTGTATGTAGTTGGCCACGTAGCCCATGTACGGGATCGTGAACGACGGGCGGCCGATCAGGTTGTTGAAGTGCACGGGTGATGCGTCGGGGTATTCGTTGGCATCGCCTTTTGTGTAAAAGTGCTGGCTGGCTTCGTCGATCTCGATGACTCTATGTGTAGCGACCGTGAGGTTTTCGTCGAGGACGAATGTGATCGGGTCGCCGACTTTGATGTCCTGCGGATCGGCTTTTTTGACGTAAATGAGTGAGCCGGTGTGGTATGTCGGTTCCATCGAGCCGGACAGTACGCAGTACGGCTGGTATCCTATGAGTCTGACGCCGACGAGCATCACTGCCAGCACGACCATGATCGCGATGAGGATGCCTGACACGATGTTCCAGACTCGTTTTGCTCCTGTTGGTTTTGTTTTCATTGTTTACTCCTGCAATAGCTGTAGTATGTATTTCTCGAGATGCCTGCCGACCGGCAGAGGTACGATACGCAGCCCTGGAATTCGGCTTTTTCGGATACGTCTCTGATGATCATGCAAAGCTTCTCGGTTCCGATGCTTCCGGGGTTAACGGCTCTGCCTGATGCGCCGGACTTATCGGTTTTGCCGTTCGGACCGGTTGCGCCATTCGGACCCGGTTTACCATTCGGGTCGGCTGCACCGGATTTGGCGACCCTTGCGGAAGCTCCTGATGCCTCTTCGAGTATATATTTGAGCATCTCGTTTTCGGCGGAGATTCGTTTGATTTCTTTCATCTGGTTTCGACAGATGTCGAGAGCGGACTCCTTGAGTCTGTCTATTTCGTCATCTATCGCATCATTCTCAATGCGGCGTGCTCCTGCGCTTCCGTACTTCTCGAGCTTGGCCGATCTGACACCGAGAGTTCCGGCTTCGTATGACTCTTTCCACCTCGCGCATGCGCGCTCGATCCTCTTGGATCCCAGGGCTTTTACATCAAAACCTGCGTCTCTGAAGATCGCGGTCGGTTTTTTTCCCTGCATATATTCTTTTATAAATAAAAACTTGAAATCTTTGGAATATGATACGCCTCGTTCATTAACGTCGACTACATAGGGGTTCTTTCGCAACGTGCGGATCTCTTCCTCATTAAGGTTTCCTCTGCCCATAAATGTTCCTCGCTGACTGACGACAAAATAAGTATTTTGTCACGAGCAGGCACAGAAGGTCACAGGTACTGCATTTGTAATATTGCCAAAAAACAAAAAACCCCCCGGAACAGGATGGGATTTTGAAAGACTGTACTAATAAAGTATCACCGGAGACTGCTGACCCGGAGTCTGGTTTACGATTAATTGATTAGGCGAATTATACCAATGGTATTTTTTTGTATTCCAAATAATCGTTTGGATAGAATTCAAACGATCTTATTTATATATATGTAATTTTTCCCATTTTCTCACGACAAATGTGAATTTTCTGTAAATCGGTCAGAAATGTTAAACTTTTTCTCGATTAGTCTTGTAAAAAGTCTCCTACCATGATAAAATTTCATAACAGCGGATTGGATTTAGTAATTCTATATAATATGTAAGTGACAAAATACTTATTTTGTCTAGAGCACGAGTTGAAGCCGTGCTATTTTTTTTACATACTCTGCTTCTGTAGAAATCAGATAAATACGTGTCGTTTCGATACTGCTGTGTCCCATAACATCTGCCAGGCATACTATATCTCTGCACAGGCTGTAAAAACTCCTCGCAAAAAGATGTCTGAGATTGTGTGGAAAAACTTTTCTGCCCAGAACGCCTGCATGCCGGCAAAGGGCTTTCATGTCGGCCCATATCTGCTTGCGGCTCAGTGGGCTGCCGTTTTTACTCAAAAAAATCTCTCCTGCTTTTATGCCGAGTTTTCGCATGTATATCCTGAGCTTTTTGCAAAGTTTGTCCGGTATCAAAATCGTCCGGTGTTTTCCTTTCATTGAAATCTGTGCCCGGCCGCATCTGACTGCCTCGGCGGTTATATGCCGGAGTTCGCTGACTCGGATGCCGGTCGCACATATGGTCTCCATCAGCAGCGCGATCCTTTCCTTCCCCATTTTGCGTGCGGTCCGGACCAGCCTGCGGTATTCGTCTTCGGTGAGTTCTCGCTCGGTTTCTCTGAAAAAACGTTTTTGTAATCTCAGAGACTTCAGGCGCAGCTCGTTCCAGCCTGCAAATCTGAAGTATGCGTTGATCGCAGCGATCATTGAGTTCACGGTCACCGGCTGTCTGCCGCTTTCCAGCAGACTCTGTTTCCACTCTGCCGCGAGCTCCTGAGTCACTTCACGACCGTCCAGCCATCTGCAAAATATTTTCACATCATGCAGATACTTTTCGATCGTGCCGTCGCTTCGTTCTTTTTGTCTCAGGAAGGATGCAAATCCCTCTATCGACTCTGTCGTGATCTTTCGTGTTTCCATTCTGCTTCCTCCAATGTAGTTGACACTCGTATACTATATTCAGTGCCACGAATTCACGATAATTATACAGAACCAGAGGCATTCCATCTATATTTTATTAACTTTTTAGTGTTGTTTTGTGAATTTCACCGTTTGTGAGACATTTTGCTGCAGTTGAAAATTTACATATTTTTCTTCGCATGTTTATGCAGTTTTCTACAGATTCCGCAGTTTATTTATGCATGTTTATGCATGTGCTTGAAATGTCCGGCACTCCGGCTGCCGCCCGACATCAGCGATCCGGGCGGCCGGTGGGAATACCGCAGATCATACGGCAGCCGAGTTGTCTTGAGCCTGAGAACTCTCGGGACTGACGGGCAGCATCATTCGAGTCCGGCGTCGTAAACGATCTCGCCGTCGAAAATCGTCATGGCTGTTTTCGTTGAAAGCATGCTGTCGGTATCATTGAAGATGTTGCGGCTGAACACGTTGATATCAGCGAGTTTCCCGGGTTCGAGCGTACCGAGACGATCTTCCATCTGCATAAGGTATGCAGGAGTCCTGGTGGAATTCGTGATGGCTTCCGCAACTGTGAATTTTTCCTGCGGGTTCCATCCCTCTGCCGGAGTATCGTTGCCCATCCGTCTGGTCACCGCTCTGTAGATCGTGTCTACCGGATCGAGGTCGACGATCGGATAATCCGTGCCGAATGCCACGACTGCGCCATTTTCCTGCAGGGTCTTGCCCATCCACGAAAGTTTTATGCGGGCGTCGTCCAGCATGAGGAAAGCGGGGTGGATGTCGAGTGAATCGATGACGATATGGCTCGGCTGGATGCTGGCCACCGTGTTCGTTGCCGCAAGGCGCGGGATGTCGTCTTCGTGTATGACTTCGATGTGTTCTATCGCATTGCGGATGTCTTTTTCACCGTACTCGCGGCGCGCCGCTTCGTACGCATCGAGCGCAAGGCGAACCGCCGCATCTCCGCACGCGTGCAGCCTCATTGCAATACCGTTCTTATAACACTCTCTGCTCTTTTTCATGAGACACTCGGGATCGACCAGCGGCTCTGAACGGAACCCCGGACGATCCTTGTACGGCTCGACCATATAGCCGGTATAGCCCAGCGGTGTGCCGTCGACGAAGCCCTTGAGACCCATGAATCTCAGCTTGTCAGACGCGTATTCTTTTTTCAGCTCGAGTGCCTCTCGGATGTCCATTTCCATGTGCGGCGCAAAGAACACGCGCATTTTCAGTTCGCCGCGGTTTTCGAGGCGTCTGCAGGCTTTATGTTTCATGATCCGCATGACGTGTACGGCGCCGACCGAAGTGATCCCTTTGCTGTGCGCGACGTCCATGAAAATCTTTATCATTTTTTCCTCAAGTTCCGGAGAAGCGTCGAGGGCTTTGCGCGTCACCATTTCCATGGCGGGCTGTTCGAGGAAAAATCCGGTCGGCTCGCCGTTTTCGTCTCTTTCGATGATACCGCCCTGTGGAGTCGGGGTGTCTTTATCGATGCCGCAAAGCTCCATCGTTTTGCTGTTTACCCAAACTGCGTGCAGCTCGTTGTTGAATGCGATGACCGGGCGGTCAGGGAAATACTTGTCGAGGGCTTCCTTTGACGGGAGCGCTTCGCCTGGCCATCTGTAGTTGCACCAGCGGAATCCGATCACCCAGTCGGTCGGGAGCGACCTGTCGGAGTTATGTGACCGCTCAGCCGAGGCACTGCCCTTTTCATAAAAATCGTACAGCATCCGTGCCGCCTCTTCCTGTGAATTCGCCTCGTAAAGGTCCACTGTCGCTGCATGCATGGAGCCCAGGAACAGGTGGATATGACTGTCGATCAAGCCGGGAGTCACTGTGCGATCACCGAGATCGATGAGCTTGTATGGCGGTTGCGTGGCTGCGTTTCCGGTTCCTTCTTCAGATTTAACTTCGGATCGGTCGTCAAATCCAGATTCGGGGTGAACCTTTGCTTCGAGGGGAATTTCCGTTTTGATGCAAGCTTCGGTTTTAGGGTGGGGGTGTGCAGAAATGCCATTGTACTTATCCGTCTCGCCTCTTACTACTTCCTTTATTTTATTGCCTTCGATCTCGATGTAACCTGCAAATGGCTCGCTGCCGATGCTGTCGAAAATGCAGCTGCTTTTCAGTACAATATTCATATTTCTCCTCCTTTTCGGGTATGGGGATTTTGGTTGGTGATTGGTTAGAGTTTGGTTGCTTAGAGTTGGTGGTTAGGGTTGGTGGTTAGGGTCGATGCTTAAGTGGTACAGGCAGCAAGATTGTGAAATCTTCGGCCCTGCTTTTAAGTGATTTTACTTGGGATTATGCTTTGCCTGGCCAGCCCTGCCGGAGCTGCGCCGGGGTGATCGTTTTTTTGTGTAGAAAAGCTTCTTCTCAAAAATTATTACACTTACGGGGGGCGGGCTTGTGTATGATGCCGGAAATTCAATTTTTATTGCACAACGTTTTGTAATTTTTTGGTATTTTATCGTGTTTTTGATGCTTTTTTGGCTTATTTAGCTATATCGGGCTGATTTCGTGTGTATAGTGTTATACGGAACACACTATCATACACATTTTTTTAGCCCTTTGTGTATTTCTGAAAAAAAACGGATATCACTACACAAGTCGGCAGCCGAGGGCGGCTCAAGATCTGATTTACCGACTCTACCTTTTATCATGACTTTTACATATGTATGAAATATCGCAAGCGATATTTCATCATTATCCATATACATAAGCCGGCGTTAGAAAACGCCGGCCTCTTATTCATATGATGCGCGGGCGAATGCCCGCACTGCTTTTCGGCGCGCTCTGCGCGCCGCAGATACTGCGTGCCGCCGAACGATCGCGTGCAAATCGAATGTCTGCGCTTTACATAACCGGGCGCCGCCTGATGTCAGGCGCGACCAGACGATCGGCCAGACGATCGCGCGGTGCCTGAAGCTATGCGCTTTACAGCTGCGGTCTACAGATCTACAGCTCGTCGAATACCACTTCGCCGTCGAACAGTGTCATCACTGTCTTTACGGACGGGATGTCCTCCTCATTCTCGAAGATGTTCTTGTTGAACACATTGATATCGGCGAGTTTGCCGACTTCGAGAGTTCCGAGCTTATCTTCCATGCGCATCATGTAAGCCGGGCCCTTTGTGGAGTTTGTGATCGCTTCCGCGATAGTGAATTTTTCCTGCGGGTTCCAGCCGTCTACCGGCAGATCGTCTTCCATACGTCTCTTGACTGCTCTGTAGATCGTGTCGACAGGGTCGAGCTCTACGATCGGGTAGTCGGTACCGAACGCGATCTTTGCGCCGGCTTTTGCGAGAGTCTTGCCAGGCCATGCCAGTTTGATACGTTCAGCGTCGAGCATCTGGAATACAGGATGCTTTTCCAGCGACTCCATCAGGATGTGGCAAGGCTGGATGCTGGCGATCGTGTTGGTTTCTGCAAATCTGTTCAGATCGTCAGGATGCAGCACTTCGATGTGCTCGATAGTGTTTCTTACGTCCTTCGGTCCGATCGCTTTCCTTGCGCCTTCGAATGCGTCGAGCGCCATTCTTACCGCGCCGTCGCCGCACGCGTGCAGTCTGAGCGGGATATCGTGCTCATAGCACTGCTTGCACTTCGCATCGAGCCAGTCTTTGTCTACGAGCGGCTGCGAGCGGAATCCCGGGCGATCCGTGTAAGGCTCTACCATGTATCCGGTGTATCCCAGCGGAGTTCCGTCCATGAAGCCCTTGAGGCCGAGGAAACTGAGCCTGTCGGACTTGTACTCTTCCTTGAGCTTGAGAGCCTCGTCAAAATCCATCTCCATATGAGGAGCAAAGAACACTCTCACTTTGAGCTTGCCCTTTTCTTCAAGTCTTCTGCATGCTTCATTTTTCATGATCTTGAGCACGTGGACTGCGCCTACCGAAGTAACGCCCTTTGTGTGCGCCATGTTGATGAAGCCTTCGATCAGTTCTTCTTCTTTTTCAGGCGAAAAATCAAGCGCTCTGTCTGTAGCTAGCTCCATTGCCGGCTGCTCGAGCAGGAATCCTGTAGGTTCGCCGTTCTCGTCTCTTTCGATGATGCCGCCGTCAGGATCTGCTGTGTCTTTTGTGATGCCGCAGATTTCCAGGGTCTTGCTGTTTACCCAGATGGCATGCAGCTCGTCGTTGAATGCGATCACAGGACGGTCAGGGAAATATTTGTCAAGTGATGCTTTTGTAGGCAGCTTTTCGTCCGGCCATCTGTAATGCGACCATCTGAAACCGAGCACCCATTCGTCATCACGGTCTTTGTAAAATTCATAGAGGTTCTTTGCCGCTTCTTCTTCTGTCGCCGTATTGTACAGATCTATAGTAGCGTTGTGCAGTGAACCGAGGAAAAGGTGGATATGGCTGTCGATCAGCCCTGCAGTTATCGTTCTGTCTCCGCAGTCTCTGAGATCGTATTTTGCCGGATCATTGTATTTGTCCGTCTCACCTTTTGTCACTTCTTTGATCTTGTTGTCTTCGATTTCTATGTAACCTGCAAAAGGTTTATCTCCGACGCTGTCATAGATACATGTGCTTTTAAGTACCAGATTCATAATTGTCCCCCTATCTTTCCGGCGCGGCTGTACCCGGGCTGCGTGTTCGCGCTGCAGCCCGGCAATGCCGGCCATACTTAGTAACTTCAACTGTATTTGATGTTCTAACTCCTTTAGTTATATTACTATACTCCAAATAAAAAAGTGAGTAAATCTCTTAATTGCTAATTCTTTTAATTTTCAGAAAAGAGTTTTGCGTTTTTTGCGCCGGGGTCTCGGGAGACAGCAACTAAATCTTTTTGACGGTTTGTTTTATGTAAAGGTGCACGAGGCCGGGATGCGGGAGGTTCATGGCGCAGGTTGGTCTGTGTCGGGGTGAGAGGTACGGCGG
>NZ_JAOQJP010000002.1:255524-317785 GCF_025567305.1 Brotomerdimonas butyrica
GGATCGGGGCCGGCGAAGCCGGCCTCTGCCATCCGCGCTGCCCGAAGGGAGCGCGGCAGTGCGGCAGCAGCGCTGAATGCCCATAAGCGCGATGCAGACCTGTGACCTGCGCTTTTACATAAAAAACGTGATTAGAAGCGGGACGTGCGCCCTCTCGCCCGAACAGCGGAAGCCAGTGCCGCAGCGGGCAAAATGTATAAAAATTCAAAATACGCATAAATGGGTTGACATATCTGCCAAAAGCGTGTAGACTGTAAAACAAAGTTGATAGAGGTGCGGTAGATATCAGTAATCGAACGGAGGCGGCAGCCGGTGAAGTCGATGAAAGGAGATACCGCCGAAGGATCCGGTCAGGCATGACGGATTTCTGGGATATGATAAAAGATATCATATACTCCTGCTCATAACGGGCAGAGGCGCTATCGATCCAGCAATGTTTGAAGTTTACTTGTTGCATCGATAGGATGCAACTTTTTTATTGTATAGGAAACGGGAAATATCAGTTATTTCCCGGATGGAAAGGGATGCACGGTCGGCGCTCAGCCACGGAAGCCGAACGGCGGCTGCGCTGAGGGCGCGAGCCAGGCAATACGTATGCGACGGCGCTGAATGCGCCGAGGACGCGGCCATAAAAGCCCGCGGCGCGGCGGCTGCAGGTTTTGCACCCCGGACCGGATCAGTATTTTTAAGGAGGAAATTAAAATGGCATTATTTACAGGTTGCGGAGTTGCGATCGCGACTCCTTTCAAGGCGGATGGTTCAGTGGATTTCGAGGCTTACAGAAATCTGATAAACTGGCAGATAGAACAGGGGATCGATGCGATCATCACATGCGGTACTTCCGGTGAGGCGTCGACTCTGGACGATGACGAGCACGTTGAAACGATCAGATTCTGCGTCGATGTAGCTGCGGGCAGAGTGCCTGTTATCGGCGGCGCAGGAAGTAATGACACGCGTCACGGTATCAATCTCGCAAAGCGTATCGAGGCTACGGGAGTTGACGGTCTGCTGCTCGTTACTCCATACTACAACAAGTGTTCACAGCAGGGTCTGATCGAGCATTACACTGCTACAGCTGATGCGGTTTCGATACCTTGCATCCTTTACTCGGTACCTGGCCGTACAGGCGTGAATATCGCTCCTGCAACTGCGGCTGAGCTCGCAAAGCACCCTAATATTGTAGGTATCAAGGAAGCCAGCGGTGATATCGCACAGGTCGCTGAGGTCTGCAGACTGGTTCCTGATGATTTCGCGGTTTATTCCGGAAACGACGACATGGTAGTGCCGCTCCTGTCACTCGGCGGAGTTGGTTACATATCGGTCATCGCGAATATCATGCCTAAGGAATCTGTGGAAATGTCGCGCAGCTTCCTGGATGGAAATATCGAAAGGGCAAGAGAACTGCAGCTTTCTATGAAGCCGCTCATCGACAGCATGTTTGCTGATGTGAATCCGATCCCTGTAAAGGTTGCTCTGGCTAAGATGGGAATGATGGAGCTGAATTTCAGACTTCCGCTCTGTCCACCGACTGCTGAGATCGACCAGAGGATCGAAACTGAAATGAAGAAAATGGGGCTGATCTAGGCGCATCTGGGCCGGAATGCTGACTTGGATGCGGCGAAGCGCGTGGGTGGTGAATGGTAGCGCCCCCGAGGGGCGCCCGAACATGTGAAGATGGTTTGCAACGTTGGGCGCGCCGGAGCGATCCACGAAGCTGGGCTGACACGTAGCTATGACCGAGATGTTTAAATATGCATCATGATAATTAATGTTTTCAAGTGAATAAATACCTCGACTGTCTATTTTAACGGTGATCTCGCCGATAAAACAGACAGTTTTTTTGTGCGAGCGAGTAAGCTCGAGTGGGCCTAAGCGGGTGCGAGCGGGGCTTAGCATCCATACCACCCCATTGCGAGCATGGATCTATACCCGATTTTATTTTTTCAGGCAAATGAGTATAAATCAATCCAAACCACACGAGCATCATCGGAGAAGATGTCGGTTATCACTGAGGAATCACCCTTTAATTTTGGTCACAAAGTTGGAGTTTTGTCATTTTGAGTATAAAAAATTTATCCGGATATGCTATACGAGGAAAAATTTCGGAGATCATATATACTCATATCATGCGTTTTCATGTAAATGCGTATAAAACCATATTACTTACAGTCAAAAATCTGCCACTTTTCCCGTCTAACTTGTCTATGAATGGTTTAGGCAGTCAATTATTTATACTCAAAATTGAAAAACAGCAGCCTTACTAAACAAAATGATCCCGCGTGCCGAACGCGGGATTTCCTCACAAAAAAATATCATGCCGGGGCGCATTCATGCGCCCCGGCGTTCCTCTAAAATCTAAATCAAATTCGGATCCGGCAGGATTCGAACCGTACTCGTCTCAACTCGTCTGAGCCCAGGCTCAAAGTTAGGCTCGGCGCCAGGCATGAAACTACCCAGCTCACCCCACTCATACTCGGCTCGACCTCAAACCCCGGACCAGCCTTTACTCGCACTTTGCAAGAAGCTTTTCCCACTGCTGATCAACGTACTGCTGAGCTTCGTCGATCATCCATTCATTGCCTTTCTTGAACATGTGCTTGAAACGACCCTGCTTCTTGAGGAATTCCTCAACAGGAAGCTTCTTTTTCGGCTCGTATGTCAGATGCCATTTGCCTTCGACGATCTCGTACATAGGCCATACGCAGGTGTCGACTGCCAGCTGGCAGATCTCTGCGAGATCTTCCGTCTCGTATCTCCAGCCTCTCGGACATGGGGACATCACGTTCAGGAAGCACGGACCCTCCGTGTAGATAGCCTTGTGCGCCTTTTCATGAAGATCCTTGAAGTTGCCAATGAATGTCGTCTGCGCAGCATAAGGGATATTGTGCGCAGCTATGATCGAAGTCAGGTCTTTCTTGTTCTGCACTTTGCCCGGGATCACTTTGCCGGCCGGCGAAGTCGTCGCGTCTGCGAATCGCGGAGTCGACGATGAACGCTGGATACCGGTGTTCATGTACGCCTCATTGTCGTAACATACGTAAACCATGTCGTGGCCTCTTTCCATAGCACCGGAAAGCGACTGCAGGCCGATGTCGTATGTGCCGCCGTCACCGCCAAACGCGATGAACTTGAAATTTTCCTTGACTTTTCCCTTTTTCTTCAGGGTCTTGTATGCCGCCTCGACGCCTGACATCGTTGCTGCGCCGTTGGCGAATGCCGTATGGATGTAGCTGTCGTAATAAGCGGTATGCGGATATATAAATGTAGAAACCTCCAGGCAGCTGGTCGCATTCGTGACTACAGCCTTGTCGCCTTCGTCGAGTGCTCTGAGCACGCCTCTCACGGCTATGCCTGCACCGCATCCGGCGCACAGCCTGTGACCGCCGGCCAGCCTCTCAGGCTTTGCCACTTCTTTTTTCAGATTATATGCCATTGTCGTGAACTCCTATTCTTCGTATTTCCTGTGATCGAATCCTCTTTCGCCGTAACGTGAATCTCTTACGCCTACATATCTGTACACATCGCCCGGATCGTCCGTCTCGTTGATGATGAACAGATCGTTGTAGATCTCGTAGTAATCCTCGACTGTGATGTCTCTGCCGCCGAGTCCGTAAATGTAGTTGATCGCATACGGCTTGTTCGGCAGGTCGTAGAGCGAGCTTCGCGCTTCATTGAAAAGCGGTCCGCCGCTGTTGGAAAAGCTCTCGGCCTTGTCCATTATCGCCACGGCCTTTACCTTGCACATCGCTTCCGCAAGAGGAACTCTCGGGAACGGTCTGAAAACTCTCAGCTTGATGAGTCCGACCTTTTTACCTTCTGCACGGAGTCTGTCGACTGCCTCTTTGCCCGTTCCTGCGCTGGAACCGATGACAACGAGTGCGACTTCGGCATCATCCATCATATATTCTTCAAAGAATCCGTATTCTCTGCCTGTAAGCTTCTTGAATCTCTTCGCAACGTCCATGATTATCGGCATCGCGTCTTTCATGGCCTGCGCCTGGGATCTCTTGACCTCCATGTAGTACGGCGAGATGCCGTAAGGGCCGACTGCCAGCGGGTTTTCCGACTTGAGCAGGTAGTTCTCGGGGTTGTATTCGCCCACGAACTCCTTGACTTCTTCGTCCTCGAGCAGCTCGATGTTTGAAACACCGTGGCTGGTGATGAATCCGTCCTGACAGATCATGATCGGAAGTCTGATCGTCTCGGAGATCGGCATCGCCTGGATGTAGTTATCATAGACCTCCTGGTTCGATTCTGCGTATATCTGTATCCATCCGGAATCTCTGGCTCCCATCGAATCCGAATGGTCGTTGTTGATGTTGATCGGGCCGGTCAGCGCTCTGTTCACGACCGCCATAGTGATCGGAAGTCTCGCCGACGCTGCCACGTAAAGCAGCTCCCACATATACGCCAGTCCCGCCGATGACGTTGCGGTCACAGCTCTTGCGCCTGCTGCCGATGCGCCGATGCAGACCGACATCGCACTGTGCTCCGACTCTACCGCCACGAATTCCGTGTCGACCTCGCCGTCAGCTATGTACTGTGAAAAATACTGCGGTATCTCTGTCGAAGGTGTGATCGGAAAAGCTCCCATAACGTCGGGATTTATCTGTTTCATCGCTGTTGCCACGGCTTCGTTGCCGGACATCCTGTCTCTTTTTGCCATTTACTTCTCCTCCTTAACAAAATCTATCGCATCGAACGGACAGACCTTCACGCAGATCCCGCAGCCTTTGCAGTGCTTGAAATCAAAATCGAGTCTCTTGCCGTCTTTTACCGGGATCGAGCTGTCCGGGCAGAACGGCACGCAAAGCATGCAGTGTTTGCATTTGTCTTCTTTGAACACGGGCATCATCACTCTCCAGTCGCCTGTCTCGACGAGAAGAGATGTAGCCGGTTCATATATCTCCGCACCTGTGGTGACTTCCTGCCAGGTGATCTTTTCGTTTATATCCTGTGCTCTCGTTTTCATTATGCTCATATCGCTGTTAACCTACCTTTACCTCTTCCATAGCTTTTACCAGTGCCTTCATGTTCCCCTCGATGAGGTTTTCCTTGTGCGCGAATTTGTGCTGGAAAGATTCTCTCATGTCTTTTATAAAGCGCTCGCTGTCGATGACGTTGCTGACTTTCACGACTGCCGCCAGCATAGGTGTGTTCGGGAAGTTCTTTCCGAGGGTCTCCATGGAGATCTTCTCCGCATCCACTACGCAGACTCTGCCTTTGTATCCGTTGAGGAGCTTTCGCACTTCTTCCGGAGTCTTCTTGCTGTTGATGATAAGCGCGCCGTTTTCCTTGAGCCCGCTCGTCACATCCACGGACTTGAGCAGTGTCTCGTCGACTACTACTACGTAATCCGGTGTATATATGTTGGAGTGCACCTTGCAGGGCTCATCAGTTATTCGGTTGTATGCCGTGATCGGGGCGCCCATTCTCTCAGGGCCGTATTCCGGAAAGCCCTGCACGTGTTTTCCTGAGCTGAAGGCAACGTCAGCCAGAAGCAGGCATGCCGTTTTCGCACCCTGGCCGCCTCTCCCGTGCCATCTTATTTCGACTGCCTCGTTTAATTTTTTTGCCATTTTGTTCACTCCTGTATTTTCATAGGTTTTATGATTTATCATTGGTTGTTTATTGTCTGATGTTTGCGATTCGCGGTTCGCTGCTTGCGTTCTGCTATCTGCTGCTTACGCGGCTGACAATCTGCCGTCTGCAGTTTTCGATTCGCAAAGGTGCCGGTCCGGCTCATGCAAAGGCGCAGGAAGCCGCCGATACCATGTATTAGACTACATGAAGCACGTCTTTCTGTCAATAGGTTTGGTGAAATTTTTTAGGATTTTACCACAAAAATTTTTCTTTGTTTTTGTTTTGATACACAAATTTTACAGCTGGTTTTTAGAGATTTTTGGGCAGATGCAGCGACGCCCACATATTTATGATACTGGCCCGCCGGGACCGGCGGGCTACCGCTCTACTCTTCCGTACTACCGATCCACCGTGACGTCTGCAAGCTGTGCGCCGGTGATCTCCTGCAGCGCCTTTACACTGAGCTCCATCTGAAGCCCGACCTTTCCGCCGCTGACTATGATATCGTCTATATTTTCCGCGGAAATATCGATGACTGTCGGGAACGGCTTCTTCATGCCGACCGGCGAACACCCGCCTTTGATATAACCCGTGACCTTCGTGATATCGCGGGCGTGGATCATCTCGATCTTCTTTTCGCCGAAATGCTTCGCCGCTTTTTTGAGATCCAGCTCCTCTGCGACCGGGATCACGCAAACGTAATTCGCACGGCTCGCGCCGACTGTGACCAGTGTCTTGAAGACCCTGTCAAGATCCTGCCCCAGCGTCTTTGCAACTGAAACCCCGTCGAGGAACCCGTCCGGTGCATCGTAAGTGTACATATTATACGGAACGCCTTCGGCCTCCACTATCCTGACTGCGTTCGTCTTATGTGTCTGTTTATCCTTCTTCTTAGCCATTTATCTCGCCTCTCTTCATCGCTGCGTATTCTTCGCGGAGCATCGAGTAGCATCTGAGCTCCGTCACTGTTCCGTCGTAGATCTTGTATGAATTTCTCAGTCTTCCCTCATATACAAAGCCGCACTTTTCGATCACGCGCTGGCTCCTGAGGTTCCTGTCACTCGTTGTTATCGCAAGCACTTCGAGTCCCATCACTTCGAATGCGTACTCGATCAGTTTCTTTGCGGCTTCGGTCATCAGGCCGCGCCCCCAGTACTCGCGCGAAAGTGAGTATCCCATCTCGCGGCTCTGTATGTCGGGGCGGAACTTGTCCTTTTCGAATCCGATGCTGCCGATCACCTTGCCGCTTTCCTTGTCTTCGATGGCCCATGACATTTTCTGCAGAAAAACTTCATTTATTATCATTTTGGACTCGGCCGGGCTGGTATGCGGTTTCCAGCCGGCAATCGGGCCGACCGCAGGGTCCTTTGCGTATTCGAAAACGTCGGCGGCGTCTTTTTTACTCCATTTTCTAAGATAAAGCCGCTCGGTTTCCAGCAGCGGCACTCTGTATTTTCTCATATTTTATTCCTCTTATCTTTCTACTGATATGATACTAAGCTTGTGGCGTAAAATCAACCGGTTATGTGGAGGCGGAGCGAGGAGATGCTCGCATGGGCGTACGATCTGCGGATCTTATAGACAGCTAAAAGATTGATACCTGACTGAAAAATTGATATACTTAACTGATATGAAAAAGTTTATGAATCTTACTGAAAAGCAACTGCATATCTTCGTCATCGCGGTCATCGTCATCGCGGTAACAGGGCTATCTGTTGCGCTGGCGATCCTCGGCAGCAATATTTACAGGAATTCCGCCGAAAACAGGTCTCAGCAGGCGTTTTCAGATGCGGTCGGATTTTTTACAGCGGAAATGCGGCAGTGCACTGATTTCTCTCAGGCAAGGACGGCTTCTCTAGGCGGAAAGCTCCCGGCGCTGGTTCTCTCAAGGACCGACGAGACGAGTGGGGAAGTCCGCGAAACATGGATCTACAGCAACAACGGATATCTCATGAAAAATATCGCTGCTGCCGGAAAAAATGTCGATCCCGAATCCGGAGAGAAGATCATGCCTATGACGACCGCTGATTTTCGTGTGCCGGAACCCGGGCTGATCGAGATCACTATGGTTATGAAAACCGGTGAAAGTCACACGATAGCGCTGAGTCTGGCAAACGGCGCAGGGAACTGATGGAGGAGGCAGCCGATGATAAAACAGATGACACAGAAAATATCAAAAAAAGCAGTGCTGATCACCGCTGCGGTAACAGCTGCAATACTGATCATCGCTGTCATAGCGCTTTGCGTCTGCATGTTCGTGAGAGCGGACAAATATTATGCTGAAGCCCGTCTGCTGGATCGCGCCGTCATCGAATCGACTTCGATCGCGGAAACTCTCAAAGCATCGCATGGCGATCTTACAAAAGCGAGTCAGCTGATGACGTCTCACAGTCAGATCGATATCACCGAAAATACGCTGACTCTTTATTATGATGACAAACTGAATCCGACATCTCAGGCGGCACACACCTGCCGAGCCGTCATCACCAGAACCTCAATAAGTGATGCAGGAAACGCTTTTGAATATACAATCAGCTTTTTTGCCACCGATACAGGTGCAGAATTTTACAGCATTACATTCAAAGCGCTGTAGGAAGAAAACAAGAAGAAAGGAGGGGAGGTTTCATGAAAGCTAACAACGATGCGCGCTCATCTGAACAGTATGCCGACACCGGCAGACGCCAGATGAATCCGAACAGTGAGCGCAGCACGAGTGCGAGCAACAATCACGGCAAGAGACAAACCGAGCGTGATAAATCCAACAGATGCGACAGGCGTGACAGGGTCAGCAGATTCGACAGACGCGACAGCTACCGGCGAACGGAGCGAAATGGCGGCAGTTTTTATGATGCGGTCAGCGATATACTTCCTTTCAGGCTTACCTTTGTATCTGCGGCCGTAATGATCGGGATCGTCTTCGTCGTATTTGCAACGACCTGCTTCGCTGCGATAACGCTTTCATCGGCATCCGAAAAGCTCGACACTGCAAAGTCAAACGCCCGCAGCTATGCCGACTACTACGATGCGGAATCGACCGCTGTCGATATACTCACGATACTCGCATCTGACGACGGCAATTCGCTGGCTGACAAAAACGGGGAGCTGAAGTACCGTCCGGACGGAGACAACAGCACCGTCATCACTATTTCAAGAAACGGCGGCAGTTTTTCTTTTGATGTGCCGGTCAGAGGATCTGTCGGATCATCTGCAGGCTTCGACGCCTCTGCCACGGACACCCTTTCCGGGAATGGTAAAATCGGCGCACAAAAAAACCTCCATGTGATCGCGCAGATCACTGAAGGTAATATAACAGTCATAGAATGGTATCTCCGGGACGCGAACTGATCGAATCCGTGCAAAACACATTGTCCGAACTCTAGAACGTATGCGTTCCATACGCAAAATGATTGCTGTGCTCAAGGTCCTCGAGCAGCTCACTGTCACCTGCAGCATTTGCAGCTTTTGCAGCATCGTAAGTATCTTTCAGCATCGCTGCAAGTCTCACCGCTTTTCTTCCCAGACCGTATGCAACTTCTCTGCCCTTTACTTTATCGCTCGTCTTTCCATAAGTAGCGACCCAGCCCGCATCGACAAAATCATTGCAGCTGTAAAAGCTCTGCAGCGCCTGGAGCGTGCTGGCAACTCCCGCACTGCCGCAGGTTATAGCTGTCGCAGACACCTTGCCGTTCCCTATCGGCATATATGCCAGGGCGCGATCCATTATCGCCTTGCACTGCGCAGTGACGCTGTAAAAATACACGGGCACTCCAAAAATCACGACATCTGATGATGCGATCGCATCGTGTATCTGCTTTATAAAATCATCGCCGCATACACAACTGCCGGTCTTTGCACATGCCCAGCAGCCTCTGCAGAACTTGAGCTCGTCATCAGCCGCCTCGTAAACGCCCATGCGCTTTACCTCGACTTCGACGGACCCGGTAAATCCGGAGGCGGATCCTGAATAGGCAGAGCCGGCGTCTGCACCTTTGCCCGCACCTGACGACACTGACAGACAGCCCGCGATCACTTCATCGAGAAGCTGATCGGTATTGCGCCCCTTCCGCGGGCTAGTATTTATCGCCAGTACTTTTATCTTCTGTTTAACCATATCATACCTCATATCATGCGGAGAGCCGCCGTCACCGCAGCGGCCCGGCTGTCCTGAAGCCCATCACATACTACAGCTACACACTTCTGCCTGGACACGCAGCTGCCAAAAGAACGCACTGCCCTTCCTACTCGGTCGTGCTCAGGACCTCCTTGTTCTTCTCGACCTGACTTATCTTCATCCTCGAAACGTCAGCCGGATCGACTTCCTCCTTGAGCGCGAGTATCGTCGGCCCGAGGTAGACAGTCTTGAGAATCTCGCCATCGAGCGATATCTTGCTGTACTCCGTGAAGTTCTGTCCTTTGATGTAGTAATTCTCGCCTATCTTCACGACCTCGTCGATCCTGATATCCTTGACGCCCATCTTCAGCTTCGTCGGCTCGTAAGGGTTCTTGCCACCGTATATATACTGCTTGCCGTAAAGCATGTCGTACGACAGTGCTTCGAGGTTCGCGAGATAGTTTTTGTCGCTTTTGTGGTTCTGCTGGTATTTGTTCATCATGCCGACCGAAATATCAAGTCTGCTGAGGACATCAGACGTCAGCTCATATGCATTGATGTCCTTGTCCTGCTTTTCCATGCCGAAATTGTTCCATATGATGTACTGAGTTTTGTAAAGCGATCCCGATTTCATGTCGCTTTCTTCCATGTCGAGTGCCGGCAGATGGTCTCCATACATGATGAGCACGACGTCCTCATCATATGATGCGAGAGTATCCGTAAGCTCCTTTACGAAAAGATCCATCTCGTACACCTGGTTCGCATAGTACTCATACGTCCAGCGCTGCTCCTCTGAATCCGCCTTCGTCACCGTGACTGAAGGGTTCTCGATCACCTGTTCGGTCGGGTACTTGCCGTGACCCTGAACGGAGATCGTGTATATATAGTCAGTGCCCTCGGTACTGTCGAGTGCGTCTACTATCTGCTCTGTGAGGAGCGCGTCCTTCGCCCAGTTTTTCGGCGTCTTCATCACGTTGTTCATGTATTCGAGGCTTGTGAACGTGTCAAATCCCAAATTTGAAAATACTTTGTTCCTGCCGTAAAATGCGCCTCTGTGGTTATGGATCGCATGCGATGAATATCCGAGCTGCTTGAGATCATAAGGAGTCGACTCGCATGTCGTCGTTCTCAGGATCTCCTTGTACGGATATTCTCCGGGTCCGAAGAACTTGACGCTCATTCCCGTCATCACTTCAAATTCGACGTTTGCAGTTCCCGCACCTACTGCAGGGACTGTCAGGTAGCCTGATGAATATTCCTTCATAAGCTTCCTGTAGTTCGGCGTCGGATCTTTGGAAAATTCCAGCCCTTCGACCTGCGTCGGATCTATGAACGACTCAAGCTGCAGGAATATGATATTCGGCTTGTTTGCCACATCCGTATCGTCATCCTCGCCCGGCGTGTAAATACCGTCGTCGCCCAGCTCTCCGCTCTTGAAGATGCTCTTTATTTTTTCTTCAGAATAGCCGTCCGGCTTGCCGATACCTTTATCCATCCATGTCACCAGGAATCCGTACGGAACTCCGTTGTCTCTGTATCCGTATGCCAGGTTGCCGAAGAACGTATCCAGCACACCTGTTCTGATCGCAGCCTGGAACGCACCGACCGTTATCAGTGCGATCACAACGATCGTCGCAACAGCCTTCTTATAGTTCACCTTTTCCTTGAGTCTCGGCGCTTTACGGAACAGTATTATGAACGCGAATACAAGCGCCGCTATTCCCGCAAGAGACAGTATTATAGTGAGCGGCTTGAAATATGTCGACACTATCGACATGCCGTCTTTCAGACTCTTCAGGTCGTATACCGTGAACGGCGTCATCCTGTTGGAAAGTATGACACCATTGATTATGCCGAGCGCAAGCCATATGAGCGACAGCATGCACATGGCGAACACGCGCCGCCTGAACAGCAGCGCCAGCGATATGACAGCAAAGATCAGCAGTACATTGCACAGAGATACCAGCGGGCTCTGCACCAGAAACAGCACCCCCTGGATCAGTGAATGTCTTGCAAGAGTTTCTATAATAAGATCAAGAACTATTGCTGTCACAAATAATAATACAACGTAATTCTTCAGATATTTGTTGCAGAATTTCTTCAGCTTTTCCATCTTTCTTATCTCCCACAATGCGCAGCCACTATATTCGCAATGACTGCAAATTCTTTTATATCAAGTGTTTCAGCCCTTCTGACCGGATCTATCCCTGCTTCCTGCAGTACAGATCTGACTTCATCCTTTGAAAGGCCGTTTACTCCCGTAAGTGAATTGAGCAGCGTCTTTCTCCTCTGCCCGAATCCGTGTTTTATGCACGCAAAAAAGGTCTTTTCATCAGTGAGCTCCACCGGCCTTTCACTTCTTATGGAAAGGTGCAGAACTGATGAATCCACCTTTGGTCTCGGTATGAATACTTCTTTCGGAACGATTGCCACCTGCTCGACGGTGCAGTAATACTGGACTGCCACGGAAAGCGCACCGTACGTCTTGCCGCCCGGTGCCGCTTTTATCCTGTCAGCGACCTCCTTCTGCATCATGATAGTGATGCTTTCAGCCTCAGTGCCGTTTTCCAGTATACCCATGATTATCGGGGTGGTGATGTAATACGGCAGATTGCCGAGTATCTTGACATTGCCTGTAAACGTCCCGGCTGATCTTTCTTCATCTATTATTTCGTTTATATCCGTTTTCAATACATCCTGATTGACTATGCGGATGTTGTCATATCCGGCAAGTGTCTCCGACAGTATCGGTATGAGCTTGCTGTCTATCTCGATGGCTACCACTCTGGCCGCCTGCTCTGCTGCTGCCGCTGTCAGCACTCCGATCCCCGGACCGATCTCTATGACCATATCATCCGGACCGATCTGTGCGCCTTCGATGATCTTCTCGATCACATTCCGATCTGTTATGAAGTTCTGTCCGAGGCTTTTTGACAGCTTGAAATCGTATTGTTCTCTGATATCATGTATCGTTGATGGTGAATATAATTTCATCTGTATCTCTATGTCTCCTGCAAAGTTTTTTCCAGCTTTTCTTTTGTGATCCCGAATTTATTGAGTCGCTGCAGGAATGTCCTGCCATTGCAGTACCCTATCCCCAGCGCTTTACCTGCGACTTTTCGTTTAAAGGCAGAATCCGCCTGTCCTGTCAGGCCGTACCTTATCATGTCCTGAACGTCCAGCTCCTCTGCCGCACTGCCGTTTTCCAGTGTGCAGTGCGCCATGGAAAGCGCAGCTCTTATGCTATCCGGCGATGCGTTCTCGATGCCTATGTCTCCATCCTTAGTGGCATCGCTTCTGTCGAGAAAAGCCTGCCCTGCATCCGGAAATCTTTCCGTCAGTTTTTTTCTTATCTGCCTTCCGGCGTGATCCGGATCGGTAAAGATTATGATGCCTTTCTCGGCGTATGCCTTTTCGATAAGTTCCCAGGTTCTCCTTGTTATACCATATCCATGTGTTTCTATTGTGACGGCATCCACACTTTTTTTGACCGCCGCCGTATCGTCACGTCCTTCGACGATTATTATCTCTTTTATTTTCATTATTACACTGTCCTGTGTTCCTGCGCTGTCTGCTCCGTCTGCTCGCCGCCTATCCCGGCGCCTGCCGGCCTGCGCTTTGCTGCCGCCCGGCCCAATGCTGTTTACTGCTGGTCGGAGCTTTTATCGCTGTCGCTATCGTCACTGCTGTCATCGCTGTTGGTGATCGAGTCAGGGAACAGAAAAATAGTTTCTCCGGGCTTTATCAGTCTGAGCTGATCGCGCGCCTGCTCCTCAACATTCGAGAGGTCGTTTACTTCCTCAAGTTCTTTTTCGAGCTGCTCTTTTTCTTCTATAAGCTCGCGTTTCTGCGCTTCTGCATCATGCTGCTCGCGTTTCAGCGAGAATATATTGAATATGGAAAACGAAAACAGCCCTAAAATGAGTACAATAACAAGGCCTATCATTATTCTCCGTCTCGCGCGGTTTTTTCTGATAGCCATTTTTCCTCTTGTGTTCTGTCTGGCGGCTGCTTTAGCTTTCGCTTCTTCTTTCGCTCTTTCCGCCCGTCTTTTTTCCAGCCTTTGTTTTCTGGCCTGCTCCATGTCGATGACCTGGCTGTTGTTTTTGAATTCTGTACTTCGTCGTCTTTTACCCATGCACTGATTATACCACAGCAGATTTTTTTCCACAATAACACCCCTGCGGAAAAGCCCAAAAACGCATGCACGGAGAGCCTGCCATACGCTGCGTAATACAGGAATTCCGGGATCACTGCACAGCATGTCGCCCAGAACAGTGCTTCCTGTACCAGACGGATGCATTTTGACGTGGTTTTTCGCTGTGCCAGGCGCAAAAGCTGCCACAGGGTTTCTGCCAGTACGCCTGCGCCTGCCATCACCGCCAGCGTCCCGGCCTGCCGGGTTATAAGCTCTGTCAGCATTTCATCACTTCATCAGCCTGGCGAAAAATCCTTTTTCGCCTTTTTCCCTGACTTTAACGTACATGAGCGAATCCACAGTCCCTGTCACGACTGCTCTGCCCTCATCGAGATCGAGCATATGTATATGCAGTCCGGAACCTTTTATTATCATCGCGCCTTTTCCGAGCGTGGCTCTGACCTCTTCCTCATCGAAACTGTCTATTTCACGGATATCCGTGACCGTTACAGTGTCGCGATTCTCTATCGTGACTGTGTGATTTTCCATAAGCGCGCCTCCTTTATATACGTTATATTTCCCTGATTAAAATGTATTCTGAGGTGAGGGAAAATAGAACTTCGCGAGGCTGGAATCGACCGAAGAACAGATTCTATTTTTTTCATCTGTCTGCTTGACAGGGAGCATACAATATCAGTGAACAGGATCCTGACCACCCCCCCCCAATGCCGGCCGGAACGGAAAGCGCAGCAGGATCGAAGGCGAGAAAACCGGGCGTATCGAAACTGAGCGTGACATCGCACGAAAGATGCTGGCTAAAAAACTCGATATCCGGCTTATCAAAGAAATTACCGGTCTCACCGAAGAGGAAATCAAGAAATTATAGCCACAGTTATAGCAGAGATGTTTATGACTTGAGCAAGGCATTTTCCGCATTTCCCGCCTGAAGCTGCCGCATCAGCGCACAACTATCCGCTGGTGCACGGTTATTCAATGTAATTTCAAAAGCGCTGTCCGACTCGTCTTTTCAAGTCGAACAGCGCTTTTACATTGATATCGTTTTATCTGCCGATTTTCATATGTCCAAATCGCCCAGAACTATTAACAGGATCTGTCTGTACCGGAGCTCCGGCGAATATCGCTCACCGATCGCCTATCGCCGATTGATTGTTCCGATGTCTTTTCTGTACTGCATGCCGTCAAAGCTGATCCTGCGGATATTGTCATATGCCTTGGCACGGGCTTCTTCGTGCGTTTTGCCGAGAGCTGTGACGCCGAGCACTCTGCCGCCTGAAGTTACGATCACGGTCTCCACGCCCTCCGCGGCACCTGCCTCGCTTGCCGAGGCGCCGCCTGAACAGCAGCATCCGCATCCGGCCCCCGCCCTGGCCTCGAGATCAGCTCCAGCCTCTGCCTCGCACTGACCTGCCGCCTTTGCAGCTGTACCGGCATGGAAGACGATCACGTCATCGTCGACGTCATCGAGTCCGCTGATCACTTTGCCTTTCTCGTAGCTGCCGGGATATCCGCCCGATGCAGCAACTACACACACTGCCTTTTCATCGCTCCACTTTATCTCGACATCTGCGAGCCTGTTTTCAGTGACCGCAACGAAAATATCCAATAAATCGCTTTCGAGTCGCGGCAGCACCGACTGAGTCTCCGGATCTCCGAAGCGATTGTTGAATTCTATCACCTTTGGACCGTCTTCAGATATCATCAGGCCGATGAACAGCACTCCCCTGAAATCCAGTCCGTCTTTCTGGAATCCCTTGAGCGTCGGCTCCAGTATCTGCTCTCTTATCTGCTTTTCGAGCTCCGGCGTGAACACAAGGCTCGGCGAGTAAGTTCCCATGCCGCCTGTGTTCGGCCCCTTGTCTCCGTCGAATATCCTCTTGTAATCCTGCGCAGATTCCATCGGCACTATCGAATTTTCATCCACGAAGCAGAGCATCGACGCCTCGATACCTGTCAGGAATTCCTCCACCACTACCTTGTCAGCAGCCGAACCGAAGACCTTCCGGCCCATCATTTCCTCGATCGCAGCCTTTGCATCCGCTTCATTCTCAGGGATCACAACACCTTTTCCGGCTGCAAGCCCGTCAGCCTTGAGCACCATCGGGTATCCGTAGATCCCGACTGCTGAAAGCAGCTCGTCCTTGTCAGTGAACTCTTTGTAGCCTGCCGTCGGGATATCATGCCTTGCAAGGAATGCCTTGGTGAACGACTTGCTGGCTTCGAGCTGCGAGCATTTCTTATTAGGCCCGAATACCCGCACTCCGCACTTTTCCAGCTCATCCACTATACCCATCGCAAGCGGCACCTCCGGTCCGATGACCGCCAGATCGATCTTTTCGTCAGATGCAAAGCTGCAGATGCCTGGGATGTCCTCGGCACTGACGTCTATGCATTCTGCGACCGCCGCGATCCCGGCATTTCCCGGAGCGCAGTACAATTTATCGATTTTGGGGCTCTGCGCCAGCTTCCAGCATATCGCATGCTCTCTGCCGCCTCCGCCCACAACTAAAACTTTCATCAGTGAACCTCCTTGTCATGCCTGCCGCTATCAGTGATGGAACAGTCTCATGCCCGAGAAGTACATCGCGATGCCGTACTCGTTGCATGCTTCTATCACAAGATCGTCTCTGATCGAGCCGCCCGGCTGCGCGATATATTTCACGCCGCTGCGGTACGCCCTCTGGATATTGTCGCTGAACGGGAAGAAAGCGTCTGATCCCAGCGCCACGCCGTCCATCTGGTCGAGCCACGCTCTCTTTTCCTCTCTCGTGAGCGGATCCGGCTTCTCTGTGAAGACCTTTTCCCACTCGCCGTCAGCCAGTACGTCCATATAGTCGTCGCTCATGTAAACGTCGATAGCATTGTCCCTGTTCGGTCTTCCGACGTCTTCTCTGAACGGGAGCTCGAGCACTTTAGGGCACTGGCGGAGAAGCCAGTTGTCAGCCTTCTGACCTGCGAGTCTCGTGCAGTGGATCCTCGACTGCTGACCGGCGCCGATGCCGATCGCCTGCCCGCCCTTTACATAGCAGACTGAATTCGACTGCGTGTATTTCAGCGTTATCAGTGCGATTATCAGGTCGCGCTTTACATCGTCCGGAACATCCTTGTTCTCCGTCACGAGCTTTCCCAGGAACGCCTCATCTATAGGCATCTCGTTCCTGCCCTGCTCGAACGTCACGCCGAACACCTGCTTCCTTTCCACAGGATCAGGCTTGTACTCCGGATCTATTTTGATTATATTGTAGTTTCCTTTTTTCTTTGTCTTCAGGATCTCCAGCGCTTCCGGCTCGTAGCCCGGCGCGATCACGCCGTCGGAAACCTCGCGCTTTATGATGTTGGCTGTGTCCACGTCGCATACGTCCGAAAGCGATATGAAATCGCCGAACGACGACATCCTGTCTGCGCCTCTCGCTCTCGCATACGCGCATGCCAGCGGCGACATGTCACCCTGATCGTCGACCCAGTAGATCTTTTTTTCAACGTCGCTGAGCGGGAGTCCCACTGCAGCTCCGGCCGGCGAAACATGCTTGAACGATGTCGCAGCCGGAAGTCCTGTCGCTTCCCTGAGCTCCTTCACCAGCTGCCAGCCGTTGAACGCATCCAGGAAGTTGATGTAGCCTGGTCTGCCGTTCAGCACTTCGATCGGCAGCTCACCGTTTTCCACGAAAATGCGGGAAGGCTTCTGGTTGGGGTTGCATCCGTATTTTAATTCTAATTCTTTCATTCGATTTCTCCTTATGCAAATCTTGCAAAGTCTTTCATGCCGGGGCGCCTGGCGCGTCTTCTGACATCGTATATCGCGCCCGGCGCGTGGTGATGTCCGAAATGCCGGGCATGTCCGCATCCGGCGCCGTGCGGCACTCAAAGCGCGGCTATTTGTTCTTGTTTATGATGCGCGTATCGTATTTTCCTGTCTCGATATCTATGAATCTCACGAACAGCGATACCTTGTTGTCTTCGTTGAGGCTGTTCCACACCGTATCCGCAAACGCGTCTATGTCTCCGGTGATGTCGACTTTCTCAGGTTCGCCCTCAAAGCTCGGGAGCGGGTTACCGTCGCCTACATATGTATGTATGAAACGGCCTTCGCCTGCCGGGCATCCTTCGTAAGCGAACGTGTTTCTTATGCAAAACTCGGGATTTCCGTCGTCGCTTTTGAGTATGGACATCGCAAAGTCATAGCTGCCGTTTTCCACGTTCATGATCCCTGATATCCTCGGGGTGAAGTTCGGATCGTCAGGCTCGAACTCACGCGTGCGAAGCGCCTGCTCGAACGTCTTTCCCTCTGACATCAGATCGTATACCGTGTCTGTCTGATCGCCGTTCGTCACGATCGTCGAATTTCCAAGCACTCTTACCGGTGCATATATTATCAGGCTCGGATCGCTGAGCTTCGAAGGATCGAACGCTTCCGTCCTGATGCCCTCGTCCTGTGTCACGAACACGCGATTCCTGCTGTTCACGCTCCTGCCCATGATGAAATACGCCGTCACCGCGTATCTGCCGTCTTCTGATTTTCCTATTACTATGCCTCTGCCCGGGTACGCATTGCTGCTGAGCAGTGATGACAGTGATTTTTTCTGCATTGTGATCTACTCCCTTCCATCCCAGCAGTAGGTGCAGAGCTTGCATTTGTCCACTCCTATCGCCTTGACTGTATCCTCGAGATCCTGGAATCTCAGGCTGTCGAACTTGAGTCTCTTCCTTATCTCCTCGACCATAGCCTGGTGCTTCTCGGTCTTGCTGTCTGTGTACTCGGCGAGCAGCTCCTGCGAGACCTCCTCGGCTTCTATGCCTTCGAGGTCGCGGATCACTCGTCTCGTGATGAGCTCGAGGTCGCTTACCGAACGTGAAAAGTTCAGGTATTTGCATCCGTACATTATAGGCGGACATGCCGACCTCACGTGTATCTCTTTCGCGCCGTTGTCTATCAGGTAGCTGACCGTCTGGGAAAGCTGCGTCCCTCTTACGATCGAGTCATCTATCAGCACGAATTTCTTGTCCTTTATGATCTGGAAAACCGGCACGAGCTTCATTTTAGCTATGCGGTCTCTCGCCTTCTGGTTCTGAGGCATAAAGCTTCTCGGCCATGTTGGCGTGTATTTGATGAGAGGTCTAGCATAAGGCACTCTCGATTTGTTGGCATATCCCAGTGCGTGAGCCACTCCGCTGTCCGGCACTCCTGCAACGTAGTCCACGTCCAGGTCTCCGTCTTTTTCTGCAAGAAGTCCGCCGTTGCTGTTTCTCATCAGCTCGACGTTGCGCCCTTCATATATCGAAGTCGTATATCCGAAATACGTCCACAGGAATGCGCAGATCTTCATCTCGTTCTGCGGATCGGCAACTGTCTCTTCACCGTCCGCCGTGATGAATGCGATCTCTGCCGGCCCCAGCTCGCGCTTGTATTTATATCCTACGTTTATGAATGCGAATGACTCCGAAGCCGCGCAGTACGCGCCGTCTTTCTGCCCTATGATCAGCGGCGTCCTGCCGTATTTGTCCCTTGCCGCGTAAAGGCCGTCCTTCGTGAGTATCAGCATCGTCATGGATCCGTCGATCTTTGCCTGTGCGATCTTGATGCCGTCCACGAGATCCTTTCCCGTGGAAACGAGCGCCGCCACGAGTTCCGTGTTGTTTATGTCTCCGCCGCTCATCGACATGAACTGTCCGGACATGCCGTCCAGCAGCTCCTTTACGAGTTCGGCTTTATTGTTTATGCGCCCTACTGTAGTGATGGCGTAGTCTCCCTGCCTGCTGTGAACTGTCAGCGGCTGCGGATCGCCGTCGCTTATCGCGCCTATTCCCATCTTTCCGGACATCTCTTCTATGTCCGCTTCAAATTTGCTTCTGAAAGGTGAGTTTTCTATATTATGGATAGAACGCTTGAAGCTGCCGCTGTCCTGCAGCACGCACATTCCTCCGTTCTTGGTCCCAAGATGTGAATGGTAGTCTGTGCCGAAGAACAGATCCATCACGCAGTCCTGTTTAGAAACAAAACCTATTACTCCACCCATTAAATTGCTCCTTTCATATATTTGTCGACCACAGGTCGACATAAAGGTTATACCCTTGTGGTATTTCATATATTTGTCGACCACAGGTCGACATAAAGGTTATACCCTTGTGGTATTTCATATATTTGTCGACCGCAGGTCGACATCAGGTTATCCCTGCCAAGGGGTTTCATTGATTTGTTGGCTCGCAGAGCTAACATAAAGGTTATCCCTGCCAAGGGGTTTCATTAGTGTGTCGACTGACAAGTCGACATAAAGGTTACCCCTCCAGGGGCTTCATTTCAGCTATCGCGATCCTCAAGCCTTCCGCCAGGATCCTGTGCTCCGTTACCAGCACTCTTGCCGCCAGCTCCTCAGGCGTATCGCCCGGCAGCACCGGCACCTTTTCCTGCAGGATTATCCTGCCCGTGTCGACTCCCTCGTCGACGTAATGCACGGTCGCACCGCTTTCCTTTTCACCGCCGGCTATCACCGCCTGGTGCACTCTTATCCCGTAGAACCCCTTGCCGCAGTACTTCGGTATCAGCGACGGATGTATGTTGATTATCCTGTTCCTGTAATTCTCTATGATCTCCGGCGAAAGCACCTTCATATAGCCTGCCAGCACGATCATCTCCGCGCCGGATCTTTTCAGCTCCGCCAGCACGTCAGCCTGCGACTTTGCAACAGCCGTCGGGATGCCCGCACGTGCAGCCCTTTCCAGTGCAAACGCGCCCTCTTTGCTCGATATGACCTCGACGATCTCCGCTTCAGGAAGCTCCTCCGCCGCGATCTTGTCTATCAGCGCCTGCAGGTTCGTGCCCCCGCCCGAGACGAGGACCGCCACCTTCGTTTTATCACTCATTTTCCCTGACCTCTATTCGTTATAGTTGAGGATGACCTTTTCATCCTTCATTTCCACGACTTCGCCTATCACCGATGCGTTTTCACCCGCAGCCGCCAGCGCAGCCACGACAGCGCCGGCATCAGCAGCGTCGACTACCATCATCATACCCACACCCATGTTGTAGGTCGAGAACATCTCTTTCCTGTCTATATTGCCGCACTTCTTGATATACGGGAAGATCGGCGGCACTTTCCAGCTTCCCACGTCGATGGAAACAGCTGTACCGGCAGGGAGGATCCTGGGAATGTTTTCGAAGAATCCGCCTCCGGTTATATGAACTATCCCCTTTATATCGAATTTCGGCAGCACTGCATCGCATGCGTCTGCATATATTCTGGTCGGAGTCAGCAGCGCCTCTCCGAGAGTCTGTCCCAGCTCCTCGACGTAGTCAGTCACCTTCATGTCCATCTTGTCAAAGAACACTTTTCTCACCAGCGAATATCCGTTGCTGTGGATACCACTTGACGGGATGCCTATGATCTTGTTGCCGACAGCGACTTTCTCACCTGTGATGATCCTGTCCCTGTCCACGATACCGACTGAAAATCCCGCCATATCGTATTCGCCTTCGCTGTAAAAGTCCGGCATCTCGGCAGTCTCGCCGCCTACGAGCGCACTGCCCGACTGTTTGCAGCCGTCAGCTATGCCCTTTACGATATCTGCGATCTTCTCCGCCTTTACCTTGCCTGTCGCGATGTAATCCAGGAAAAACAGCGGTTTTGCACCCTGGCACAGCACGTCGTTGACGCACATCGCAACGCAGTCGATACCTACGGTGTCATGCTTATCCATCAGGAACGCGATCTTGAGCTTCGTTCCCACGCCGTCAGTTCCGGACACCAGCACCGGCTGAGTCATGCCTTTCACATCGAGGCTGAAAAGGCTGCCGAAGCTACCTAGGCCTGTCAGCACGTTTTCATTGAAAGTCCCTTTCACGTGCTCTTTCATCAGCGATACTGCACGCTCGCCTTCTTTGGTGTCAACACCGGCGTCTTTATATGTAAGTTTTTTGTCTTCCATTTATATTCTCCTCCACACACGGATCTTTAACGTGATTTTTTCGCAAAAGCGCGGGCTAGTCGTTTTTCACTCTTCTGAGGACTTCGGCATATGTCTCTTCGATCTTGCCGAGGTCTCTTCTGAATCTGTCCTTATCCATCTTTTCGTTCGTCTCTACGTCCCAGAGCCTGCATGTATCAGGCGAGATCTCGTCTGCCAGGATCACTTCACCGTCGTAAAGTCCGAATTCGATCTTGAAGTCTACCAGCTTGAGACCTTTGTCGAGGAAAAATTCCTTCAGCGTTTCGTTTACTGTTGCCGTATATGCCTTCACTTTTTCGAGCTGCTCCTCTGTCACCAGCTTGAGCGCGAGTGCATGTGACTCACACATGAGCGGATCGCCGAGGTCGTCGTTCTTGTATGAAAGCTCGAATGTCGGCTTGTCGAACACGATGCCTTCTTCAACGCCGTATCTCTTTGCAAAGGAGCCGGCTGAGATGTTTCTCGTGATGACTTCCAGCGGAAGAATCTTCACTGCCTTTACGATCGTCTCTCTGTCGCTGATCTGCTCAATGTAGTGAGTAGGCACGCCTTTCTGCTCCAGAAGCTGCAGGATGATGTTCGTCATCGTGTTGTTGACTACGCCTTTTCCTACGATCTGACCTTTTTTCTCGCCATTGAATGCTGTCGCATCATCTTTATAATCAACTATCAGACATTTGGGATCGTCTGTCTTGAAAACTTTCTTTGCCTTGCCTTCGTAAAGCTGTTCTAATTTCTTCATATCGTAAACCTCCTGTGTATCGTTCATTCTATTTGTTCTTAGATTCGTTGAATTCGCGGTCGAGCGCGATGATCTCTTCTTCCTGCTTTTTCTTGAAAGCCTTGATGGCTTCTCTGAGCGCCGGATCTGCTGTGCTCAGGATCTGGACTGCCAGCAGCGCTGCGTTTTCCGCGCCGTCTATCGCAACTGTTGCGACCGGCACGCCTTTTGGCATCTGCACCACGGAAAGAAGCGAATCGAGTCCGTCCATAGTGCTTGATTTCATCGGTATACCTATCACCGGCAGCGGCGTCGTTGCCGCCAGGACTCCCGCCAGGTGCGCAGCTTTGCCTGCCGCTGCTATGATGCAGCCAAAGCCGCTGCCCTCTGCGTCTGCCGCGAACTGTTCAGCCTGTTTCGGCGTCCTGTGTGCCGAAATGATCCTAGTTTCATATTCTACGCCGAAATTCTCGAGCATCTGCTCTGCTTTCTGGACTACCGGATAATCCGATTTACTGCCCATCACTATTCCAACCTTCATAATGCACTCCTTTCATTAGTGTGTCGATCGCAGATCGACATCAGGTTATCCTTTAGGGTTTCATTAGTGTGTCGGCCTGCGACCGACATCAGGTTACTCCCACAGGGAGCTTCAATTATTTGTCGGTCAAAGACCGACATCTAGGTTATACCCTTGCGGTGTTTCATTAGTGTGTCGACTGCAAGTCGACATTAAGGTTATCCCTGCGAGGGCAGCGCCGGGCGCCGTCCTGCAGCAGGGGTTTCATCTATTTAAAGTATTTAACGCCCGACTCGAAGATCTTCTGATCTTTCTCGCCGAGAACGTTCTTGTAGAGATCTCTGCCGATCCTTTCCGAATGTCCCATCTTGCCGAATACTCTTCCGTCCGGTGATGTGATGCCCTCGATCGCCATTGCCGACCCGTTAGGATTGAAAGCGATATCCATCGAAGGCTTGCCGTCAAATCCCACATACTGCGTAGCGATCTGACCGTTTGCAGCCAGCTGCTGCAGCACTTCCTCGCTCGCGATGAACCTTCCTTCGCCGTGCGATACCGGGATCGTGAACACATCGCCCACACTCACGCCTGCCAGCCAAGGTGACTTCACCGACGTCACACCGGTCCTCACGAGACACGACGCGTGGCGGCCGATCCTGTTGTAGGTCAGCGTCGGGCTGTTTTCCGTGCCGTCCGTGATCTTTCCGTACGGAACGAGACCCAGCTTTATCAGTGCCTGGAAACCGTTGCATATACCGAGCATCAGACCGTCTCTCTTCTCGAGCAGTTCAGCGACCGCATCCTTGATCCCAGGATTTCGGAAAACTGCAGTGATGAACTTCGCTGAGCCGTCCGGTTCGTCTCCGCCTGAGAAGCCGCCCGGGATCATGATGATCTGGCTCGTCCTGATCTTCTGTCCGAGTTCCTTTATCGAATCCTCCAGCTGAGCTGTCGTGAGGTTCCTTATTATATGGATGTCCGCTTCAGCGCCGGCTTTCCTGAACGCTCTCGCCGAATCCATCTCGCAGTTCGTTCCCGGGAACGCCGGTATCACTACTCTAGGTTTTGCGACCTTTACGAGCGGTCCTGTCATGTTTCTCTGAGTGAAGAACGGCTGTGCCACAGGCGTCTTGTCGATGCCGCCGCGCTGATCCGCAGTCCTTACAGGGAACACGCTTTCCTCAGGCTCCTGCCACTTTGCAGTGATCTCCGCGAGATCCTCAGCTTCTCCGTTTATCACGAGACTGCCGGATACGTTAGTCTTTCCAAGTACCGCATAGACAGCTCCGGCCATCAGGCTGTCCACATCCTCGCCTGCCGGGATCTCGATCACCATCGAGCCGAACATCGGCGAAAGCATGTCGCCCTCGACACTGACATCAGCGCCGATCCTGTTGCCGACTGCCATCTTTACGAGAGTCATGTAAAGTCCTCCGCGTCCTATCGCGTCTGCTGCCAGCAGCTTGCCGGCTGCTGCCAACTCTCTGACCTTCAGCATGTTGTTCCTGTATATCTCAAAATCTATTACTCCGTCTTTGTCCACCGGCGATGTCAGCGCCACGAGCGTGCTGCCCGCGAACTTGAACTCAGGCGATACCACATCGCCTGCATCGACCGTTGTTATTGCAAAGGATGCAAGTGTCGGCGGCACATCTATATCCATGAACGTGCCGGACATGCTGTCCTTTCCGCCTATTGCCGGTATCTCCAGTTCTTTCTGCACTCTCAGCGCTCCGAGCAGTGCTGCCATAGGCTTGCCCCATCTTGCCGGATCCTCGCCGAGTTTTTCGAAATATTCCTGGAAAGTCAGGCGGATCTTCCTGTAGTCGCCGCCCATCGCTGCGATCTTCGTCACTGAGTCGATCACTGCATAAAGCGCTCCGTGGAACGGACTCCTCATAGCGAGCTCAGGGTCGAAGCCGTAGCTCATGATCGTTGCCGTTTCCGTCTCACCCTCTGTTACAGGCAGCTTCGCAGCCATTCCTGCCGCCGGAGTGAGCTGGTATTTGCCGCCGAGAGGCATCAGCACCGTAGCCGCTCCGATCGTGCTGTCGAATCTTTCGATCAGGCCCTTCTTGCTGCAGCAGTTCAGGTCTGTCAGCAGCTGCTCTTTCGTCTTCGTCTCCACGAGAACGTCAGCCAGCTCGCCGGCCGACTCCTTTACAGCCTTTGGATCAGCAGCGAAAGCTTTTGCAAACTGCTGCGCTCCGTTGGTGTTCAGGAAATCTCTGCTGAGATCGAGGATGCATTTTTCTCTCCAGTACATCCTGACTCTGTTCGTGTCGGTCACCTCTGCGACCGTAGTGGCCTCGAGGTTTTCCTCAGCTGCATACTTTATGAATTCCTGCTCTTTGTCGGCATCGACCACGACTGCCATTCTTTCCTGCGACTCCGAGATCGCGAGCTCTGTGCCGTCGAGGCCTTCGTATTTCTTCGGCACGAGATCGAGGTTGATCTCAAGGCCGTCGGCCAGCTCGCCGATGGCTACCGACACACCGCCGGCACCGAAGTCATTGCAGCGCTTTATCAGTGTAGCGACTTCTTTTCTCCTGAAAAGTCTCTGTATGTTTCGCTCTACAGGCGGGTTGCCCTTCTGGACTTCTGCTCCGCACTGCAGTATCGATTCTTCCGTGTGTTCCTTGGACGAGCCTGTAGCTCCGCCGCATCCGTCGCGGCCTGTCCTGCCGCCGACCAGTATTATAACGTCGCCCTTCTGAGGGACCTTTCTTATCACGTGATCTGCAGGTGCAGCCCCGACTACCGCTCCGATCTCCATTCTTTTGGCAACGTAGTTGTCGTGGTAAACTTCGTCTACAAGGCCTGTGGCAAGTCCGATCTGGTTGCCGTACGAACTGTATCCGTGAGCAGCCTCCGTCGTGATCTTTCGCTGAGGCAGCTTGCCGCTCAGCGTGTCTTCTACCGGCGTCCTCGGATCTGCAGCACCTGTCACTCTCATAGCCTGGTACACGTAGACTCTGCCTGAAAGCGGGTCTCTTATCGCTCCGCCAAGACATGTTGCTGCTCCGCCGAACGGCTCGATCTCTGTAGGGTGGTTGTGTGTCTCGTTCTTGAACATCACGAGCCAGTCATCTTCCCTGCCGTCGATCTTCGCCCTGACCTTGATGCTGCATGCGTTTATCTCTTCTGATTCGTCGAGGTCGTCAGCCTTGCCGTGCTTCTTGAGGTACTTTGCTCCGATGCATGCCATGTCCATCAGGCAGAGATTCTTGTCTCTGTCGCCATACACGTCTTTTCTGATGTCGAGGTACTGTGCAAAGGCCTGCGCCACGAGTCTGCCGTAAGGGCTGTCATCGAAGCCGACTTCTTCGAGTGTCGTGTTGAACGTGGTATGTCTGCAGTGGTCCGACCAGTATGTGTCGATGACTTTGAGCTCTGTCAGGGTCGGGTCTCTGCGCTCATCGCGCGCATAATATTCCTGCACGAATTTTATATCTTCAGGGCTCATCGCAAAGCCCATCTCTTTTCTGTAGTCTTCGAGATCCGGTTCTCTCATCGTCCTGAAGCCTTTTATCACCGCGACGTCTTCAGGCACGGTCGTCTCCATCTCCAGATCCTGCGGCTTTTCATTCGCAGCGATCTGCGAGTCTACCGGATTCACGCAGTATTTCTTTATCGCTTCGAGGTCTGCGGCACTGATGTTTCCCTCAGGCACTATCACTCTTGCAAATTTTACAGTCGCGTCTGCTTCGGCGTTCATGAGCTTGATGCACTGTGACGCCGAGTCTGCTCTCTGGTCATACTGGCCCGGCAGGTATTCAACTGCGAAAAAAATAGCAGAACTCAGATCCACGGGCATCGTCTCTTCATACACGACGTCTATGGCAGGTTCTGCAAATACTGTAAATTTAGCCGCTTCATAAGTAGCGTCATCTATGCCGTCCATATCGTAACGGTTCAGGATCCTTATTCCTGATAGATCCTCGAGGTGTAAATTTTCCTTTACATCTGTAAAGAGTGCTTCGGCTTCTACATCAAAGCCTTTTTTCTTTTCAACGTAAATCCTTCTTACCATCGAATTTGTCCTTTCCAGATCATTAAAAACGTTTATTTCGTAAATTTATATCATACGCTAATGTTAGCACTTTCGACTGAATTTATCAATTGTATTCGCAAAAAAAGTTAAATTTTCACGCAAAACTCGAATGTATATCTCGTTCTTTTTGTTTATAGTTCGTATTTTTAGAGAGCAGTGCAACGCGTCGGCTCTGTTTTCTGAAGATTCCGTCTCATTTGCCGAACAAGCTCGATTTTTCTGTCTCATGCGACTGACACACTCTTTTCAAGATTTCTTCACATATATAACTCCAAATCGGCATAATGCCCTGTTATTATATAATCACTCCAAAAGAGGAAAACAAACACCTCTCCTAAATAAATAGTAAATTAGTGTGATGACAGCAAAAGAGCTGCCGGGGCAAGTCCCAGGCAGCTCTTTTGTTTGCGTTAAAAATACATATTAAAATATGCTCAGATAGCGTTCGCCTGTATCCGGCAGTACAACGACTATCCTCTTGCCTGCGTTTTCAGGTCTTGCTGCGACCTGTCCTGCCGCGTATACCGCAGCGCCGGCCGAAACTCCGACCAGCAGGCCTTCTGTCTTCGCGAGCGCTTTCATCGTTTCGAGCGCGTCGTCGTCGGTGACGGTTATGACTTCGTCCATGAGCTTCACTTCCAGCACTTCAGGGATGAAGTTCGCGCCTATTCCCTGGATCTTGTGCGGGCCGGCCTTGCCTTCTGTCACCAGCGGCGATGATGCGGGTTCCACGCCGATCACTCTGATGTCAGGATTTTTTTCCTTGAGGTATCTGCCGACGCCTGTTACTGTGCCGCCCGTTCCGAATGTCGCGATGAAGATATCCACATTTCCATCTGTCGCTTCCCAGATCTCCGGCGCAGTCGTCTCATAGTGCGCCTGCGGATTTGCAGGGTTCTCGAACTGCCCTGCTATGATGCTGCCCGGGATCTCTTTTGCCAGTGCCTCGGCTTTTTCCACGCTGCCCTTCATGCCTTCGTTCTTGTCAGTCAGGACGAGCTCGGCACCCAGTGCTGCCAGCAGCTTGCGCCTTTCCAGACTCATGCTCTCCGGCATCACCATGACAGCTTTGTATCCGCGCGCAGCGGCCGTCATCGCGATACCCACGCCTGTGTTGCCGCTCGTCGGCTCTATTATCGTGCCGCCCGGCTTGAGCCTGCCGCTTTTTTCCGCCTCGATGACCATATTGTATCCTACTCTGTCCTTGATGCTGCCCGCCGGATTGAACATCTCGACTTTTGCAACGATCTCTGCGCCTGCTCCGAAGCGTTCCTCCATCTTGTGGAGCCTGAGCAGCGGCGTGTTTCCTATAAGCTGTGTGACTGTGTCTTTGATATCCATTTTTCTCCTCCTCACTCGAAAATCAGAAATCAGAATTTCTCTACTCCCAGAACGTCCTCGTCCTCCATGTAAAGTATGTATCCGTGGCCCGGATCCGGGATCCACCTGTAAAAGTTGTCTTTTATTTTCGGGTAGATGCTTTCCAGTATCGCCGATATCGTGCCGCCGTGGCATACGATTATGGAAAGTGCCTCTTCGCTTTTGTGTCTCATGGAAAGCACTTTCAGCATGTGTTTTTTCTCGAAATCGTCAAAGCCTCTGACGATCCTCTTGTAAAACGCCTGCAGGCTTTCGCCGTTCGGCGGTGACAGTGTGCCCAGCTTGTCGGCTTTCCATGTCTGATAATGGTCAAGCACTTTGAGTTCGCCATGGCTCTTCATCTCATAATCTCCGAAGTTCATTTCCTTGAGCTGCGGCAGTATCTCGTGCTCTCTTTTTCCGTATATGATCTCCATCGTCTGTTCCGTGCGCCTGAGTCCCGTCGTGTAAAAGTCGGCGTTGCTGCCGTCGGGGTATATGCCTCGCTCCACGAGTCCTTTCAGCGATGCGATGCCTTCCTCCGCCAGCGGGATATCGGCATGTCCGTAATATAGCCTGTGTTTGTTTCCTTCTGTAATACCATGCCTTATCAGGCATATCTTGGATCTCATGTGAATCTTACCTGCTTTCCTGTGATAAAAAACGCTCTCCTGTGACTTCCGGCGGCCGAAACTATGATCGTCCGCGGCGCCCCGCCCGCAGAAGCTATGAATAATAGAACAAAAGTGGCTTCGCCACATATTTTCGTATGAAAATTTTGTTGATATTCAGGAAATATCGAAAGCGATATTTCCTACATAATAACATAAATCCCGGCATCTAGGAAGCCATGACATCAGAAATGTGACCGCCGGGAGATGCTGACGCGGGGCGATACATAGAGGCGGGCGCAGGGGCGAAACGGGACATTGACGCTCGCATAGAGATGGGATGACAGTACGGCAGTGCATAGAGGCGGGCGCAGAGAGGCGGTGCTACAGCGAGAGTTACCGGAAGGTGCCGAAGAGCACAATGACAATGTGACATGCAGGAGTGTGAAAAATCTGATATGATTTCCGCTGCCTTTATACGCGTATTATGCATTCGCTTTTTAGATTCCGGATTGCGATCGAAATGTGAAATATATAAAAATCGCGCCCGGCAGAGATGTTTTAATACAGTGCGTTGTACTTTTTTGAAGCGATTCCAACAGATTTCGTAACACGGCTTTTAGCCGGCCAAATCCTCACTTAAGGAACTGCCGTTTATTTGAGATATGAAGGATTTTTAATACTTTCTATGCATATTTATGCGTTTATCATTCATTTTATGCAGAATAATTGCATATACATTTTTTCCCAAACAAGCACTATTACGAAACCACCCGAAATAGCGAGTATTTTATACAATTGCCTTTTTTAGCATCTTTACATCGAATCCGATTTGGCAACTGCGCCATGATTTGATATAATGGTTCCAATATTCTTCCGTCGCTCAAGCGTCCTGTAAATAACTGCAAACGAAACACTGCAGCTTTGCATATACTAAAACTGCAGACTTTACATACGCCGGCGGAAATACCACAAGGGTGTAACCTGATGTCGATCTTCGATCGACAAACTAATGAACCACCACAGGGGTGTAACCTGAATGTCGATCTTCGATCGACAAACTAATGAAAGGATAGCTGATATGAATAAAAAACTGCGTGGAGATCTGATGCTGATACTTGCTGCTATGATCTGGGGAAGCGCTTTCGTGGCCCAAAAGAGCGGCGCTGACCTGATGGGCCCGATAGCATTCAACGGTATACGCATACTGATCGGAGGACTTGTACTGCTTCCGGTAATAAGCATAATGGACCGGCTCAAGGGAAGAACAAATACCGGAGCTGAAGGTGGTGCTGCTATGTCCATGACAAAGGAAGAAAAACGTGCCGCATGGAAAAATGCACTCAAGGGCGGCATACTGTGCGGACTTGCACTTGCAACAGCAGCCGGTCTGCAGCAGCTGGGGATCTGCTACACGACAGCAGGCAAGGCTGGTTTCATAACTGCGCTTTACGTGGTGATCGTACCGATTTTCGGGCTGGTTTTTCTCAAAAAGAAAGTGCGCCCCGTGATCTGGCTCTGCGTCATCGCATCTGCCATAGGACTGTATCTGCTCTGCATCCCTTCAGGCGGCGGATTCTCCCATCTCAACAAGGGAGATATGATCATGCCGATATGTGCGATCATGTTCGCTATGCATATACTTATCATTGACAACTTTTCACCGAAAGCCGACGGCGTGCGTCTTTCGTGCATACAGTTCCTGACCGCAGGTATCGTTTCGCTCTGCTTCATATGGCTGGATCCGCTTATCGGATTTTCCCTGCCGACACTGGATGCTGTGCTCTCAAACTGGCTGCCGCTGATCTACACCGGCGTACTTTCATGCGGCGTGGCATACACTTTCCAGATAATCGCGCAGGCCGATACAGATCCGACCGTCGCATCGATGATACTCTGCCTCGAATCTGTATTCGCAGTGATCGCAGGAATGCTGCTGCTCGGGGAAAGCATGGACATACGCGAGATCATCGGCTGTGTCATCATGTTCGCGGCGATCGTAGTCGCACAGCTTCCGGAGAAGCCTAAAGCTGGGCCTGCAGTGACATCAGAAGAATAGGGGAAGACAATGGATAAAACCGGACAGAAAAATGAACAGACAAGCAAGATGCCCGGCTCCGACAGCACTGGCACAACGCTTGAATCAAAACTCGAAAAACTCGGTTCCATACTCAGCGGATACGGAAAAATGACCGTTGCGCTGTCGGGAGGCGTCGACAGCGCCTTCCTGCTTTGCTTCGCATATAAAATATGGCACGATGACCGCATCGCTGCCCTGACTGCCTCCGGCCCGCACTTTGCACCTGACGAAACCGAATACTCCGCAGCGCTTTGCAAAAAACTCGGCATATCGCACGAGCTGATCCCGGTGGATCACATACTGCCGCTGATCGAGGACAACCCGGTCGACCGCTGCTACGTATGCAAAAAGGCGATTTTTTCGTCGATCAAAAAGCTCACGGATGAGCAGGGGCGTGTCCTGGCCGACGGAACGAACCTCGACGACATGAGCGATTACAGACCGGGGCACAAAGCACTGCAGGAGCTCAAGGTCGCCAGTCCGCTCAAGGAAGCCGGGCTCACGAAACAGGAGATCCGAACGGCTTTACATCAGCTGGCTGAAAGCGATCCGCTGATAAAGCAGGCGCTGACCGTGCCGTCGCCGAGCGGCAGCATCCCGATGTGGGAAAAGCCTGCGTTTGCATGCCTCGCATCCAGGATCCCTTACGGCGAGCAGATAACTCGCGAAAAGCTTGCAGCTGTATACAAGGCCGAATCATATCTGAGAGGTCTGGGGTTCACTCAGCTGCGCGTACGCCATCACGGTGACGTGGCCAGGATCGAAGTCCTGCCTGAAGACCGCAGCCGTTTTTATGATGAGGCTTTCATGGATATGGTGAATGAAGAGATAAAAAAATGCGGCTTCAAATTCGCCGCGCTCGATCTGGGCGGATACAGAATGGGCAGCCTGAACGGCTGAGATCGTCCGCACTCGCACGCATCATAGCGCCATCGACAAAGGAGAAAGAGGTCCGATGCCTTACCGGCTATGAGGAAGGCCGACCATAAATAATCGCAACAGGAGGAAAAAATGTCCGAAAACAAAAAATTCGATTACAATGACACCAATATAAAATACAGTTTTGACGATTTCATCGAGATCATCGCGCAACTGCGCGCTCCGGGCGGATGCCCGTGGGATATCAAGCAGACCCACGAATCGCTCAAAAAATGCCTGATCGAAGAGTCCGGCGAAGTCATCGACGCGATCGACAACAAAGATGACGTGAACCTTTGCGAGGAACTCGGCGATGTGCTCCTCCAGGTAGTCATGCATGCACAGATCGCAGCTGAAGAAGGCCGATTCACGATAGACGATGTGATCCAGGGCGTTTCCGAAAAAATGGTGCGCAGACACCCTCACGTATTCGGTGATGTGAAAGTCAGCTCCCCCGAGGAAAGCCTTGCGCTTTGGCAGGAGATCAAGAAAAAGGAAAAAGCCGAAGAGTAGCTTTACCACACTTCGACTTTCCACAAACGTTCCTCATCTATACCGATATCTGCGACCACTATCTTTCCGCAGTAAGGAGCTGCGAACTTCTGAAGATGCACCGGCTTCTTTGCATGAAAAGTCACAGTGCAGTGTGCTGAAACGCTTCTGGTTTCAAGCTCCTTCTCGTCGGTAAGGTCACCGCCAAGTCCGGATGGTATGTCGATCGCCACGACCATCGTGTCTTTGTGAGCGGGCAGATTCCCGGAATTTACCGAAAAGCTGTTTATATAGATCGCCGCTCTGAGGCCGTTACCTCTTAGCTTCCCGCGGAAACCGGTCCCGTAAATCGGGTCTACTATCACATCAGGGATCTCTTTCAGTTCCAGCAGTGCACGATCGTTCTCCACCATATCAGCAATGCTTATGCCGCGTTCCTTCAGCAGCTCAAAGTTGGTGATGCTGTTGGGAGTCTGCGGCGGACCGTCCACCAGCACGACTTTCACGGCATAGCCCTCATCGTGCAGAAGCCTTGCAACGACGAAGCCGTCTCCGCCGTTGTTTCCCTTGCCGCAGAAAATCAGCACTTTCTTCTGAAGACTGCGTTTGTCGACTCTGCTCACGAATCCGTTGCTGCCTTTTGTCATTATGTAAGCCGGTTTATCTTTCATGGCGCCCGCAGCACCTGCGTCACCGATGACCTTATCGAGCAAAGTGCCTGCCGGTGCAGTCTCTGCGACTTTTGCTTCCGGAATACCGGAGTTATCGCCGGCGGCCGTCATCGAAATGTCAGGCTTGCCCGTATATGCAGGCTTAGCAGAATTACCCGCACCTTTACCCGGAGCGGCTGATACATCTTTGCCGGAAGAACCCGCACCCTGATCCCCGACAGACCCCGCACGCGTTATGATGCTCCTGTAGTCCACAGTTTCCATTATCACTTCAGCCGCGCGGGTACCTGCGTTTTCCATCATCTGATAATATGACAGTCCATCCTCGTCTGCTCTTCTTTCGAGGATCTTCATCTGACCACATGTCACAAAATGTTCTCTGCCCATGACAACTACTCCATCACGCTCATATCGAGTCCGTCATATCCGGCAAGGAATTCTCTCATCACATCCGCGATCACCTTGCAGCCGCCTTCGATGTCTGCCGCCATATTGAGCGGAAGGATCGGGTCGTGCAGCGACTTTCTGAGAAGGCACCAGCCGTCCGCAAAGTTTATCCTCACGCCTTCATAGTTTGGCTCTTCAAGCGAAAGCTCGTCCGACTCCTCCGCAAAAGCTTTGAGACCCGCCAGGACTTTATCTCCGTATCCCGCAAAATCCGCACTTACAATCGGTATGCGCACTTCCTTTTCATCGGCAGGATCCTGCAGATCCTCGATCACGCTGTCGAGCGTCTTTCCTTCCTTCCTGAGCTGCGCCGCTTTTATCACGATCTTCGTCGCCAGATACGCGCCGTCATCGAGAAAGTAATTCTCTTTCAACGCAGCATGCCCGGAAGTCTCTATCGCCAGCTGGCAGTCGATCCCTTCCTCATTGAGTTCCTGCGCCTTGTTTATCACGTTCTTATATCCTCTCTTGAATCTCAGGTGTCTGAGCCCAAGTCTGTTTTCTATGAAATCAGTCAGCTGTCTGCTCGTGATGCTGTCGGTCACGACCGTCGTACCCGGGTGTTCCTCTGCAACGAGAGCTGCCGCCATCGCAACGATGCCGTTTCTGGCGATCTCTCTGCCCTTTCCGTCTACAGCCGCCGATCTGTCCACGTCGGTATCGAATATAAGTCCGAAATCCGCACCCGACGATATCACTTTTGTCATGATCGAATTCATCGCATCGCGATCCTCAGGATTCGGCGCATGGTTGAGAAACATGCCGTCAGGCTCCAGGAACTGGCTCGCTGACACGTCAGCGCCAAGAGGCTTCAGCACGCGCTTTGCATAAAATCCGCCGCTGCCGTTTCCTGCATCCACCACTATCTTCATTCCCTCGAGAGGTCTGTCTCCATTGTCAGCACCCTTCACGATGAGGTTTTTCAGATGATCGCAGTACACCGTCATCACATCGCCCTCAACCATCGGGTAGACCAGCTTGCCGAAATCTCTGACCCTGGCATCGTGATTGCTGGGCTCCCCGAGCTTCGCTCTACAGGCCTCCTCATCAGCAGCATACTCCAGGATCTGTGCGATATCTCCCTTGTTCAGGCCGCCTTCAGCCGTGAAAAACTTGAATCCGTTCCTGTTGTACGGCAGATGGCTGGCAGTCACCATGATGCCCGCATCGCATGCAAACTCCGGAAACACCGTTGTCATGAACATCGCCGGCGTCGATGCGAGTCCGCAGTCGTACACCTTTACACCATAAGGTCCGAAGCCATTCATCATTCCCTGCACCAGGCGCTTTCCCGAAATTCTCGGATCACGTCCGACCGCAACGGTCAGATCCTCCGGCTTTTTCCCCGATCTATCGCTGAGCCAAACCACGAACCCGCGCGCTATATCCTCCGCAACGTCCGGAGTCAGGTTGGGCAGTTCCCCCGGAACACCCGTTATCGCAATCCCTCTTATATCGCTTCCGTTCTGCAGTTTTTTATAATTCTTCATTTGCTTATCTCCTAATAAATATGTTTTCTGTTAAGATCCGGCTGCTTTCGCAGCCGCTACATTTATTATAGTCTAAGCCGGGGACACATAAAAGGAATTATTTTCTTTTTTCGACATTGTTCTCATGTGCAAAGCGCAGGCGCACGCGATGCAGGCTGCCTGCGACCAGCAGCATGACCAGGCTCAGAGCAAACCAGGCAAGCGAAAACAGCGGGCAGACCTGTCCCATTATATTGCCCGGCTGATCTGAATAGTCCCAGACATGCCATTTGAACCACATATTCACTATGATGCCTACAAAAAATTCGAATACCGTAAAGATGCAGGCTCCCGCTGCGGCTTTCACCAGCGTAGGAGCTCTGTCGTTCTCTTTGAGATAGTAATAGAATGTCAGCAGACAGGCTCCCCCGGTCAGCGCCATCGACCAGTGAGTATACCCTCTGAACATATATTCAATTATAGAATACCCTGCGGCTCCCGCAAAAAACACTATAATACTCATACTTATAGTATCTGCCGGCCGCAGGGATGTAGTCATGTTATTTTTATGAAAATCGCAGCGTTTCGCATGCCGGGTTATTCATCGGATCCTTCGGTTTCTTCCCTTTTTTCGGTTTCTTCCGCTCCATCCGCTGCGCCGGATACGGTATCGTCATCCGCCTTAGCCCGGAGGTCTCCCGCGACGTGCTCCTGATCGTCTGCAGACTCAGCACCTGCAGCCTTTACCTGAAGATCCCCGGAATCCTCAGCTTTCTCTGGATCGCCCGAGGCACCCTCCGCCTCCACGCTCAGCGCGCCGATCGTGTCCTGCATGTCCGTTGATACATACAGACTTTCGTCTGCGGATGCTTTGCAGGTCCCGAAGCTCTGCGCTTTCTGCAGCATGCTTATGATCCTGCCTGCGGCGAACAGGAGCGCGCCGTAAACGAAATAGCTTATCGAACCGGTCACGATGTACTGGACCGCGTCGAGCTTCATGTCTGACAGAGTCATCCCGTAGCTGCTCGCATAATTTACGACGTACATGGAATTGACCACGATCATGTAAATGCAGATCGCCATGAGCACTGCTGCGGCGATGTAAAACGCTTTCACGATGCCTGATGTTTTCTGTCCTGATGTCTTTTTTCTGCCTGTTCTGTTTGTCGATCTCATCAAAATTACCTCACATATCATTTATAATTACATTATTTTTACATATTATTCATCACATGTGTGTAACTGCGATGCTGGAAATATGCTCGGTTTGTGTGCTTTTTTTCTTGTGATTTTCACAGAACGGCGCTTATCTTTGATGGGAATCGCTGTTTTTATATTTTGCACATTATATAATTGAATGTATACATATTCAATGGTACTCTAATAAGGCAGGCTTAGACGCAGGAGAAATATATAAGAGATATAGAAGAAATACAGGAAAGATACAGGAGATATTTTATGGATCAGATGAAGCTTTCTTCAAACTTTAAAAATAAGAGACAGACCGTGATGAGAGCCTTGAAGTGCGCCTTTCCATATACGATACCGATATTCGCCGGGTTCTGGTTTCTCGGCCTCACATACGGGATATATATGAACGTTTCCGGATTCAGCTTCTGGTATCCGATGTTCATGAGCATGACTATTTTTGCCGGTTCGGTGGAATTCATAACCGTGAATCTGCTGCTGGGTGCGTTCAACCCGATCCAGGCGCTCGCGATGGCGCTGATGGTAAATGCACGGCATGTTTTTTACGGGCTGTCGATGCTGGACAGGTTTCGCGGCACCGGCTGGAAAAAGCCGTATCTGATCTTCGGCATGTGTGACGAATCGTTTTCGATAAATTATTCGGCTGAGATCCCGGAGGATGTGAATCGCGGCTGGTTCATGTTTTTCGTCACGCTGCTGAACCAGCTTTACTGGGTCACGGGGTCCACGCTCGGCGGCCTGTTCGGTTCGCTGATAAGATTCAATACGGACGGGCTTGAGTTCGCTATGACTGCGATGTTTGTCGTGATTTTTATGGAACAGTGGTTAAAGGAAAGGCAGCACGCGTGCTCGCTGATCGGGCTTGGTGTCTCTCTGCTGTGTCTCGTGCTGTTCGGCGCGGATGATTTTATCATTCCATCCATGATCGCGATACTGGGTATCCTGACGATCATCAGGAAGCCGATCGAGAAAAGGCTGTGACCGGATGATGGGTACAGGCAGATGCGCACTGCAGAGTTTTGCAAAAGCTGCAGGATGTCGCCCTTCGGGTGGCGACAGATAGATGAAGTACCCCAGGGGTGCAACCTGATGTCGTTCCTAACAGGGAACGACAAACATATGAATCGCCGCAGGGCATACCTTAATGTCGGCTCTCAGCCGACAAACATATGAAGCACCACAGGGGTGTGACCTTTATGTCGACCTGTAGTCGACAAATATATGAAAGGATTTTTTAAATGATGACTTTAACGCAGCAGATCGTCACGATCGCGATGGTCATTCTGGGAACGATGCTGACCAGATTTGTACCGTTTTTCGTTTTCCCTGCCGGAAAACCTACACCTAAATATGTGCAGTATCTCGGGAATGTATTGCCGCCTGCAGTCTTTGGACTGCTGATAATATACTGTCTGAAAAATGTCAGCATCTTCACGGGCAGCCACGCTATACCCGAATTACTGGCGATCACGCTGGTGATCGCCCTCCACACATGGAAACGCCAGATGCTGCTTTCGATCGCCGGCGGCACGATATTTTACATGATACTCGTGCAGTTCATATTCTAAGGCGTTTGGGGCATTTACCAAAACTTTATTTACTCACTTTTATCTTTGGTATTTTTACCCCCAAAATGCCCCCCGTAGCGCTATCTAAAAACCAAAAACTCACCTCAGACAAGCGACTTTTAGCATTTTCTCACGTTAAAATGCTCTATTTTCCAAGAAAAAATACCAAGAAGATGACTTTGGATCCAGCTTCTTGGTATCATGACCATTTTCAAATCTGATTTTTTTAAGGATAATGCTAAAAATAGATTGTCCTTATTTCATTTTTGGTATTTTCACAGTACCGGAGAGTTCTCTCACGCAAACGAATCATACGCCTTGATCTACACACAATCACAAGCTCACACATCCGGCCACAAACACCGCATGGCTCTATGGGCTGCCGACTGCGATCAGCCCCATATGATCACACAATCACAGGTCCGCCCGCAGGTCAGCACCTAGCGCTTGTCCTTAATAAACTCCGCGATGTTGCGGAATTCGATCTCTGCGCGTTTTATCATCGATTCGTCCGTCGCGAAGGCCACATGCGGTGTAACGACTGTATTCTTTGCATTTATCAGCGGTTCATCCGCATCGAGCGGCGGCTCCTTATCGAACACGTCGATCGCCGCGCCTGCGATCCTGCCGCTGTTCAGCGCATCGGCGAGAGCCTTCGTATCGACCACCGGCCCGCGTGCAGTATTTACGAGAACTGCGGTCTCTTTCATGAGCGCCAGTTCTTCTGCTCCGATCATTCCGCGAGTCTCATCAGTGAGCGGCACATGCAGCGAAACCACATCCGCCTGCGCCAGCAGCTCCTCAAGGCTCACATAGCGAACACCCGCAACTTTGCCCGGCGTTCTGCTGTATGCGATCACGTCCATCCCGAAAGCAGCTGCAAGCTTTGCAACTCTGGCGCCGATCGCGCCGGTCCCGACGATTCCCATCGTCCTGCCTTCGAGCTCGAACCCGATCAGTCCGGCTTTCGTGCCGCCATTGCGGGCAGCTGTATCGCACTTGCCGATGTTCCTGCAAAGATCCAGCAGCAGTCCGAAAGTCAGCTCTGCCACTGCCGTCGTGGCGTATCCCGCGCAGTTCTGCACTTTTATGCCGCGCTCCTCGCAGTACTTGAGATCGACATGGTCAAGACCCGTGAATGCCACCGCCAGCATCTTTACATTTTCGCATTTTTCCAGTACTTCCCGCGGAAATGGCAGGTTACCGATCGCGATTATATCTGCGTCGCGGCCGCGCCTGCCGAGCTCCTCCACGTCGGTCGTCCTCGTATCGTAACAAACTATTTCAACATCATTGCCCACGGCCTCGCGCGCGATCTGCATGAATTTTTCCTGCTCCACGCCGAGAGGCTCCATAACTGCTATTCTCATATCTGCACATCTCCATTTCTTCTGGTATATCCAGATTATATGCTCTGAACGGCCGCGAGTCAACAGGACTCAGGCGCAGAAATCGCAGGCGTACTGATCATCAGCGGGGTGTGACGGGCATGCCTGCCGTCATACATGCACAGCGATGCGCGTCCACCCTTACTCCATCGCTGCCAGGAATTCCGCCTTCATGCTGCAGCCGAGCTCGTATCCGAGATCCGCAAACGTCTTATCCATCGCATCGAGCGTCATCGCCATGTCATCGACATTGGCATTTTCACCCATGTGCCCGATCCTGATCACCTTTCCTGCCAGCACATCGAAGCATCCGGAGATCATCACATTGTACTTGTCCCTCATCGTCGACAGGATCTGCTCGTCCGTCAGTCCATCAGGCACCTCGATAACCGTAACGGTGTTCGCATATCCCTCCTTCAGATAAAGCGACAGCCCGGCCTTGCACACCGCCTGCCTCGTCGCAGCTGCGATCTTTGCATGGCGCTCCACGATATCCGGCTCAGCCTTCACGTTGTCCACCGCGACCCTTAAACCGTTGATATCACTGATCGGCATCGTGTACGGGAACCACTTGTCCTCGTAATAAGTTTTGAACGTCAGGATGTTCGCGTAAAACGCAGCGATCGGCGTCTTGCGGTTTTCCATGGCAGCCATGGCCTTGTCGCTCACCCAGAGCATCGTCAGTCCTGCCGGAGCAGAAAGCGCCTTCTGCGAGCCGCCGCAGAGTATGTCGATCTGGCTTTCGTCCACATTCACGTACTCGCCGAACATTCCGGCCACGGAGTCCACCACTGAAAGTATGCCGAACTCCGCGAGCATCGGGCAGATCACCGAAACGTCGTTGATCACACCGCTCGGAGTGTCGCAGTGCACTACTGTCGCATATTTGAAGTCCGAGTCTTTTTCGAGGAAAGCTCTCAGCTCTGCCGCGTCGATCGGTTTCTGATAGTCCGACGTGAACAGCACAGGCTCGCCTCCGTACATCTTTACAAAATCCGCAAAGCCTTTTCCGAATATGCCGTTATCGAGCACGAGCACTCTGTCTCCCGGCTCTGTCAGCGACGCGCACGCCGCTTCAAGCCCGAGTATGCCCTCGCCGCCAAGTATATATGCCGTTCCCGACGAATGCAGGAGCTCCTGCAGCAGATCGCACGTCTCCTTGTAAAATTCGCAGAAAGCCACATCCAGATCAGGGTTCGTGGTCTCCAGACTCCTTGCCATTCTCACGTTTTCACGGACCTGCGTCGGTCCCGCCGTCATTATCTTGTACATATCATTACCTCCTCGTTGTATTTCCGATATCCTTTATATACTCATAAAGCCCGGGACCGTAACGGCCCGGGCTGTTCCATGCATTAAGATGCGATTAGTATCTTGCTGCGATCTCCTTTAATTTTCCTGCAAACGGCACTACGATGATACCTGCCACTACGACCTGCACCACGTTGCCCGGGATCGAGCCGAACGGAGCGATCCAGTTTCCGTAAAGGATGACTTCTGCAAAATAGTATCCTACGATTTTTATGACCAGTGCAGCCGCAACTGCGATAGTGTTTGCCACTACCGGACGTACCCTGAGCTTTTCAGAGATCGTACCTGCTACGAATCCCATGATGCCCACGATTATAAATGTGAACGGCGCCCATGCTGTCCAGCCTGAGATCAGGTCAAAGAGACCCATTCCTATGCCGCCTGCGATAGCACCTGTCTTTCTTCCGTATATGAATGCCCCCAGAAAAAGCGGCACGTTTCCAAGATGGATAAGTCCGCCATTGCCGATAAACGGCAGTCTGATGTTGATAAACATCGTTGCGACCAGCGTCAGCGCGATAAAAAGACCGTTGATGACCAGCATCTTAGTCTTGCTCTGCGGTGTAACTGTACCTGTGTTTGTGTTCATTTTGTTTCCTCTCTCGTTTATATCATTTTTGGTTTCTGTAATTACTGTTAAATATCATACATCAGTACTATACTTATTAAAATATACAAAATTATTTATTTTTATAATAACAGATATGCTTTTTAACCATATTAAGCGTACAGAAATGGTAAAGAACGTGCAATTATATGAGAATATTCGGGACAGTTCGGCAGCGTACATGATTTCCGGCCGCCGGCCGGCACCGCACGAAAACCGGCAGACCGCGTTGAAAAAGGCACGCCGATGTCGCGCAAATGTCTGCCATCCTGCAAGCCTCCGCTTGACTTTTTTGCAAATGAAAAATATAATGATCTCTAAACGAGCAGCAAACTTGCGTAAGTCCAGTTTTGCCGCTCGTTTTATTTTTAAACTTGATATGATAGTAAAAAGTGTGTAGCTCATCAGCGTAAGTCCAGCTTATATGACAGCGCACACTTTTTTTATGCGGAAGAAGGAGGGTTACAACAAAATGACAGAAAGTCACAAAATGAAAGATATGCCGGTCAGCAAACTGATGATCCGGATGGGGATCCCGATGATCCTTTCCATGGCACTGCAGGCGGTGTACAACATCGTGGACAGCGCTTTCGTAGGCAACATGAGAACCGGCAGCGAATCGGCGCTGAATGCGCTTACGCTGGTGTTCCCGGTACAGATGCTCATGGTCGCTGCCGGGATCGGAACAGGCGTCGGCGCCAACGCGCTTCTCGCCAGGACGCTCGGGCAGGGGGACAATGCAAAGGCTGCAAAGGTCGCCGGAAACAGCCTGTTTCTCGGTGTCGTCATCTATGCGGCATGTCTGCTGTTCGGGATCTTCGGCGTGAAAGCATACATTTCTTCGCAGACAGCAGATGCGGAAGTCCTTGAAATGGGAACGGTCTATCTGAGGATATGCTGCATCCTTTCGTTCGGGATCGTTTTCTTCTCGCTGTTTGAAAAGCTGCTGCAGGCGACCGGCCGCTCGCTCTACTCCACGATCGGGCAGGTCACGGGAGCAGTGATAAACATCATCCTCGATCCGATCATGATATACGGCCTCGGACCCATTCCTGAAATGGGTGTCGCGGGCGCTGCGTACGCAACGGTTATCGGCCAGATAGCATCGGCGGTGCTGCTGTTTGCCTTCCATATCAGGCTGAACAAAGAATTCGAGCACGGCGCGATGTACCTTAAACCCGACGCTGGCATCATCCGCGGGATATATGTGATCGGACTTCCTGCGATCATCGCGCAGGCGCTCATGTCGATCATGGTCTATGCGATGAATCTGATCCTCAAATTCGATCCGTCGGCTCAGACGGCATACGGACTGTTTTATAAAGTACAGCAGTTCGTGCTTTTCCTCTCTTTCGGACTGCGTGACGCGATCACTCCGATCATAGCGTTCGCACACGGGATGGGCAACAAGGAAAGGATCCGCAGCGGCATCAGATGCGGTCTTTTATATACAGCCGTACTGATGGTGATCGGGGTCATCATCACAGAGATCTTCCCTGGAGCGTTCGCCTCGCTGTTCAACGCCGGACAATCGCGGGAATATTTCATCAGCGCGATGCATATCATTTCAATCAGCTTTATTTTCGCGGGAATCAATGTAGCTTTTCAGGGAATCTATCAGGCGCTGGGCCGCGGTATGGAATCGCTTGTCATCTCACTCTTGAGGCAACTCGTCATCATACTGCCGCTGGCAGGGGTGTTCTCCATATTCGTCAGGAACGGCCAGGCGGATGCCACACTGATCTGGTGGTCGTTCCCAATCACCGAATTCCTGGCTTGCGCAGTCGGGTATGTATTTTTGAAGAGGATAACGAAACGAGAGCTCTGTGTTTTGGATTGACGGGCAGTCGGTAATGGATACTGGCCGCGGTGTGTTCACAGCCTGCATGGCGTTCACACGGTCTGCACAGCGATTTCAGCCATAAAGCAGGAAAATCGGGTGTCAATGGCGGAAAAATGGAAATCATGCACTCCACTATGGCGGCTGCGATCCGCATCGCCAATAAGCAATTATCATTTTTCAGCCATATAACTTGCATCCGGAGGAACTCTGGCTGAAATATGGAAATTCATACGAAATCCTAACAAGAGTTGCTTTGTAAGAAAGCACCCCGTCGCTTCTATCAGGCATACGATTTCCAGATTTCAGCCACAGCGCCCCAAATATCATACGCTTTTGGCTGAAACAGCTGCGACAAACTGGACGCGAAAAATCCAGATAAGTCCACAGCAAATATAACGACACATACGAAAGAGAGCTCCCCCTCCCCCGCGCAAAAATCATAGCTCAAAAGAGAATGCCACAAGAAATCAGCGCCTACAATAGAATGCCATACAAAAAACAAAACTCAAAATACGCTACACAAATCAAGGGCAGCGGAATCAACGACTCAAAATCACCAATCGTTGACTCCGCTGCCCTCTCATAACACAAAAACAGGGAAATATCGTTTCCGATATTTCCCCACATCATACAAAATACGAATAACAAGCTCTATAAAGTAAAATTGTCGATAAGCCTTGTCTTTCCGATATATACCGCCATCGCGACCAGATCGCCTGACTTGAGGACATCTTTCGGCATCAGCGTCAAACCGTCGACTGCTTCGATGTAGTCGATCTTTGCCAGCGGTTCTGCCGCAACGATCGCAGTCATGATATCCTTTATCTCACCGGCAGGCACGCCTTCGCCCTCACAGTCAAATTCCTCTTCGATCGCCTTTTCCGCAGCCTTTATAGAACGACTGAGTACCAGTGCCGCCATCCTCTCCTTATCGCTGAGATAAGAATTCCTGCTGGACTTTGCAAGCCCGTCAGCCTCGCGGACGATCGGACACCCCACGATCTCTATATCGAAATTCATATCTCTTACCATCTGCCTGATGACCGCCAGCTGCTGCGCGTCTTTCTGTCCGAAATACGCTCTGTCCGGCGTCACGATATTGAAAAGCTTGCTGACTACCGTGCAGACGCCGCGGAAATGTCCCGGTCTGCTCTTGCCGCAGAGCTGCTTTGTCATCTCGGTCTCGAGGTTTACATAAGTCCCGAATCCAGGCGGATACATCTCCTCGACTTCCGGATGGAAAACCATGCTGCAACCCTTTTCCTCGAGAAGGCGGCAGTCATGCTCGAAGTCTCTCGGATAGCTGTCGAGATCCTCGCCGACGCCGAACTGCGTCGGGTTCACGAATACGGATGCCACAACGCGGTCACACTGTGAAACAGCCGCCGCCACCAGCGAGGCATGTCCCTCGTGGAGCGCGCCCATCGTAGGCACCAGACCCACCGTCAGGCCTTCCGCTTTCCATTTCTTTACCTGTTTTCTCACATCATTTACAGTCGTTGCTATTATCATACTGATCTCCAATCTTACACTTTTTACATCTGTGATGCCGGGGCATGGCCGACGCCCAGAGGAGCCGCGCCATCAATGTGCACCGCGCATCGGTCGCAGGCAGCTGCGGGCGCCGCATAACGCGCCGGGTGAAATCGGGTGCTGCCCGGCCGGCCCGCCTAAATGCGAATGCATGCACTCTGCCGGGAATCCGGACGTCGCCAGTCTACACTCGCACGCTGCGCCTATTTATCCTTTAACTTCTCTATTATATCATCGTCTATCTTAAAACCATGCGCCTCCGTCGGGAACACTCCCTCCTTGACTTCGCGGTCATAATCTTTGAACGCCTTGACCATAGTCTCGCCGACATTTGCAAAATGCTTTACGAATTTAGGCACATAGTCTGTGAACAGACCCAGCATATCCTGCCATACGAGCACCTGGCCGTCGCAACCTTCGCCTGCGCCGATGCCGATAGTCGGGATCATCAGCTTTTCGCTGATCAGTGCAGCCAGCTTTGACGGAACACATTCCATCACCACTGCAAAAGCGCCGGCCTCCTGAACGTCGTACGCATCCTGAAGGATCTGGGCTGCCGCTTCCTCGCTCTTGCCCTGCACCTTGAATCCGCCGAACGCGTTCACCGACTGCGGAGTCATTCCGATATGCGCGACTACCGGGATGCCTGCATCCGTGATCGCCCTGATATGCTCCGTAACAGCCGCCCCGCCTTCGAGCTTGACAGCGTTCGCACCTGTTTCCTTGATAAGTCTTCCTGCGTTCACGACAGCGTCATATACTGACGGCTGATATGACATGAACGGCATGTCCATAACGACAAATGTATTTTCAACACCTCTGACTACTGCTGCTCCGTGGTGGATCATATCCTCCATCGTCACCGACAACGTGTCCTTGTATCCCAGCATGGTATTTCCCAGGGAATCCCCTACCAGTATCATGTTGATTTCGGAAGCTTCCATGAGCTTTGCCGTAGAGTAATCATAGCATGTTAGCATCGATATTTTCTCGCCATCCTGCTTCATTTTCAATAAGCTTGCAACAGTGTTCTTCATTGTTCTTCTCCTTTTCCTAACAGCTGCGACATCTCGGCATAGTCTCTGTCCGGGTGCCTCTGCTGCGCCATCTTCACGAGTCTGCAGCTGAGCAGCCTGTAAAGTTCTTTTTCGTTTTCATCCTTTAAACATTCGATATGCTTCCTGACTGTGCCCGTATCGTTTCTCTCGATAGGTCCGGTCAGACTTGCGGTGGGCCCTGCCTGTGCGATATGCGCCATATTTCCTGTCAGTATCGGCGCAAGTGCCTTCACGGCTGATTCTTCGGTGAATCCGCATCGCGTCATCAGCTCGATGCTCTGATCGATGAGTCCGCAGACGAGATTGCTCGCGATCGCCGCTGCACAGTGATAAGTCGTTTTATCGTCTCCGTTTATGATGCTCGTCGGATTGCCCATCAGCTCGAGATCCTCTCTCAGATTCAGAAATTGCCTGCTGTGCTCTCCGTTTCTGCCGCCTTCCAGAGTAAAAAAAACACCCGTCAGTTCTTTGTAAGCATTGTATTTATCGCTTACTGCGAACAGCGGATGGATAGAATATCCGAACGCACCTGTCTCTTCGATGCCGTGGAATGCATCTGCGGAAGACATCGCGCCACTACAGTGACATATCGTTTTTCCATTGATATCGTATTCTCTGACCTGCTGCCAGGTCTCCTGAATACTGCCGTCAGGAACTGTCAGGAAGACAACGTCGCACTCATCTGTCAGATCTCTGATAGTTTCGTATTCTTTCGAATGCGTAAAATGTGCCGCTTCTTTTGCTGACGAACTGCTTCGGCTGTAATAGCCTTTTACATTCAGACTGCTCTCCTGCCTCTTGTACGGTTCCTCCGCTCCACCGGTCTCCTGCGCGTGTTCCACAAAATACCTGCCGAGGCTGCAGCCTACTTTTCCTGCTCCAATAAACCCTATATTCAATTTATCGACCTCCTTAAAATCCTGTTAAATCTTTTAAGAGCGCCGACTCCCCGTCTCGTTCCTCTCGGATATAAGCGTCCGGCCTGCTGCCGTCCACGGAAAATGAATATGTCAGTTTTTTATTTTACTCCGGTATAGTTTCATAAACGAATACCACCCATCCTCACATAGGATACCATAATGCCGGATCGAAGAAAAGAAAATTTTGAGAAAACCGGGGATGTTTTAGGTGATGTTTCAGCATATTTCAGACCGGCTGATCAGGAGGCTTGCTGATCAGGAAATCATCAAAAAAAGGGCGGCTGAAAAATGATATCTCCAGCCACCCGTTTACTGTCAGTGTCATGCCAGGTTATTCAGATCTTTTCTTTCTGCCGTAAAGCACGATCCCGGCAGCAGTCAGCATGCTTATAGCCAGCAGGGCTGCCCATAATGCCGGATCACTGTTATCCCCGGTATTTGAACTGCCTCCCGTCTGTCCCGATGTATCAGGAGCCGCATTATTTGTATATGTATTCACAAATACCATGCTGTCTACTGCTGTTTCTTGTACGTGTACATAGTGATCTCCGTTTTCAGAGCTTCGCTTCTCCGCAGGGAACAGTTCGAAGCTGCTTCCTGTGCCGATAAAATGGAAAACAGCGTGGTAAACAGCATCCGAATATGTCCAGCCTGCACTGCCTGTATTCTTTTCACGGATATAGAATCCCTCACTGATCATCTCTTCGACCTGTGAAGCAGGACCTGTTATCATGATCTTGCCTTTGTAGTCGCCTGCACCGCCGGTTTCCACTTTCGCAGTTACAGTAACATCCTTATATCCTTCAGTATTGCCATTGCCTATATCAAAGATCTCGAATTCAAAAGTCTGCTTGCCGGGAGCAACACTGCCGCCCTGCTTGACAGTCTTGACGAACGGCATCTCGATCGTAGTAACAGCTTCCTGTGTTACAAAATGCACGTTTTTATACAAGTTAAAGAATTGTGTACCGCTTGAAAGGAGATCGATTTCCGTACCTTCTGAATCAACTGCTTTCGCAAAGCTGAGCTGATATCCCCCTGAAATTTCAGGGTTGTTGAAAAGCGCAGGGATATTCTCCGTATTGCTGTTTTTGGCATCAATATCAGCAGCTTCGACCGTAAAAAGAGAACCATCCGGACAGCCGGAAGGATATGCTCCGTCAAGCTTGAGTTTTGCACCGCCTTTGACAGTCAAGTTTCCCACAGCCCATATTGCTGAGTCCTCTGTGGAGACAGCTTTTACCTCGCCGCCATCGATCGTCATATGGCCTGTGGAGAAGAGACCTGGGAACGAGCTTTCGGCTTTAAGCTTTGAGCCGCTTATTATAATAATTCCGCCGGTTTCACCGCTGACTTTACGGATAAATGCCGCATTGCAAGACTCCCCGGTCGCCTGCAGCACGACATCGCTGTTGTTTGTAACGCTTAATCCGCAGGCATCTATTCCGGCATTCAGTGCTTTAGAATCTAATTTTGCTCCATCTATCTCGACTGATTCGTCTGAAGCTATCCCTACGCCCTTATCAGCTTTGATCTCAACATCTGCATTATCGGAGATCCTGACATTGCCCGCTACGGAAATACCGTCAAAATATTCTCCGCCTGCAGTGACTGACAATTTCCCGCTGCCGGTGATTTTAACATCTGAACTCGCTATGATGCCGCCGCCTTCCTTCAGATCGATACTGTTCGTACCTGATAATGCTATATTCAGGTTCGTATTTCCAGTCATTATGATCCCATAATTATTATTAGTCCCACCTTTTGTAATGGCAGCATCGTTCAGCGTCAGGGTCGCTGTGTCGGGGTCATAAGTCGCAGTTCCATCACCACACTTAATGGAAAGCTTTTCACTCGTAAACGGCTCTCCGTTTACATACAGACCATAGCCTGTATCTGCAAATACGGTGGCTGGGATCAAAGCGATCACCATTATGAGCCCGAACAAAATACTCAAACTTCGCTTTTTCATTTCATCGTTCCTCCTTTAGAATGGGAGTGTTTCATTTTGAAATATCACTACATACCGGCCCGCCACAGGAGGGGGGTGTTCCAGTTTATGCTATTATACGTGATTATTCGATCCGATTCAACAGCTTATTCTAAAATAAGTTTTTGTTTTATTCAAAAACATTCTCATCTTCTGGTGTATACTGAGAAACTTTTGCTTTTCAGGGTCCTGTATCTCCGATCCAGGTGAAAACTTCGCTTTTCCGCAGCACAGCAAAGCCGCGGTCAAAGACCGCGGCTTGTCATGCCGCAGGACTCCGGGAACGGAGTCCTGCGATGTCTGGCAGGCAGTTTACCTGCCGACCAGAACCTCTCCTCTGTCATTCACGCCGATGACTTTCTCCCCGTCATCGCGCAGCGCGCCGATATATCTCACGATATCGGCAGTGATCTCCTCGCCCGGGCAGACGAACGGGATGCCCGGCGGGTACGGGATGATCGAACCCGCGCAGATACGACCTTCTGCGCTTTCCAGCTTCACAAACTCCTTCTCCATCGGCACCTCGCAAAGTCTGCCGGCTGCCGGGATGCTGTACGCCTTGCGCTTTGCAGCATCAGCCGCCTCGGTATCAGGCCCCTGCGCCGCGATCTCCCTGAGTGCCGCAAGTGTACGCTCCATATCATCCCGGGTATTGCCGATGCCCGTCATCAGCATCAGTATATCGCCCGTGTACAGCTCAGCGAAGATGCCCTTCTCCATGAGCAGCTGCTCCAGTTTCGCTCCGTCTATCCCCAGCGCACCCATATCGAGATTTATCTTGGTGATGTCCATGTTGTCCGCTTCCATTATTCGCAGCCCTTTTATCTTCTTTGCTTCTTCGTAAAAGTAAGCAAGATCGTCTCTCCACTCCTTCATGACCTCCGGGCCGTGATCTGTCAGCAGATCTGCATTCATATCGAGAAATCCCATCAGGATGTACGAAGGACTCGTGCTCTGGATCGCCTGCAGCTTGTCTTCCAGCACATACCTGTCGACCAGCTCCGAATTCAGGTTGAGCACCGCGCTCTGAGTCAGTGATGCCAGCGTCTTGTGTATGCTGTTTATCACGATGTCCGCCCCGCAGTCCTCTGCCGCCTTTGCCATACCTTCTCCGCACCCGAACTTGTGGAAAAACTTCAGGTGTGCTCCGTGCGCCTGATCCACGATCAGCACTTTGCCCGCATCGTGAGCGATCTTCGCGATGCTGCTGATGTCGCTGCAGATCCCGTAATAGTTCGGACTCGGCAGTATCACCGCTTCAGCCTCGGGATTCTCTCTGATGCAGCGCTCGATCTCCTCCGGCGCTACAGCTCCCAGTATCCCGTGCTCCTCTATCAGCTCCGGCTGCGCGTACACCGGCCTGATACCGCCCAGCGTCAGCGCATTGAACACTGACTTGTGGCAGTTTCGCGCCATGATCAGCTTGCCGCCCGGCTTTACCGACGCCAGTATAGCAGCTATGATCCCGCCGCTGGTCCCGTTTATCTGCAGATATGAATGCTGTACATCATACAAGCGGCTGTATTTCTGCTGTGCTTCCATGATGATGCCTTCTGCCTGGAACAGATTGTCGGCGCCCGGTATCTCGGTGATATCACAGTCCACGAAATTGTCGAGGAAATCCCCGTAGCCGTACTTTCTGAAAATAGCAGATCCCTTGTGTCCCGGCATATGAAAAGACGCCGGTTTCTCACTTGCATGCTGTAACAAAAATTCTCTCATCGTATTACTCCTAAAATTCTCTTATTCCCAAAATGCGACCGCTCTGATCGGTGCGCCGTCTGCGTTTTCCCACTTCAGCGGCAGTGCGAAGAACCAGAACAGATCATCTCCGCACTTGTCCAGATCCTTGAGATTCTCGATATTCACGATCTCATGCTCTCTGAAAAGCTTCTTGTGTATAGGCAGATCTTCGTCAGGTATCGGATCTATGCCGATGACATCGAGACCGACGCCCTTCTTGTCTGTCGTCAGTATAAAGTTTACCACATCATCGTCGATGCATGGATAATCTTTGTAATAATCTTCTGTTCCCCACCTTGCGTCCCAGCCGAGGTTGAACAAGAGATAATCAGCTTCAACAGCCTTGCTGCCGTATTTCGTGATCCTGTCGATCGTTATCGTCTCGCCCTCCTTGAGATCTCTGCAGTCGATGACGAGAGCCCTTCCTACGAACTGGCTGACAGGGAAAGCGTCCAGCGTCGTTCTGTCAGCAAACAGATGATTCGGCGGGTCCATATGAGTTCCGGTATGCGAATACATCGTCATCAGTGTTTCCTTGAAGCCGTCCTTCTCATAGGTGTTGGCCTGCTGCAGCTTCGGCTTTTCCGTTCCCGGGTATACCGGCATTTCCTCAGAAATAACATGTGTCAGATCGATAACTTTCATTTTGCACCTCCTGTTTGGATTTCAGATTTGGTTTTTATTCTTTGAGTCCGGCGCGCTCTGCGCCGGCAAACTTACATGTCCGGCGGTATACTTAGTTTTTCTCACTTTCCGCCTGTTCTTTTTCTCTCTCCATTTTAGCCGCATTCGGCTTCGCATAGAACTGGTAAAAGAGCATCAGTATCGCGAAGAACACCAGTACACATATCGCAGTCTCAAGGCTCGAGATGAACGATGAGTAAAACAGCACTCCGCAGCCTATCAGAGCGATAACGAAGAAGAAAGTCTTTCCCTTGAGCTTCCATGGAAGCGCTGCGTATTCTTCAGGGAATTTCTTCTTATATGCATAACTCGCTATAACGGTTATTATCAGACAGACGATACCGCACGCACATGCTACGTTTGCCAGCATGGTATACGCATTCTCGAACTGCGGCACGATGCCCATCAGCAGAAGCAGCACGCCGATCACGAACGCAACCGTGAGTCCCACATGAGGAACGCCTCTCTTGTTCACTTTGCCGAATGCCTTAGGCACTACACCGTGAAAGCTCATGCCGTAAAGAAGTCTCGATACTGCGAAGATCTCGCCTATCAGACATGTCACGCATGCTATCCATGCAGCAATATTCAGCACCATACCTGCCGCATTTCCGAATACATACTGTGCCGCGATCGTAAACGGCGAAGCCATCGTCGAGTATTCCTTGTAATTTACAAGACCAAGACATACCAGTATCGCTGCGGCATAAAGAAGAATGATCGTCACGAACGCCCAGAACATCGCACGCGGCATGATCTTTGCATTCTTAACTTCACCTGCGGCAGCCAGAAGCGATAGCGGCCCCATGTACGCGTACGTCCCCGCACAGATCGCCAGTACCACGCCTTTTGCACCAAACGGAGCGAACGGCGAGTAATTGCTCCTGTCCACATTCCCCGTAAGGATACCCGCAACGGTGAACACCACCATTATACCTACGAGTACGATTATCAGACCCAGCTGAGTCTTGCCTGTAACATCTCCGCCCAGGAGGGTCACCACGAATACCACCGCCAGCAGACCTATGCCCCAGATAACCGCCGACACATCAGCATTGTCCGTCCACATAAAAAAGTAATTCGATATGTACCCTGTTCCCAGACCTACAGAACCCAGGAAAACCACATCCATCGCGATATTCCCGAACGCCGCGAACACGCCCCAGCGCGGTCCGAGCACGCGCTTGCTCCAGTCATGCATCGAACCTGCGACCGGCATACCGACCGCCAGCTCTGTCGCGTTCATACATACACACATCAGCATCAGACCTGCGATCGCATATGCGATGACGCATGACGGTCCTGCCTGCTCCGCACCGGAAGCCACCATCAGGAATATGCCGTCTCCGACTACCGCGCCTACACCCAGCGCCCAGATCTGCCAGAAGCCCATTTTCTTGTTCAGGCTGTCTCCACTTTGCATATTGCACCTCCCATTATAATAAGTTCACTGCTTTCCACGTCGACAAGAAGCATTTTGATAATGTGATGATACAATGAGCCGGCTGAGTGCACAACGTCTAATTGTCTGAACATTTTTTAAATTTTTTAATACATTTTGTATGAAAATGGTGTATCATATCCGTATACAATCGACATTAACGTACGAGTCCGGCATTGCTGCCTTGTCCAGTATGCGAATCAGCATCCCGGTGCATATGTTTGTCGGACTCGTTTATAAAACCGCCAGGGAGGTGCAAATGTTCACGATCAAGGAATTTCTGGGGATGGATCTCATCCCGTGGTATAAAAATCTCACTTCTGCCGGTCTCCCGGAAGATCGTCCGATCGAGCACGTTTCCGTCAACGACCTGCCGCTCGACGATTTCATACGCAAAAACGAAATGGTCATCAGTATCGCTACGCCTTATATCGAGGAGGAAGCACTGATGACCGAATTCATCAAAGGCCTGATCGAAGCCAAGGCCAGTCTTTTTCTTCTCGCCCTGCCTTCAAACACGATGGAGCTGAGCGACGCCAATGCAAAGCTGGCACAGGACGGCGGCCTGCCGATACTGCTGATCCCGTGGGACGTGCGCTTTGCAGATATCGTAGAAACGGTTCTCGACAGACTGCACAAGGACTACAATACCGCTGTAGACAAAATGAAAAAGCTGCAGGAGGATATGCTCAAAAGCTTCCTCAACGGCTCCGACATAGCCGCTGCAACGCAGATAATCCACCGGGCGCTCGGCTGCAGGATCGTGATATCAGACAGCAGCGGCAATATTATCAGCGGCTCCGGCAGGACCGCGGAAATGACTGCGCTGCAGCTCAAGTCGAACGGGCATCTTTACGGATGGCTTTTCCTCGACGGCATGAAGACGCAGAAAAGCCTTGATCTGCTGGCGAGCACGCTTTCCCCGCTGCTTTCTCTCTGGTTCTACCGCGAGGAGATCATCGCGACCACGCAGAGCATGGCAAAGGAGGATCTTATCTGGCGACTCGCGAACGGCGGAGACCCCGGTTCAGAAAAAATCATGCGCTCCGCAAAGCTTATGGATCTGCACCTCGGCCGCACGTACGCGTGCATCGTCGGCCGCGTGCGGCTCGGCGCGAACAGCTCGGACGACTGGCAGAAAAACTGGATCGACTCCAACATGAACACAGTGCGCAGCATCTTTGCCGAAACTGCACGTTCACTCGACCGTGAGGTGATGGTGACACACCACAACAATGCGATCATCATTTACTTCGAGGTCTCACCGGCCTCCGGCAAGACGCAGATCGCACATTTTCTCGACCTTATCGAGGAAAGGTTACGTTCGACATCGAAAAGACTTCTTTTTTCGTGGGGCATCAGCGAGATCCGTGACGGGGCTACGGATTTCAGGAATTACTATCTTCATGCAAAGCTCGCGGAGGAGCTGTGTGCGAACGACAACAGGCTGGGCCGCCGGTACTACTACGAAAACACGCTCATATACAACATGATGTCGCTGCTTTCCTCCGATGAGGAAGTGATGAGCAACGCATACAGGATAATCTCTCCACTGGTAGAATACGACAAGAAACACGGTTCCCAGCTCATCGATACACTGCGCACATACCTGATATGCAAGAATATATCCGAAGTTGCCAGGAGGCTGGGCAGACACAGGCAGACGCTGCTGTACCAGCTGCAGAGGATCGAGGATCTGACCGGACTTTCGCTGAAAAACAGCGATGAACTCTTTCTGCTCGAATGCTGCATGCGCCTGCAGGTCGGCTTCACAGCCGTCGGCTCGGACGCCTGAGATGCCGGATGCATTCGGCAGACTCAAGTACGGCGGGCAGATGCGAAGCGCCGTTGATCCGGTACATTCATGCGCGGGATGTGCTGTTCGATACGTCACGACGCTGTGACCGGAACCCCGGCATGCCGCACCCTGCGACTTTGCATGAAACGCTCGGAACCCCCGGCATGCCGCGCTCTGCGCCTTTGCATGAAACGCTGGGAAGCGATTTTGTTATTTAAATACTTTATCACGCTTCCATGATATGGTATACTTGTGAATAAAGTATCAATTTTAAGAATTGACCTGAATTCGAGAATCAATATTAAAACATTTTAGTAGAAATGGGGAAATTTTAACATGGAGAATTTAAGAAAAGAATATGAGAGCAAGCTCATAACTGCAGAAAACGCAGTGAAACTCGTCAAGTCAGGCGACTGGGTGGACTTCGGATGGGGTGTCGGCATCCCTTACGATCTCGACGCTGCGCTGGCTGCAAGGATAAAGGCTGAGGATCTTTACGACCTCAAGTTCAGAGGCGGTATCGCGCTGAGAGTCCCTGAGATCTTCAAGATCGAAGACGCTCCGAAGCACCTCTGCTGGAACAGCTGGCACATGACAGGTATCGAGAGAAAGGCTGTTGGCCAGGGCATCGCGTACTATGCGCCGATCAGATACTCCGAGCTGCCTAGATACTACAGAGACCTTCCTGATCCGGTAGATATCGCGATGTTCAGAGTCGCTCCGATGGATTCCGACGGATATTTCAACTTCGGACCGAGCGCTTCACACATGGCTGATATGTGCAGCAGAGCAAAGTGCATCGTCGTGGAAGTGAACGAAAACATGCCGGTCGCACTCGGAAGCAAGGTGGGAGGAGAAAAGATCCACATCTCAGAGATCGACCACATCGTGGAGAGTACGAACACTCCTATGGAAGAGCTCGGCGCAGGCCCTACGAATGAGATCGATGAAAAGGTCGCACAGTTCATCGTTGAGGAGATCCCTAACGGCGCATGCCTGCAGCTGGGTATCGGCGGCATGCCTAACGCAGTAGGCTCACTGATCGCACAGTCAGACCTCAAGGATCTGGGAGTGCATACGGAAATGTACGTTGACGCTTTCGTCGACATCGCTATGGCCGGAAAGATCAACGGTTCATGCAAGACTATCGACAAGGGCAGACAGGCATACGCTTTCGGAGCAGGAACGAAAAAGCTTTACGATTACATCAACAACAACCCTGAATGCCTGAGCGCACCTGTAGACTACACGAATGACATCAGAGTAGTCGGTGCTATCGACAACTTCATGTCCATAAACAATGCGGTAGACATCGACCTGTTCGGTCAGGTAAATGCCGAGTCCGCAGGGATCAAGCACATCAGCGGAGCAGGCGGTCAGCTCGACTTCGTGCTCGGCGCATATCTTTCCAAGGGCGGAAAGAGCTTCATCTGCTGCTCGTCGACTTTCAAGGACAAGCAGGGCAACGTGAAGTCAAGGATCAAGCCGACGCTCACAGAAGGCTCGATCGTTACGGACACAAGAACTAACACACATTACGTGGTCACAGAATACGGCAAAGTAATCCTCAAGGGACTGACTACATGGGAAAGAGCTGAAGCGCTCATCTCGATCGCTCACCCTGATTTCAGAGAAGAGCTCATCAAAGACGCTGAAAAGATGGGTATCTGGAGACAGAGCAACAAGCGCTAGTCCGGCCGGAAAATCTACAAATCGACAAATTAAAAACGCACCGCACTGACATGTATGTACAGTTTGGTGCGTTTTTTATAATACGATGCTACTGCTCCAGTTCCTGAAGCGCCTCCACGAAAGTAGGCAGGAACTGCTTTTTCCTCGACACGATGCCCCTGAGCACGATCTTTTCATGATCTTCCGGCACATTGAAAGCATCCCTTGCAGTCTCTTCCGCCATTTCTCCGTGGCACAGCAGCTCGGTGCTCGCCTCGACGATGTTCGTCATCATCAGGAACATCATATCCAGCCCCTGGCTCCTCATCACAGTTTCAAGGCTCGGTTCGACTTTTGCTCTGATATTGTCGAGCTCGTCCTGATCCATCGATGTCACCTGGCTCACCCCGAACGAATATCCGTCATTTGAGAAGATCTTGAAATCCTGATAGCAGATCTCCTCAGCCGTCTTGCTCTGCAGGCTGCTCGACGCCTCGAACATCCGGTGTGCAAACTCTTCGATATTTATGCCTGCCAGCTCTGCCAGCTTTTCACAAGTCTTCCTGTCAACAGGTGTGCATGTAGGCGATCTGAACATCAGCGTATCGGAAATTATCGCAGATGCGAGCAGTCCCGCCGTCGTCGGGCTCGGCGTGATGCCCTGTTCTGTGTACATCTGATAGATTATCGTCGCGGTGCATCCCACCGGCTGGTTCCTGAAAAACACCGGTCCCAGCGTTTCGAACCCGCCGAGCCTGTGATGGTCTATGATCCCCAGCACCTCTGCCCGTTCGATGCCGTCGACCGCCTGACTCACCTCGTTGTGATCCACCAGTATCACCTTTTTACGATGTATATTGAGCAGTCGTCTTCTCGAAATCAGTCCGAGATACATCCCGTTCTTGTCGATCACAGGGAAGTTGTGGAATCTGTTGGTCTTCATCATTTCCTCGACGTCCTCGAGCGAGTCTGTCAGCTGGAAAGTCATCAGATTTTCGTGTGTCATGCAGAAGCTGACTGGGATACTCTGGTTGATGAACCTCGCTGTCGTGAAGGTATCGTACGGCGTGCTGATGATGATGCAGCCTCTGTCTTCCGCCAGCTTTTTTATCGTTTTCGTCGGCGTCGATCCCTGGCACATTACCAGACATTTCGCCCCCAGCTCTATTGCCGTGAAGTGCGTCTCGAAACGGTTTCCGGTCACTACCAGGTCATTCTCCTCTATGAAGCCCTCCATTATATCCGGACTGGAAGCCGCGATCGTCACCTTGCCCTTTTCAAACACTTCGTTGTGGTCGCCGCATATTATCCTGCCGTTAAGTGTCTCTGCGATGCTCGAAAATCTCGTTCTGGCTGTCGCCAGCACATGGCTGTCGCTTTCGTCCATATATGACTTGGCGATATCCGTTATCGAAACGATCCCCTGCACCCTGCCGTCCGACAGCACCGGCACCGACCTCGCGTCCTGCTCGGCCATCAGCTCCCATGCTCTCTTTATGGAATCATCGTTGTCTATGCCTGCGATCATGTTGAGGTCTATATCACTGATATCCGGCTGCACCGTGCCCAGATACAGCGGCACCTCCACTCCAAAGTACTTGAGTACGAACTTCGTTTCCTCGTTCACGATCCCCGCCCTGCAGGCGATGTAATCGGCATCGCCGCTCTGGTTCCTCAGCTCCGCATAGGCTATCGCCGAGCAGATCGAATCGGTGTCCGGGCTCTTGTGCCCTATGACAAAAACTTTATCTTTGGTATGCGTGTCTTCGTTATTCATTATTATCGTATTTCTCCCACTAAAAATCTCTGTGCTGTGCCGTCGTCTGCGCTTTACGCGAGTTCCGGCTTGCAGATAGTATATCATATATATATGTAGCTCTACAAAGGGGGAAGGTCATTTTCAGGCCCTCTGAAATGTAAATTTTCTGTGAAGACGGTGAAGCCGCAAATATTTATTCCACAGCCACGGTATTTATGTTAGAATTATTTCATGCAAAGATGCAGGTGTCCGACGATCGTGAGCGTTATGGAAAACCGGCACTGTGCAGATTTGCATAACTGACAGCAGATCTAAAATGCATTTATTCAATATAGGAGGTATCATAATGAATATAGTTTGTTTAGACATGGAAGGCGTACTTATCCCTGAGATCTGGATCGCATTCGCCGAGGCAACGGGCATCGAGGAGCTGAAGAGAACGACTCGTGACGAGCCGGATTATGACAAGCTCATGGAGTACAGACTCGACATCCTCAGAAAGCACAACCTGGGAATCAAGGAAATACAGGAAACTATCGGTAAGATGGACCCGATCCCGGGCGCAAAGGAATTCCTGGATGAACTGAGAAGCATCACTCAGGTGATCATCATCAGCGATACATTCGAACAGTTCGCTCAGCCTATGATGGAAAAGCTCGGCTGGCCTACTCTGTTCTGCAATTCTCTCGAGATCGCAGAGGACGGCACGATCCTGAAGCATAAGATGCGCTGCGAAAAGTCAAAGTACACTACAGTAAAGGCTCTGCAGTCGATCGGCTTCGAAACTATCGCAAGCGGCGACAGCCACAATGATATCGGCATGATCCAGGCAAGCAAGGCAGGCTTCCTGTTCAAGAGCACAGACGCTATCAAGGCGGAGTATCCTGAGCTTCCTGCTTACGACGAATACGACGATCTGCTCGAAGCTATCAAGGCAGCGCTTTAATCCGAAGGCCTTGGCCCAGGACTGCGGAAACCGCGAAGAGAGTGCCGCATTGCCGGTGAAGATGCTCAGTGCACCGATTCGCAGGTCTTAACTTAGAGCCGCGGGAACAACTCAAATAGTAATCGACCCCGTCACACAGCTTTTCAAGATATCACGGGCTGTGCTGACGGGGTTTTTGTCTTTTTTCGATCTTTTGGGGCTCTTTTTTGAGGTGTCATTTTTGCGGGATCCGGAAAATCTGCTGGGAACCAGCGCAGCGTATTTCCATAATATGTCATCCACCGGCAATCGGCACGACGTTTGCTTCCATAATATATCGCCCAACAGCATATCACTGCAATCACCTTACTCAGGCTTTTCTTTTATTCAGGAATTTATTTAGGCTTATACATTTCTCTCTTGAGCTGCGTGAAATCACTGCTCGAAAGCGGCGTCTTCTCAACGCAGTATACCGGCATCTGCCTCTTTGCAAGCTCTTTGAAATACGGGATCGGCGGCACGCACATCTCTGCTCCGAATGCGCCCCTCTCTGTGATCTCACCGTTGTATATCATCTGCGCAACGATCGACGGAGGCACACCTGTATCAAGAGCACCGGCCATGAAGCCCCATTTTTCACTTGTGCGGATCACACATTCCACGGCGATCTCCTTCTCTATACCGTCCTTCGTGCCGGTGACCTCAGCTCTCAGCACATCACAGTCGTTCAATTCTCCATCATTACTGCCGTCATAACGCTCCAGATACCTGTTCACCACCGATACCATCGTGCGCAGCGGATTGACCTCCTGCCCCGCCGCCACAACAGGTTCCTCCGATGCAAACCCCAGGTCTGCCAGGAAGCTGATCCTTTCCTCGAATCCGGCAGGCAGAGAAAGCTTGAAGCTCGCGTTCTTTATACCTTTATCTCTAAAGGAGCTTGCAAACTGCACAGGTTCCGAGTGTATACAGTAAAATGCATCGGCTGCGCCTATCGGTTCGGAGAATGCGATCGTTTCCTTGCCGCTGCCTGCAGGTACCGGCACGAGCTCTCCGTCTCTTAGGATCCACGGTTCCAGCGTATGCTCTTCCATTACTGTCAGCAGCGAATACGGTATCCCTATCACGGCATCGGTTTTTGTAAAGTCGCCGCACGCGCATATCGCTTTGGCTTCTTCGATCGTGTCGAGCTGGCTTGCGGCATAGCCTGCCATGACGTTCATCGTACCCGGCGTGCTTCCCATGCCAAGCACAGCCGTCAGACCTGCTTCCCTGAATCTGTCGTTCAGTTCAAGCTGCTTCTTAGTCACGTGGAAAAGTCCGCCGAGATCTATGTAGTGCGCATGGACTTCGAGACACGCGTTCATGATGTCTATGTTCCAGTTGTACTGTACACAGTTGAGCACAACGTCAGCACCATTGATCACTTCTATCAGCTTGTCGTGATCGCGAACATCAAGCTGTACGGCCTTGAGACCGAATCTGTCGGCGACATCCTTCGCCTTCGCAAAATCATAATCGGCTATCAGGATCTCCTTTTCACCCGGACTCAGCTCTTTGTCACAAAGGTCCGTACAGCAGATATTACCCTGCAATCCTGCTCCTAAAATAACCAGTTTCATCATATCAAAAATCTCCTTTCATATGTTTGTCGGTCGAAGACCGACATAAAGGTTACACCCTCGCGGTGGTTCATATATCTTTCGGCCGCAGGCCGATTTTAGTACCATGATCCCGATGCCTTTACATACTATCCGGCACTGCTCAGGCCATACGGCCGCACACCTGCGCCGTGCAAAAACTCCGGCCCGGCCCTATCAGACAGTTACGAACCCTGCTATCAGATATCCTATTATCGCAAGCCCCGCCCCTATCAGTGCATACGGGATCTGCGTCAGCGCATGATCCATATTTTCGATGCCCGCTGCCGATGATGACAGTACAGTCGCATCGGAATAGAAACATGCATGAGCTCCGAACGTTGCCGAAGACAGGATCGCTGCAACAGTGATCAGCGGGTCAGCGCCTACCGCAGCTCCCAGCGGAACTATGATCGGTATGGTCACTGCCGGTACGCCCCAGCAGCTTCCGGTAACAAATGACAGACATGCCACGATGACAAATGCCGCTGCCGGCAGTATCCCCGGCGTCACATGCGGCGCCACAGACTCGATGATAAACTCCGACATCCCTATAGCCGCGAGCACTTTCTGCAGAGTAAGCGCCGAAATAATGATCGCGAACATCAGGAACATATCAGCAAACCCGGTCATGAACGCATCCGAAAAATCACTGAACGTGATCCTTTTCCTTACCATGTACATAACCGTCGCCACTACTGTGCCTATAACTACTCCCGTAAGCAGATCCATGTCGAAGTACAGCGTGCCTGCGATCAGCGCTGCCATAGGGATGATGAAATCCCATATGCTCGCTGCGTTGTCAGGATCATAGTCTTCGTCCATATTGAATTTCCTGCTTCCTTCGTTATATGTCATTCCCGTTTCAGCCGTTCTTGCATAAGCCTTTTTCATCGCCCCGATCTTAGGTATCACCCCTAAAATCACCAGTGGAACTATCACTGTAGCCGCCATCGCATAGAACGAAAACGGTATCGTCTTGATAAATATATCCATCCCGTCCCCCAGAGGCGCGAGCGTCGGCTCTTCAGCCAGCATACTCGCCCAGTAGACCGCCTGAGTTGAGATCGGGATCAGCATGCATACCGGGACGCCGGTCGAATCGATGACATATGCCAGCATCTCCCTCGGTGTCTTCTGCTGATCGCAGACAGTTCTCATGGCATTGCCTATCGTCAGTACATTGAGATATTCATCCACAAAAATGACGATCCCCAGCAGCCATGCGATAAACATTGACTTCTTTTCACTCTTCGAGTACTTCAGTACGAATTTCGTAAACCCTGACGTCGCTCTGGCCTTTCGCATTATAGCGATAAATGATCCAAAGATCCCCACAGTCAGGATCACCCATATGTTGCCCGTATCCGACATCGTCTCGTACAAAAAACCGAGATATCCTTCGAAAAACCCTTTGCCGTAAGCGATTATGCAGCCTACTATACCGCCGAGAACAAGAGCTTCGAAAGTCTTCTTCGTGATCAGCGCGAAAACTATGATCAGAATCGGTGGCAGCAGCGTGATGATACCGAAATTATCCATGTCAACCCTCCTTTTAACCAAATATTTTTCGGGCTTGTGCCAAAGCCCGGGGCCCATAAATCAACAACAACATGTGCACGCTACCATATACTGCAAAACCTCTGCCATGCTTTCAATGCATGCACGGAAATCGCCCCTCTGCCTTTTTATGCAAAGGCCGCGAACGCCTGAATTTTCAGACTTTTACACACCTGCAAAAAAACTGTGGTTTTTTGTGAACTAACTTTTATTCATAAAAATGTTATCGCACTGACCTTCTCTGCAAAGCCTGCAGGTGCCATTTATCCGCAGATCCGTCCAATACCCCGGTATTTTTCCGGGAAATAATAAAAAAACAGAGCTGTGACGCATTTCTGCGTCATTCAGCTCCTGACCAGCATTTTTTGTTTTATTTTACAGCGCAATAATAGGGTAGAGTGAGTATACTCACCCTCCCATTGCACCGTACGTACGGTTCTCGTATACGGCGCTACATCAATATAGAATCAAATATTGCTC
>NZ_JAOQJP010000020.1:0-9026 GCF_025567305.1 Brotomerdimonas butyrica
TTGTTGTCTTCGGCTTGTGGTTCGCTACACTTGGCGGTAAATACCCGTGACGGGACTTTCACCCGTAAGACTTATGCCATGCCTGGCACACCCGTAAAGTGCGATGTTCATATCATCGCCTGTTTCAGCGCTCTTGTCAGCTGCTTTCTTCACATCCGTATTTTTATCTGCAGTCAGCATCGGGATCTCTGCGGTTTCCTTATACTCGCATTTCCTGCATGCTCTTTCCTTGATGCCTTTTGCCTGTACAGTCGCTTCTTTCGTCACTTTCCATTCACCTAAATCATGTCCTGTCGCAGAGATCTTCACAGGATTGATGATTTCGTTCTGTCCTTCTCTGTCGCTTGACAGATATCCGCATTCTTCACATCTCCAGTACTCTTCATGCCCGTCTTCTGTACATGTTGCATCGTGTTTGTCCACACGCTTCATATTGTGACCATTTGCAGGGATCACCTCAGGGCTTTTGATCTCGTTCTCAGCATTCTTATCTGAGAAAAACTTCTGGCATTTGCTGCATGTCCAGTATGCTTTCATTCCTGTTTCAGTGCATGTCGCATCCTTCTGCGCAGTCGCTTCAAGGTCGTGTCCCGTAGCCGCGAGCGTTTCTTTTTCTACTGTCGTTTCAGTTGCTCCTTCTGCATCTTTGTATACTTTATGGCATCTGTCACATGTGTAGTATTCGTTGTTGCCAGTTTCTGTGCAGCTTGCCACACTGGCATCTGTCTTTTTCATGTCGTGACCAAGAGCAGTGAGCTTCATTGCATCTGCTGTTGTTTCCGTTGTTCCTGATGTGCCTTCGAGCATTTTGCCGCACCTGCTGCATTTCCTGTATGCCTTATTTCCATCTTCTGTGCATGTCACATCCTTTGCAGCAACCGATTTATAGTTATGATCCACGAAGTTCACGGTTATCGTCGGACTTGATTCACCTGACTTAAAATCCCATCTCTTATTGACTCTTGCATAATACGCACCGCTACCCGTAGGAGTATAGTTGCTGTGATTTCCTACAATAGTATTGATTACATTTCCTTTTTTATACCAGGTATAATCGTAAGTACCGCTTGTGGCATTTACCAGTACCGCCTTTAATCCCACTGTCGATCCCTTACATACAGTCACTGTGTTGCCATTACGCTCGCCCACATAAGTGATATCAACTGTTACACTAAACTTATACAGTGCTATCAATGAATTCATCTGATTTGCTGCTGTCTGCACCGCTGCAGGCACCGATGCTTCTCCAGTCGCTGCTTCCGGAATCTGCGCCTCATCTTCGGTTTCTGCCTCTCCTTCGTTCTGATCCGATGCCACAGCATCTGCCTCATTTTCGTTCTCATTTGCCGGTCCCTGTACTTCCGTCTGCTCAGCTGCTTCCGACCCGTCGATGTTTTCTGCGAAAGCCGTTCCCGGTATCGCTGTCATCGTGAGCATGACTGCAGCGCAGAGAACCGTAGAAAACACACGTTTCAACCTGTTACTCATTTCCTTCTCCTTCCTGGATCCAATCTATACATTTAATATTCTGATTATACCATCAATAGTTTTGAAAATCAACACACCCCCCCTATTTTTATTCTATTTCTCCTTTATTTTCGTTTTATTACTTCTACTTTTTATCATCCTATGAGATACCGCTTTCTTATTTCATAAATACGCTCGCAGTCCATGCTCCGCCTGCAAAATCGCACATCTGCACCCTTACATAAACATTGATATGGCATGCCCGCCGATAATACGATATAATATCGGCATACGACACTGACACGCAAAGGAGATTTTACTCATGAAAAAGACCGCTCTTGTACTCAGCGGCGGCGGAAGCCGCGGCGCCTATGAAATCGGCGTATGGAAGGCTCTGAAAAAACTCAGGATCAGAATCCACATGGCTTTCGGGACTTCCGTTGGTGCGATAAACAGCGCCATGGTAGTGCAGAAGGATCTGAAGCTGGCCGAAGAACTGTGGAAACAGCTCGAGACCGATATGATATTCGATATCCAGCCCGGTGACGGTCCTGTCGAAGAGGCTCTGGCATACGCAAAAGAGATCGTGCTCCACGGCGGTGCAGGTAATTCCGGACTGTCCGGGCTCCTTCACAAATATATAGATGAACATAAGATACGCAGTTCCCGCACAGGATTCGGACTTGTGGCGACGGAATACCCTTCCCGCCGCGAATGCGTCATGTACAAGGATGACATCCCCGAAGGACTGATGATCGACTATATCATGGCCAGCGCGTCGTGTTTCCCGGCGGTCCAGAAATACGTCATCGACGATAAAAAATACATCGACGGCGGATACCACGACAATCTCCCGGTCAGTATGGCTCTCGAAAAAAAGGCAGACCGCATCATCGCAGTCGATCTGCAGGCGCCCGGCACAGTCGACCACGAGGCCATCAGACATGCGGAAAACACCTGCGATGAATTCCACATGATAAGATGTCCTCTGGATCTCGGCAATTTCCTGATATTTGACAGGGACAACACCGCCAGGATCATGCGCCTCGGCTATCTCGACACGATGCGCCACTTTGGAAAATACGACGGGATACGATACACGTTCAGAAAAAAATCGTTCACCCCGCACCAGATGCACGGAGCCGACAACGCCGCATATATCCTCGGCCTCGACCCGTGCGAGATCTACGACAGAGACATGTTCTGCGCATCCGTGCGAATGCATATCGCCGATCTCCGTCTCTCATCCGCGAAACGTTCAAAGGCGATGCACTATCTGAGGACAGTCAAACTGGTCGGAGCCAAAAAAGCACTGTCCACACTCAAGGACGTCACTGCGGACACCGACCTTCACGCACAGCTGATGCTTTACATAGCGGAAAATCTCAAAGAAAACGAAAACCGCAGTTTTTTCCTGAAGCCGGACATATTCAAGCTTCTCGAGAGTGAAATACAGGCGGCGAATTTCATCGTCAAGGAAAAGCTCCTCTGATCTGCAGAGGGGCTTTTTGGTCTGCAAAGCGGCACCTGTTCTCTATGCCTAGACTCGCTTTTTGCAAAACGGCACTTTTCTTTAAGAAAGCCTTAGCATTTGTTAATAGATACTTAATACTTTACCTGATTTTTTGTTAATATTTTTTCTTTTATAATAGTCACTGTAACGAAAGAGGTGACTATTTATGAAAAACATTCTCGAATATCTGGAGGCATCTGCCGCCGGATTTCCAGAAAAAACAGGATTCACAGATCCTGATCGGAATGCGGCATTCGTGCAGGTCATGGATCGCTCCAGAAAAGCAGCGAGCTCCATGAAAGATATACCTGCAAACAGCCCTGTTGCCATCGTCATCGACCGAAGCGTCAGATGCATAGAAGCGATGTTCGCAGCTGTCTACGCAGGCTGTTTCTACACCGTGATCGACGTACATTCACCGGTATCGCGTATAAGCGATATATTCAGCACACTCAGGCCGGCCGCCGTGATGACCGACAGCAGCTGCCTGGCGCTGACCGGTGAGATCCTTGAAAAATGCAGCATGCAGGACATCGCCGTGATCACCTATGAAGATGCCGTCAGCTGCCCTGAAGACACAGATTTCCTCAGCAGCGTCAGGGCTTCGATGATAGATACCGACCCGCTGTACGTGCTGTTCACGAGCGGATCATCGGGAAAACCCAAAGGCACCGTCGTCTCCCACCGCAGTGTGATCAGCTACACGGAATGGGTCTCGGCAGAATTCGGATTCGATGAAACTACGATATTCGGTTCGCAGGCGCCGCTGTACTTTTCCATGTCCGTAACAGACCTGTTCTCGACGATCAGATGCGGATGCACATACAGCATCATACCCAAAAAGATGTTTTCTTTCCCTGTCGATCTGATCTCATACATGAATGAACGAAAAATAAACACGATCTACTGGGTGCCTTCCGCGCTGGCCATCGCTCCAAACTGGGATCTGTTCGGATACAGCAAGCCCGAACACCTCGAAAAAGTGCTCTTTGCAGGAGAAGTGATGCCTGTCAGAAACCTCAACTACTGGAGAAAACACCTGCCTGACTGCCTCTATGCTAACCTTTTCGGCCCTACCGAAACGACGGATATCTGCACGTTCTACATGATCGACCGCGATTTCGAAGATGACGAGGCGCTCCCTATCGGCCGTGAATGCGACAACTGTGACGTTTTCCTGCTGACAGAAGATGGCAGGCTCGCTTCAGAGGGTGAAGAAGGCGAACTGATCGTGCGCGGCTCTTTCCTCGCCAGCGGATACTACAACGAACCGGAGAAAACGGCTGCAGCCTTTCCGCAGAACCCGCTCAACAGGAGCTATCCCGAGCGAGTCTACCGCACCGGGGATCTGGCCAGGATGAACGATAAACGAGAATACATATACATATGCAGGAAGGATTTTCAGATCAAACGCATGGGTTTCAGGATCGAGCCCGGCGAGATCGAGACGGCGGCAAATGCGATAGCCGGCATCAAATCATCAGCAGTGATATACGATGACAAAAGCCAGCGCATACTGCTGATATACGAAGGCTCCCTGAAGGATACCGAGGCTGTCCGCGGACTGCTCAGCGAAAAAGTCCCTGCATACATGAGGCCCGACGAGGTCATCCGGGTCCGCTCGATGCCGTACAACGCGAACGGCAAGACCGACCGCGCAAAACTCAGATCACTGTATGCCGGGAACTGATGCACACAGCTGCAGACGCCCGGCAGATCGGCATATCATGCACACGACGCGGGCACAGCACTGCCGAACCGTCACATCATGCGGACTCAGGCTCAGTCCAAGTCCCGGCGCCATACCAAACTGTAACGAAAACGAAAGGAACAAAGGTGAAGCCAATGAATGAATTACTCGAAATACTCCATGAGATCAACCCTGCAACTGAATTCAAAGGCAGGACAGACCTCGTCGACTCAGGCGACCTCGACTCGATGAGCCTCGTGATGCTCGTTTCCGAGCTCAATGACGAATTCGACATAACTATCCGCGTGACCGACATCACGCCGGAAAACTTCAATTCCACCGAAAACATCATGAAGCTGATACACAGACTTCAGTCAGAAGACTAGCCGCAGACGCAGCAGACGCAAAGGAGACCTGAGCCATGAGCTATACGACGATAACATTCCTGATCTTTCTGCCGGCGGCGGGACTGCTCTACTACATCGTACCGAAGCGCATCCAGTGGACAGTGCTGCTTGCCGCATCGCTGGCGTTTTACATCCTGACATGCGGCAAAATGACCGTGTTCCTGCTGGCCGCCACTGCAGTCATCTATGCAGCGGGACTGGCTCTCGGACACCTGGACCGCAGCTTTGACAGCCGCAGAAAAGAACTCGACCGCGCAGCGAAAAAGGAACTGAAAAAGAAAACCGACTCAAAAAAGAGAGCCGTTGTCCTCGTATCGGTGATACTCATGGTACTGATGATCTTCTGCACGAAGTACTTCAATTTCTTCGGAGATATCATAAACAGCATCACGAACGCGATCGCGCATTCAAGGCCTGTCCCGGCGCTGCAGATCCTGATGCCGCTCGGCATCTCGTACTACACCCTGATGGGAATAAGCTATATCGTCGACGTGTACAGGAAGACCGTGAAACCGGAGAAAAATCCGCTGATGCTGATGCTCTTCCTCTGCTACTTCCCGCATATCGTCGAGGGCCCGTTCGACCGCTATGACTCACTCTGCAGTCAGCTGAGAGCGCCGCATCACATAGACTATCAACGGATCAAAAACAGCGGGATACGTCTCGTCTGGGGATTTTTCAAGAAGCTCGTCATCGCTGACAGAGCCGGACTGATCGTCAGCACCGTTTTCGCCGAGCCGGGTACATACAGCGGCTCAGTGCAGCTCCTTGCGGTGATCCTCTACACGCTGCAGATCTATGCGGAATTTTCCGGATGCATGGATATCGTCTGCGGAGCATCGGGCATGTTCGGCATCGATATCGCAGAAAATTTCAGACGTCCGTTTTTCTCACGCTCCATAAGCGAGTTCTGGCGCAGGTGGCACATCACCCTCGGCGAATGGCTCAAGGACTACGTGTTCTACCCTGTCAGCCTCTCCGGCCATTTCAGGAAAATAAACACGTTCGTGAAAAAGCACGTTTCCTCCGGGCACCTGACAGCCCTGATACCGGGCGCATACGCACTTTTCTTCGTGTGGTTCTGCAACGGGCTGTGGCACGGGGCGAGCGTGAAATACATCGTGTACGGACTTTACTACTATGTGCTGATGATGCTGGGACAGGCTCTGAAGCCGCTCACCGGCAGGCTCATGCAAAGACTGCACGTTCCGGCAGGCTCACGTGCATGGCACGTCTTCGAGATGCTGCGCACATGCGTGATCGTATGCTTTGGAATGCTGATATTCCGCGCATCCAGCCTTAGTCAGGCTGCGTCGATGTTCTGCAGCATCTTCACGAACTTCGGTATCTCGCAGCTGGCAGACGGAACGCTGCTGTTCAAGGGCGTTACCCCTGCCGACTACATACTGCTCATGACAGCAGCCGCACTGCTCCTTTGCATATCGATAATACAGGAAAAAGGCATATCCGTGCGAGAGACGATCGGGAAACAGTGTCTTCCTGTACGCTGGACGCTGTACTTCACCCTGATCTTCTCCGTGATCATCCTGGGAGCCTACGGCGGCAGCTTTGCAAACACTACATTCATTTATGGCGAATTCTGATCGTGCAGCGAGCCTGAAAGTAAAAAAGGAGATGTGGTTCCAATGAACAAAATAAGCATAAAAGACATATCCAGGTCACTGATATTCATGCTGGTGTTCGCGCTGATATTCGTCTTTCTGGCAAGGGGCTTCGCAGTCGGTTCTTCATCCAGCGAGGACGGGATGGAATCCAGGATAACCACCGCGTACAGAGGCGAAGCCAGAAATTCGCTCGACGTCATCTTCACCGGCAACAGCGATGTGTACCGGGGCGTGTCGCCCGTCGATCTCTACGATAAAACGGGGATAACCTCTGCAGTTTCGGGAAGGCCTAACAACAGCCCGGAGATGATCGTCAAGGATGTAGAGGATATACTCAAATATCAGAAGCCTAAGGTGATCGTGCTCGAAACGGACTGTCTGTTTTCAGGAAAGAATCCGTCTTTTACAAAGAAGCAGGCTGCCGCGCCGTCGCCGACGCTTTTTGCAAAGCTCAGAAGCGTCGTTCGGGAAGCTGACAGTGCGATCATCTCGGGGATAAATTTCTACTTCCCGCTCATCAAATATCATGATCGCTGGAAAAAACTGAAGCTGTCGAACTTCATCAGTCACCCGTCCAGATTTTACGCTTTTTCAAACAAAGGCATGGCATATTCTGGCAAGGTCAAACCGTATACCGGCGATCCGAACTACATGGAGAGCAGCAGCGGTGCAGTCAAGACCTTGTCCGCAGAAAACGCTGCCGCATTCAAAAAGATATATGAGACATGCAGACAGAAAAACATCCGGCTCGTCCTCATTACCGTGCCTTCTGCGAACACCTGGAACCTTTCCAAATCAAATGCCGTGCAGAAGCTGGCCGACGAATACGGACTGACATACTACGACTACAACCGCACCTGCCCTGCCGGCTTCGACTGGTCGCGGGACAGCAAGGACGGCGGCAATCATCTCAACTATTCAGGGGCGCTCAAGGTGACGTCAGACTTCGGAGAGAAGCTGCAGAACGACCTTGACATGCCGGCGAGCAAGCTCACGCCGGAGCTGCAGCAGAAATGGGAAAAAGATTTCGAGCACTTCCATACCAGGATCGCCAGGCCTGCTGCAAAGTCCACAGGCAAGTAGAGGGAAATTTCGGCAGATTCCTGCAAGGAATTTTTTCAAAAAAACACTATTATATATATATGCGAAACATATCGAAGCGACCTATCCATGTCAACGCACAGTATTGCCTTTACATGTCTTAAACAGTATAATATAGTAAGAGACGTTAAAAATATTTATCAAACTACTCACAGTAAACAGAAAAGAGGTAACTGAAATGGATGAAAAGGAAAAAGTCCAGCAGCAGTCAGAAGGCTGTTCTTCGGACTGCAGTCACTGCGCGAGCGCCGGAAACTGCGGAAGCCAGCCGCACAGCCTGCTCGAGGAGACAAACAGTTTTAACAATATCAAAAAAGTGATCGCTATAGTCAGCGGAAAAGGCGGAGTCGGCAAATCGCTCGTAACTTCGCTGATGGCCGTGAACATGCAGAGAAAAGGTTACAGGACTTCGATCCTCGACGCCGATATCACAGGTCCATCGATCCCTAAGGCATTCGGTCTCACTGCAAAAGCATTCGGAAACAAACTCGGTATCCTGCCTGTTCGCACTAAAACAGGCATCGGAACGATGTCAGTTAACAACCTGCTCGAAAACGACACTGAACCGGTACTCTGGAGGGGCCCTGTCATTGCGGGCACTGTAAAGCAGTTCTGGACAGATGTTCTCTGGGGAGACACAGACTATCTGTTCGTCGACATGCCTCCCGGCACAGGTGACGTTCCACTCACAGTATTCCAGTCACTGCCGGTAGACGGCATCATCGTCGTGACTTCACCGCAGGAGCTCGTGTCGATGATCGTCGTGAAGGCTGTCAAGATGGCTGAAATGATGAACATCCCTGTTCTGGGTCTCGTTGAAAACATGTCGTACGTGAAATGTCCGGATTGCGGAAAAGAGATCCCTGTCTTCGGCAAGAGCAAGGTCGAGGAAGTTGCAAAGGAGCACGGTCTCGAAGTCCTGGCAAAGCTGCCTATCGATCCTAAGCTCGCAGAGGCATGCGACAGAGGCGACATAGAAAACTACGAAGGCGACTGGCTCGATGCAGCCGCAGCAAAGCTGGAAACGCTGTAATATGCGCCTGCCGGCAGCTGATCGATAAAAAATCCCGATTCCGATATGAAAGCTGAGTATTTTTTCATATCAGGATCGGGATTTTGCACAATAAAACGAGAGCTTGTGCAGGATCAGAAAAATAATCGCGATTCTACACAAATCAGACCGGGACCCACCTCCATAACGCAGTTGTACTCGTCTGCACCGC
>NZ_JAOQJP010000020.1:9284-27070 GCF_025567305.1 Brotomerdimonas butyrica
GTAAGCATCGTGTAGTACGTTCCCGCTCCCGGCACGAGACATATGATCCCCGGTATTATGAATATCGTAGACGCTTCCTTGAAAACACGCGAAAAAATATTGCTGAGCAGCCACACGATACATGCGCCCATGAATGTAGACAATATATTCGTCATGCCCAGAAGCGTGCATACCTGATACGACATCCAGCTGGCAGCACCCACGACAGTGCACATCGGAAATTTTCTCAGAGGTACATTGAACATTATACAGAAGCCGCATGTCGCGATCATCGAATACGGCAGCTGAAGCCAGAATGTGATCATGACAGTATACCTCCTATCACTTCCCAGAGTTTCAGCACTACACCGACTCCTGCAGCAAGCGACACCGCAGTCAGTACGGTCTCCATCAGCCTTGCAAGACCTGCCAGCATATCACCTGACAGGAAATCCCTTATCGAATTCGTCAGCGCCACTCCGGGCACGAACAGCATTATCCACCCTACTATTATCGAGTCATGCGACGTCCCCGGTATCGCAGTCGATGCGATCATCGTCAGGATCGTCGCCACCGCGCAGCTGCAGAAGACCGACACGAACGAGTTCACATCGAGTTTCGAAAGCAGCACCGAGAACATATACGCTGCCGCACCCGCTATCACCGAAAGCGGACAGTCTATCAGCGAACCTCCGAATATCATGCAGAACGCCGACGATACCATCACTGCCCCCAGCACCCTTACCGGCATCGGATATGTCCTGCTCCGGTCTATCCTTTTTAGCACATTCATGCCGGAATCCACGGAAATACTGTTCGCCGTGAACTTCCTGGAAAACTGGTTCACCAGTGAGATCTTTTTAAGATTCGTGCTTACACCTTTTATACGCTTGACGTAAGTCTGCGTATCGTCATTCTCCCCGCCCTTGTCCAGCGACAGGAAAATACCCGTAGGCGTGGCGAACACTTCTACATTATCTATATTGCAGGAACGGCATATACGAGTGATCGTGTCCTCGACTCTGTATATCTCCGCCCCGTTCCTCATCATTATTTCACCGGCATACAGCGCCAGCATCAGAACTTTTTTCTGAAAAACATTTACCATTCGCCATCCATTCCTTCTGATCGTATTTTCTCCCCGTAATACCTTTGATACAAGCAGAATCATTATAACAAAACTGCTGAAATTTTAAAGTGAAATCTTCAGTTATTTTACCCTGTTTTTATTATTAGCCTGCGGCGCTTTCATCATGCAAAGCGCACACGTCCGGCATGCGCACGCATATCACCGTCTGCCTGCGCTCCCTGAGCCACATACTATCCTCCGGTTTTGACCGCAAAGCGCCATGATTATAACGATTGAAGGTTGACCTGCACACATCGAGATTGTATAATTGTATACAGAAATGCAATCCGGACTCCGCGCCGCGGCATACATCAGAAGACCACCTCATCGTGCCGCCTCTGAAAACCGCAGCTGCCGCCCGGACGTATAATCACAGAAAATGCAAGGAGGGAATTGATGCATGAAATTATACGATAAAGGAATCTACCTGCTCAACGGCAGAGAAATAATCGAAGACGGTCCCGACGCTGCAGCCATACTGGCACAGAGAGGGATCAAAGCCGATAAGAAAGAAGCGGCTAAAGGCACTATGGCCTACAACATACTCAAAGACCATAACACCTCTGGCAGCATGGACAAGCTGAAGATAAAATTCGACAAAATGACTTCACACGATATCACTTTCGTCGGCATCATACAGACAGCGAGAGCATCCGGCCTCGAGAAGTTCCCGATCCCGTACGTGCTCACGAACTGCCACAACAGTCTCTGCGCAGTAGGCGGAACGATCAACGAAGATGACCACATGTTCGGACTGACATGCGCGAAGAAATACGGCGGCGCATACGTGCCTCCTCACCAGGCTGTCATCCACCAGTATGCAAGAGAAATGCTGGCATGCGGCGGACAGATGATCCTCGGATCAGACTCCCACACGCGTTACGGCGCACTGGGAACGATGGCTATGGGCGAAGGCGGTCCTGAGCTCGTAAAACAGCTGCTGGAACAGACTTACGACATTAACATGCCGGGAGTGATCGCCATCCACATGACAGGCGCACCTGTACCGGGAGTAGGTCCGCAGGACGTTGCACTGGCTATCATCGGCGAAGTGTTCAAAAACGGATATGTAAACAACAAGGTAATGGAATTCACAGGTCCCGGGATCGCCTCGATGAGCGCTGACTTCAGGATCGGCGTAGACGTAATGACTACCGAGACTACATGTCTTTCATCTATATGGGTGACAGACGAAAAGATACAGGAATGGTACGACATCCACGGCAGAAGCGGCGACTACAAGGAGCTGAACCCTGCTGACGTCGCATACTACGACGGATGCGTAGAGATCGACCTGAGCAAGATCAGACCGATGATCGCTATGCCTTTCCACCCGAGCAATACATACACGATCGACGAGCTCAACGCAAACCTGCTGGACATCCTCGACGACTGCGAGAAAAAAGCGCTCGTGAGCCTGGACGGACAGGTAGAGTACACGCTCAAGGACAAGGTGAGAAACGGCAAGCTCTACGTTGAACAGGGAATAATCGCAGGCTGCGCAGGCGGCGGATTTGAAAATATCTGCGCTGCAGCAGAGATCCTGGACGGAAAATACATCGGAGCAGACGAGTTCACGCTCAGCGTATACCCTGCAAGTACTCCGATCTACATGGAACTGCTCAAGAACGGCTCAGCTGCAAAGATACTGCAGTCCGGCGCCATCATGAAGACAGCATTCTGCGGACCTTGCTTCGGCGCAGGCGACACACCTGGAAACAACGCGCTTTCCATCAGACACTCGACCAGAAACTTCCCGAACAGAGAAGGATCGAAGCTGCAGAACGGACAGATCGCTTCAGTAGCGCTCATGGACGCACGCTCCATCGCTGCGACAGCTGCAAACAAGGGTTACCTGACATCAGCTACAGATCTCGACATGGAGATCAAGACACCGAAGTACTTCTTCGACAAGGATATATATGAAAACAGAGTATTCGACAGCCACGGCAAGGCAGATCCTGACGTAGAGATCAAATTCGGACCTAATATCAAGGACTGGCCGAAGATGAGCCCTCTGCCTGAAAACCTCTTCCTCAAAGTCGTATCGGAGATCCACGACCCTGTAACTACTACAGACGAGCTGATCCCTTCAGGCGAGACGTCATCATACAGATCCAACCCGCTGGGACTTGCCGAATTTACACTGTCGAGAAAAGACCCTGCATACGTCGGACGTGCCAAAGAAGTACAGAAGGCACAGAAGGCTATCGAGGAAAACGCAGATCCTGTGGCAGCGCTTCCTGAATTCGAAGCCGTATACAAGGCTGCAGCAGAGAAGTTCGGCGGCATCAACAGCGGCAACATCGGCGTCGGAAGCACGATCTTCGCTGTAAAACCGGGCGACGGTTCTGCAAGAGAACAGGCTGCCTCATGCCAGAAGGTGCTCGGAGGCTGGGCAAACATCGCCAACGAATACGCTACCAAGAGATACAGATCGAACCTCATCAACTGGGGAATGCTGCCGTTCATCATCGAAGAAGGCGACCTGCCGTTCTCGAACGGAGACTACCTCTTCATCCCTGACATCAGGAAAGCCGTTGAGTACAAGGCGACCGACATCGAAGCATACGTCGCTTCCGCTGAAGGTCTGAAACCGATACGCCTGACACTTGGAGAACTGACGGACGACGAGAGAGAGATCATCCTTAAGGGCTGCCTTATCAACTACAACAGAAAATAAGCCGGCGGCACCTTTGCACATCAGAGAGAATCAGTTAATGCCGCCCGAACCACGGGCGGCGGAATGGAGACAGACATGACATATACAGAACACTTCAGGAAAATAGTAGAAGATCAGCTGGCAAGAGTGGAGAAGCTCAAGAACTCCCCTCCTGTACCTGATTTCGCAGCTATGGACAAGATCGTCATCGGCACGATCGACGGAGACGGCATCGGCCCTATCATCATGGATTCATGCCGCAAGGTCCTCGAAAAGCTGCTCGCTGACGATATCGCGTCAGGCAAGATCGAGCTGAGAAAGATCGACGGACTCACACTCGAGAACAGGATCGCGAAGATGGAGACAGTGCCTGCAGACGTGCTGGCTGCCATCAAAGAGTGCGATCTGCTCCTCAAGGGACCGACGACGACTCCGGGCAAGGGAGACAACCTTCCCAACATCGAAAGCGCCAACGTTACCCTCAGAAGAGAGCTCGACCTCTTTGCAAACGTGAGACCTGTAGTGATCCCCGAGAAAAACATCGACTGGATCTTTTACAGAGAAAACACAGAAGGCGAATACGCGCTCGGCAGCCGGGGCATAGATATAAATGACGACATCTCGATAGACTTCAAGGTCACTACGACAATGGGAACTACGAGACTCGCGAGAGCCGCTTTCGAATATGCGAAGAACAACGGCAACAAGAACGTTTCCATCGTTACGAAGGCCAACATCATGAAGAAGACTGACGGCAAATTCCTCAGCCTCTGCTACGATGTGGCCAAGGAATATCCTGAGATCAAAACTGACGACTGGTATGTGGACATCATGGCTGCGAACCTCGTGAACGATCAGATCAACAGCAATTTCAACGTCGTGATCCTGCCTAACCTCTACGGCGACATCATCACTGACGAGGCAGCTCAGCTTCAGGGCGGAGTCGGCACTGCAGGAAGCGCCAACATCGGCGGAAGATACGCTATGTTCGAAGCCATCCACGGTTCAGCGCCGCGTATGATGGAAGACGGCATCGGCGAATATGCAAATCCTGCAAGCATCAGCAGAGCGGCTGTCATGATGCTTAGACACATAGGTTTCACAGAAAAGGCTGCAGTGCTCGAAAAGGCACTGGATGCAGCACAGGAAGCACTTGTGATGCCTGGCGACGGCACCGGCAACACTGCGGCTGACTTCACCGCATTCGTACTGGAAAGGATTTAGCACGGTGATAACATATGGTACTGTACAAGTTTTCTGATGACTCAGAAATAAGCAACGCACCGCTTTCCACCAACCTGCTGGGCAAACTCCAGAAGGATATCCTGACCGGCAGGCTCAAGCCGGGCCAGAAACTCACGGAACAGAATCTCTGCAAGACGTACGGAGTCAGCAGGACCCCGGTCCGTGAAGCTCTCCGCCAGCTCGAAACAGACGGGCTGGTCGAGAACATACTCAACAGAGGCGCATTCGTCGTAGGCATGACCGAACAGGACTACGAAGACATGTTCGAGCTCCGAAAGGTCTACGAGATCCAGGCCGTAAAATGGGCGATCGAACGGATCACCGAGAGCGAGATGGACAAGCTCGCGGAGACATTCGAGTTCATGGAATTCTACACGATGCGGAACGACATCGACAAGATGCTCACGATCAACACCGGTTTCCACCAGGTGATCTACGAAGCGTCGCACAACAAGATGCTCAAGAAACTGCTTTCCTCATATCAGAATTTCCTGAAATACAAAGGCGCAGAATCGGTATACGACGAAGACTACCTGCCGACCGTACTCGAGGAGCACAGAGCGATCTACGACGCATTCAAAGCCGGAGACGCCAAAGCCGGAGCGAAAGCGATGGAAATACATATAAACAGAGCCAGAGACAGACGGTGCGGCAAATAGCCGTGCCGTCTCATAACATGGAGGTCAATAAAATGGAAAGAAGCAACGTATGGTCATCATACAACGACGACCAGCTGACAGAACTGGAGCACATAAGTGCCCTTTACAAGAAATGCCTCGACGAAGGCAAGACAGAGCGCGAATGCGTGAAGATCGCAGTGCGCATGGCTGAGGAAAAAGGCTACCGCGATCTGAAGGAGCTGATCAGAACCGGCTCGCAGATCAGGACAGGCGACAAGGTCTACGCGATCTGCATGAACAAGAGCATCTCGCTTTTCAACATCGGAAAGAAGCCGCTCGAGGAAGGCATGAACATCCTCGGCGCACACATCGACTCACCGAGGATGGACGTGAAGCAGAACCCGCTTTACGAAAGCGATGAATTCGCCTACCTCGACACCCACTACTACGGCGGCATCAAGAAGTACCAGTGGGTGACGCTACCGCTCGCTATCCACGGCGTCGTGGCAAAGACGAACGGTGAGACTGTCGACGTGTGCATCGGCGAAAAGGACGACGAACCCGTTTTCGCTGTGACCGACCTGCTCATCCACCTCGCCGGAAAACAGATGGAAAAGAAAGCCAGCATCGTCATCGAAGGCGAAAAACTGGATCTGCTGATCGGCAGCCGCCCTCTCTCCGAGAATCCAGATGACGATGAAGAAAACAAAGAAACGAGAGACGCAGTGAAGAAGAACATCCTCAGGCTCCTCGAGGAATACTGCGGCATGACTGAAGAAGATTTCGTGTCAGCCGAGCTCGAGATCGTACCTGCCGGCAGAGCAAGAGACATGGGCCTCGACAGGAGCATGGTGATGGGCTACGGCCAGGACGACAGAGTATGCTCGTTCACATCCCTGTTCGCTATGCTCGACATGGACAGCGTCGATAAGACATCATGCTGCATCCTCGTTGACAAGGAAGAGATCGGCAGCGTCGGCGCTACAGGCATGCACTCGAGATTCTTCGAAAACACAGTCGCTGAGATCCTCGCACTGATGGGCGAAACGTCAGACCTCAAGGTGAGACGCGCACTCCAAAACTCCAGGATGCTCTCATCCGACGTGAGCGCCGCATACGACCCGATGTTCGCAGAAGTCTTCGAAAAGAGAAGCTCCGCGTTCTTTGCAAAAGGCCTGGTCTTCAACAAGTTCACCGGAAGCCGCGGCAAGAGCGGATCGAACGACGCCAATGCAGAATACCTCGCAGCGCTCAGAAAGGCGCTCGACGACGAGGAAGTCGCTTACCAGTTCGCTGAGCTCGGCAAAGTCGACATCGGCGGCGGCGGAACGATCGCATACATCATGGCCAACTACGGCATGGAAGTCATCGACAGCGGCGTGGCAGTCCTCTGCATGCACGCACCGTGGGAGATCACCAGCAAAGCCGACATTTACGAAGCGTACAAGGGCTACAAGGCATTTCTCAAGAACATGTAGATCCTTATGTAAAGCCTGCAGTGCATCTTTGTCTCGGCGTTCAGCAGTACGTCGCACGCTACGTGTGCTTTTCTGTTACGAGACGTCGAGCACTGCGTGTGCTCTCCGTTATTATCTTTTACGAGCTGAAGGGAAGCAGCTGACCGCCGCTTCCCTTTTATAGTGCTTTTCAGCATGCTTCATGAAGCGGTCGCACCAGCGCTCTGCGAGCGTTTGGTGATGCAGCGACGCCGTTTTGCATGCCTGCATATAGGCATACGTGCACTTTCCATGGCGCTGCCGTATTCGGAAAAATCACATTTTACTGATATTGCCCCTGTGCATTTACAGAGGCTCCTCCTGGTGATAAACTCTCATTGGGGTAATGTTTGTTTTATTAGTACATTGTATTTATTTGTAAGGAGCTGGATATTTATGTCATCAAAACCTCATGACAATTCGAGAAATGTTGTATTTCTCGTTGTCATATTTATTTTCTTCGTCGCTGTTGCTATCGCATTTATACCTGCTGTGAACGAAAACATAGCTGAAGGCATGAAGCAGATCACAGGACAGAGCATCGACAGCGGTTCCATGAACTATGAAACCGGCACTATATTCGATACCCTCAGATACAACCGCTCGATACACATCCTGGCGATGCTGCTTCTCGGTTTCGGTTTCCTGATGGTAGTGATCAGAGGCCACGGTTACAGTTCGATCACGGCAACGCTTCTGGCTGTCAGCATCTCGATCCCTATCTACATGCTCATCAAATGCTACATGGGTGAAGACACTCAGCTGAGCATCGACGGGTTCATGTGGGCGGAATTCGCAGCTGCCAGTCTGCTGATCGCGATAGGCGCACCGCTCGGCAGAATGACGATGGATCAGTATATTCTGCTGGCGATACTGTTCGTACCGGTATATCTGTTCAACGAATGGCTCATCCTGGAGAGCGGGATGTTCACAGGATTCCAGGATACAGGCGGCAGCGTCGTGATCCATGCGTTCGGAGCATACTTCGGACTCGGTCTCGTCGCAGCTACAGCGAAGAAAATGTCTGACGGACCTACGTGTGAAACTGACAGCACGAGCAATCAGTTCTCACTTCTCGGAAGTCTCGTCCTGTGGGTATTCTGGCCTTCATTCACAAGTGCGGTAGCAAGCCCTGAACGCGTCGTTCTGACAGCTATAAACACTGTATTCGCACTTGCCGGAGCCACTATAGCCACTTACATATTCTCAAAGCTTATCCGCGGCAAGGTGGACATCGAAGATATCGCCAACGCATCGCTTGCAGGCGGCGTTGCTATCGGTTCCACATGCGACATCGCCAACCCTGGAATGTCGATGCTGATCGGACTGGCTGCAGGTATCCTCAGCACTGTCGGATACAGCATCATAGCACCTAAGATCCAGAAGCTCATCCGCGGCACAGACACATGCGGAGTACACAATCTCCACGGTATGCCCGGACTGCTCGGAGGACTTTCGGCGATCATCATCACCGGCAACGCAGGCACTCAGATAATCTGCATGATCATCACAGTTGCAGTGGCATTCGTCGGCGGCAGGATCGTCGGAGCGATCACAGGACTGCTCGGCAGAAAACAGGAATTATACAGTGACCTCGACGAATTCGGTCACTGATTTCAGATATAACATCTGAAACGGAGTATTGAAAACAGCACCGGACCATTACCCCTCCGGTGCTGTTTTTTATCGCTACAGCAGCTTTTCCTCGTATATGCCGTCCAGCCCGTACCGTCTGACGCGACTGCAGATCTCCTCTGTATCCGTTGAGTACAGTCCTTTTTCCTTCATTCGCCTGAAATACTCCGCACCGGCGAACGTGTACCGGTTCATCAGTCCGTCGCTCGTCTTCAGACTTTCGTTTGCAAACGATATCAGATCACCGATCGCGATGCCCGGCGGCAGATCCAGCAGCTTCATGCCTTTCATGTACCGCACCGCATTGTGCCCCGCGAGGCTTCCGGTGGATATCGCTTCGGTGTGACCGACGAAAAGCCCGGATTTCTCACCGCCGCAGAACAGGTTCTCCACACCGCATACCTTCATCGTGTTTTCGCGCTCGGCGACCGACAGATACCTGATAGAGTTGCCTTTGCTGCCGGCATACGGATCGACATACCTGGCGTTCTCGAATCCCGGTATCCTTCTGAGCGTCTCGAGATCGAAAAACGGCGTCATGATCTTGGCGTATCCCGTATCCAGCAGCACGATGTTCTCTGCATATTCACTGAGCGCATACTGCCTGCAGACCTTCATGTCGAGCTTTTCGCGCTTTATCGCCTTTTCGGGGAGCGGTATCACCGCAACGCCGTTCTCATTAAGCTCCTGCTGTATCTCCTCGGAAAGCGATCGTTTTTCCAGCTTGCCGCTCCCGCTGAACGCACCGAATGATCCGTCCTTTCTCTTTCCCATGATATCGCTTGCTCCCGCCTTGGCGCTGATGCTCACGCGCGGACCGAATGCGGGACATCTCAGTATGCACATGCAGCAGCCGTTGCCGTATGTAAGGCAGTTTCCCATCGGCCCTGTCGAGCCTGTCGCCTCCACGAACACGTCGCCCTCTATCTCCTCGCCTCCCGCAAGCATTATCTTCTCGATCACCGTCTCACGGTCATTTTTGCGCACGGTGACATCGACGGCTCTCGCCATGAATCTGAGGTCCACTCCCTTTTCTCTGAGCAGCCGCCTCACATGCGGCTCGACCAGCGTCACATCGTAAAGACTGGCGTGCTTATGTCCCGGGAAGTCTATATTTATATGTCTGGAACAGCTGTCTGTTATCCTGAACAGATCTCCCGCCCCCATAGCTATATTTTCCTCCGCGGCTGTGAATCGCCCGTTGTTGCGCATGATCCCTCCGACGTTTCCCAGCCCCAGCAGCAGATCTGTCTTCTCCAGCAGCAGCACCTCCGCCCCGGCTTTCCTGGCCGTCAGCGCAGCCGCACAGCCCGACCATCCGCCTCCGATCACTATGACTCTGTACAAAAAAATCCCTCCTAACTATGACATTAACATCATATGTCAGAAGATGCTATTTTGTTCTCAGCTCATCGGTGCTGCTGCAAACAAAGAAACCCGGACCAGTGCTTGCTGCACCGGCTTCCGGATCCCTTCGCTTGTAAATCGTTAATTATATTATTTAAACTTTCCGGAGGATAATTAGAAAGTTTGAGACTGTTGTCTCCATGCTGCAGCGCCGGGTATCGTCATTCAGCGCTCAGCCGGTATACAGTCAGTCTTACAGAAGCGTTCCCATGTGCTTCAGTGTCTTCACGAGCTGTGAAGTGTAGCTCATCTCATTGTCGTACCATGATACTACTCTTACTTCGTAGATATGTGTTCCGCATTTTTCTGCTAAAGTCTGAGTGGCATCGAACAGTGAACCGTATGACATTCCGATGATATCACTCGACACGAGCTGTTCTTCCGAATATCCGAATGACTCGTCGGCAGCAGCCTTCATCGCTGCATTGATGCCCTCAACTGATACACTGTCTGTCATATCCTTTAATGTAGCGTCGAGGATAGTGATCGAACCAGACGGTACCGGCACTCTCTGTGCCGAACCGATCAGCTTTCCTGCCAGCTCAGGGATAACAAGACCGATAGCCTTTGCAGCGCCCGTGCTGTTAGGAACGATATTCACAGCACCTGCTCTCGCACGTCTGAAATCGCCTTTTTTGTGCGGTCCGTCCAGTATCATCTGATCTCCTGTGTACGCATGTATAGTCGTCATGAATCCCGTTCTAAGTTCTCTGTACTCATTCAGAGCCTTTGCCATAGGCGCCAGACAGTTAGTCGTGCAGCTTGCACCCGAAACTACTGTATCTTCCTTTGTGAGCACTTCGTGGTTTACTCCGTATACGATAGTAGGCAGATCGTTTCCTGCCGGTGCCGAGATAAGGACTTTCTTAGCGCCCGCTCTGATGTGAGCCTGCGATTTTTCCTTTGATGCAAAGAAGCCTGTGCACTCGAGCACGATGTCTACTCCCAGGTCTCCCCATGGAAGCTGCTCAGGATCAGCCGACGAATAAACCGGGATCTCCTTCCCGTCGACGATCAGGCTCTTGTCTGTATTTTCAACAGTGTGGTCTCTGTAAGGCCCTTGCACACTGTCGTACTTCAGAAGATATGCCATCATTTCAGGCTTAGTAAGATCGTTTATAGCCACCACGTCTATCTCCGCATCTGTGAAAACCTTTCTGAATGCCAGTCTTCCTATTCTTCCGAATCCATTGATTGCAACTTTGATACTCATAACTAACAACCTCCCTCTTTCTTTACACTATCTAAAAACTGTCCGATCTCCTCGACAGTATGTAATGTCATCGCCTTTTCCGCTGCTGCTGCCGCCTCATCGCGACTCCACAGCGAGATATTCTTTCTGGTCTCGAGCACCTTTTCGGGGCTCACGCTGAACTCGTCAAGTCCGAACGCTATCAGGCACGGAGTCAGCGCCGGATCTGCCGCAGCTTCTCCGCACATGCCGACTGTTATCCCGGCTTTTGCCGCCGCGCTGCACACATCCCGGATCATCCTCAGCACTGCCGGCTGATATGTCTTGTAGAGATATGCGACCTTTGCATTGCCCCGGTCTGCCGCCATCATATATCCGGTCAGATCGTTGGTGCCTATGCTGAAAAAGTCCGCTTCACCCGCAAGTATATCGGCTGTTGCCGCTGCTGCAGGTGTCTCCACCATGATGCCGATCTGGACATCGGGATCGAATTTCTTTCCCTCCGCCTTGAGCTCATCGCTGCACTCTGCCATAAGTGCTCTGACGTCTCTTATCTCCTGAAGGCATGTGACCATCGGGATCATGATCCTGATGTTGCCTTCCGCATTGGCTCTGAGCAGCGCCCTGAGCTGAGTTTTGAAAAGCTCCCGGTTCTCCAGGCAGTACCTCACTGCTCTGAATCCCATGAACGGATTGTCCTCCCTGTCCATCTTCATGTACGGGATGTCCTTGTCGCCGCCTATGTCCAGCGTCCTGATTATCACCGGGTCGGGAGACATCACCTTCGCCGCTCTGCTGTACGCCTCGAACTGTTCCTCTTCACCCGGTGCGGAATCTCTGTCCATGTAAAGGAATTCCGTCCTGAAAAGTCCCACACCTTCGGCGTCGCAGGCTCTTGCCGTCGCTGCATCTTCTGCATTTCCTATATTTGCGAACACTTCCTTGACTTCTCCGGAAGCCGTAACGCTGTTCTTTCCTTTAAAAGCCTTCAGCATTTCCTTTTTCTTTCGGAAAGCCTCAGCCTTTGCATCATATCTTGCTTTAGTATCCTCGTCCGGCTCCTGCAGGATCTCGCCTGTGATCCCGTCCAGGATCAGCTGCTCGCCATCCTTTATCGCGGAAAGCGCGCCCTCTGCTCCCAGCACTGCGGGTATCCCCAGCGCTCTTGCAAGTATAGCCGAATGTGATGTATAGCCTCCGGTCTCCGCTATTATGCCTCTGGTCTTTGCCGGGTCTATGTCGACTGCCATGGACGGTGTCAGCTCGCTTATCACGAGTACTGACCCGTCCGGCAGTCTGGAGAGATTGGTAAGGCTGTTGTTTGTAAGTTTGCTGTAAAGGCTGCTGTTTATATCTCTTATGTCAGCCGCGCGCTGTATCGTGAGCTCATCTCCGGTCGCTTCAAAGATATCTGCGAAAAATTTCAGCGTCTTGTCGACCGCCTCTTCCGCACAGCATCCGTTGTCGATTTCTTCGTTTATTTTCGATACTACAGAAGGGTCCTTAGCCATTTCTATATGACTGCGCAGTATACCTGCTTCTTCCGCCATTCCGCGCTGCTCGAGATCGAGCGCCGCCCTTTCAGTCTCCTCGATGAAAGATCCCATCGCCTCGCTGAATCTGTCGGCCTCCGCTTCTCTGCTCTCAGCCTTTCTATATGTACCGTCGCTGTTTCCGGTGCTGCTGCCTGTATCCACACAGACTGCAGTTCCCTGTGCTATTCCTTCCGATACTGCAATTCCTTTTAGCATCTTTATGACCTCCGCAATAACAGCTTTTTATTCTTCACCGAATCCTGATTCTATCATGCCGACAGCTTCCTGAAGTGCCGCTTCCTCATCGTCTCCGCTGCACTGCACTTCGATCTCTTCGCCGCATTTGATGCAGGCTGCCACTATGCCCATCAGGCTCTTGCCATTTATTTCATTCCCCTTTGATACTATCTTCACATCTGATCCGTATTTGCCCATAGCTCCTACGAATGCCGTTACCGGTCTCATGTGGAATCCCTGTGAATTCACTACTTTTACTTTCTTTGATACCATTGTACTCTCCTCCGTCCTTTTCACGATCTGCCGTTATGGCTGCTGCGATCATTCCTTCATCCCTGTAACTTTCATGCTCGCAGTCATGCAGACTGTCTGCTTTCCTGCGTGCTGATATTTTTCTTCAGGAGAGCCAGCAGTGCCATGCCTACCAGCGCACCTGCTATCAGTGCTATCACATAAAACATCACGTTTCCTACTACCGGGAATACGAATATCCCTCCGTGCGGTGCTCTCAGTGTACATCCGAATGCCATCGAAAGTCCTCCCGCAACTGCCGATCCCGCTACGCATGACGGTATCACTCTGACCGGATCGGCTGCCGCATACGGTATAGCGCCTTCAGTGATGAAGCACAGTCCCATGATGTAGTTCACAGGCGCTGACTTGAGTTCTGTCGCTGTCCACTTTTTCTTGAAGAAAGTGGCACAGAGTGCTATCGCGATCGGTGGTACCATGCCGCCGATCATTACGGCTGCCATGATATCGAATCCGCCTGTCGTTATCGCTGCCGTACCGAAAACGTATGCAGCCTTGTTGAACGGACCGCCCATGTCTATCGCCATCATTCCTGCCACGATGCAGCCCAGTATGATCTTGCTCGTCTCACCCATCGAGTTGAGTCCGTCTGTTATCCACTGGTTCACTGCTCCTACTGCAGGATTTATAGCGCACATGAAGAGTCCCATTATGATTATCCCCAGCAGCGGCAGGATCAGTACAGGCAGCATGCTTTCGATCGATTTAGGCAGGAACGAGAATATCTTCTTCAGAAGAAGTACGATGTATCCGCCTGCAAAACCTGCGATCAGCGCTCCCAGGAAGCCTGATACCGCTGTGCTGTCTCCTGTGATCTGTCCGAACGTGCATCCGATCGTCGCGATGTATCCGCCTACGAATCCGACTGCCAGTCCCGGTCTGTCCGCTATGCTTCTGGCTATATAGCCTGCCAGTACAGGCAGCATGAAGCTGAATGCGTATCCGCCCACTGTCTTGAAAAAGGCTGCCGCTGCGGTGTATGTCCCGAAGGAAGAATCCTTTGGTGCGCCTGCTATAGTATCGATCAGGAATGCCAGCGCGATCATGATCCCTCCGCCGATAACGAACGGCAGCATATATGAAACTCCGTTCATAAGATGCTTGTATATCTGGCGGCCCGCTGTTTCTTCGGAAACATTGCTCTCTGTAGTCTTGCCGCCTTCATATTTGTAGAGTGGAGCTTTTCCGTCCATCACTGTCTGTATCAGAGTCTCCGGCTCGTTTATTCCTTTTGAAACGTTTGTCATCAGTACGGGTTTGCCATCAAATCTGACCATCTCGACATTCTTGTCTGCTGCGATGATGACTCCGTCCGCTTCTTGTATCTCCTGCGGCGTCAGAACGTTTTTAGCTCCGCCTGATCCGTTCGTTTCCACTTTTATTCTGACGCCCATTTCTTTTGCTTTCTGTTCGAGCGCCTCAGCTGCCATGTATGTGTGTGCGATACCTGTAGGACACGCCGTGACTGCCACTATCCTGCACTTTGCATCTTCCTGTCCGTCATCTGCTGCTGCATCTGCTGTTTCTGTCTGTGCATCTGATGCTGTTCCTGCGGCTCCGCCGCCGTCTGTTGTCTCTGCTCCGAATTTCGCATCCTCTGCCTCATCTATCGTTTTCAGAAATTCTTCGGCAGTCTGTGCCTGAAGAAGTCGTTTTCTGAGTTCCAGATCCATCAGGAGTGTCATCAGTCTCGAAAGCACTTCCAGATGAAGATCGCCGTCCTCCGGCGCCGCTATCATGAACAGCAGGTTCGACGGCTTGCCGTCGGGTGCGCCGTACTCGATGCCCTCAGGCACCGTCATGGCTGCAAGTCCCGGTCTCTTTACCGCGCTGCTCTTCGCATGCGGTATCGCTATGCCTTCACCTACTGCCGTAGTGCTCTCCGCTTCTCTTGCCAGGATCCCCTCTCTGTATTTTTCTTTATCGGAAAGATTTCCGGCTTTATCATGCATTTCGATAAGAGCGTTTATCGCTTCGTTCTTGTCCGAAATGCCAGCGTTCAGCATTATTGCATTTTTATCAAGTAGATTCGTGATGCGCATACCTCGCACTCCTTTCATTAGTTTGTCGACTGAAAGTCGACATTAAGGTTATCCTTGAAAAGGGTTTCATTAGTTTGTCGACTGAAAGTCGAAATTAAGGTTATCCTTGAAAAGGGTTTCATTAGTGTGTCGATTGCAGATCGACATCAGGTTATCCCTGCATGGACTCCCGCCACCGGCCGTCCGCCGACTCTATGTCCCCGACTCCCTTGCGGTCTCCCTATACCGCCTTTGCTCTCAGTTCACTCATGCATTCATCTATCTTCTGCCTCTTTGCAAGTCCCGGAGAAAAAGCTGTTGCCGAGCCTGCCGCGCTGCCGAGATCCAGTGCATACTGATAATCATTCTTTTCCATATACCCTGCGACAAAGCCTGCCACCATGGAATCGCCGGCTCCTACGGAGTTCAGCATCTTTCCGCTGCACACTCCCGCTCTGTAAAGTCTGCCGTCCTCTGCCATGAGCAGTGCGCCGTCTTTACCCATCGATACGATAACATTACGTGCGCCTGCCGCCTGAAGCATCGCTGCCCCGTCCTCCGCCGTTATCGCTTCTCCGAAGATATCTCTGAGCTCATCGATATTAGGCTTTATCAGGAACGGATGGAATTTCAGCACATCCATGAGCGCCTCCCCGTTCGTATCTACTATGATCCTTATGTCTTTGTCTTTTACCGTTTCGAGAAGTCTGCTGTATGTATCCTGTGGGATAGCCGACGGGATATTGCCCGAGACGATCAGCACATCTCCGCTTTCCAGCTTCTGCAGCTTTTCGGCAAGCATCTTCAGATCATCTTCATCAGCGATCGTGCCCTGACCGTTTATCTCCGTCTCTTCTCCGGCTTTGATCTTGACATTGATCCTCGTGATCCCCTGTCTGGGATAGATGAAATCTGTTTCTATCCCACGATCATGCAGGCCGTTTTCAAGAGCCTGCCCGGTGAATCCGTTCGTAAAACCGAGAGCTACGCTTTTCATCCCCAGTTCCTTGAGGATCTGCGAAACGTTGATCCCTTTACCTCCGAGAAAATATTCTTCTCCGCTCGAGCGGTTCGTCATCCCGCTCCTGAACTCGTCCAGATGGACCACATAATCGATGGCCGGGCTTATCGTGATAGTGTAGATCATCTCACTTTGCCTCCTTTACGACCGCGTACTTCCTGTAAAGATCATTGTCAAGTTTGTTCGTTATGATACATTTTCCTTTCAGCTTTGCAAATGTCACTGCCGATACCTGACCGAATTTGGACGAATCTGCCAGAATGAAGACATCGTTTGACCGATCCACCACTTCTTCCTTTATCATCGCCTCATCCATATCCGGTGTCGTAAACCCTTTCTCTAGGTCGATGCCGTTCGCACCCATGAAGCACTTCGTGAAATTGAGATTGCTGAGGGATTTAACGGCATTCACGCCTATCACTGAAAGGGTCACTTTTTTTACAGCGCCGCTCACGATATTGACTCTGAATCCGCGCTGTGCCAGCTTCTGCGCGTGCACTATGCCGTTCGTCATATACGTTGCCTTGCGGTTCGTTATATAATCCGTCATCCTTTCGGTCGTCGTGCCTGCATCTATGAAAACCGAGTCGTCATCGCATATGAAGCCCGCCGCATACTTTGCTATTATGTCTTTTTCTTCAACATGCACCGCCGCTTTCGTTACGATATCTTCTTCCCTGGTATTGACATGTTTCTTGATGCCTACTGCTCCGCCGAAAACCTTCTTGAGTTCTCCAAGTTCATCGAGTTCGTTTATGTCTCTGCGAATAGTCGATTCGCTGACGTTCAGCTTTCGTGACAGCTCGATGTTTTTTACCGCGCCGTTTTCAGCCAGTTCTTCTAATATTTTGTTGAATCTTTCTTCTTGTAACATTTCCGATCTCCTTTATGGCTATATAATAGCACTTTTTCACGCAAAGTCAATCATTTTCGTGCAAATTATTTCATTTTTCTTGATTGTTTTTTGAATTTATACTGATTTTGGTCATTTTCGCTTTATTTATCGGTATGAAAAACACCTGCAGCGTCTTTTTCGAGCATAAACATTCATCATCAGTCATGAGTTGCGATCCATTCACGATCGGTGCCGACAACTTCATCCAAAGTGTTTTTATCATCCGGTACCAAATGATACTATTTAGACCTGTATTTTTAGCAAAAAAGCAGGATTCCCCGCGGTTTAAAAAAGCCCTGTTGCTAAAAAAAATCGAGCGTGTGAGAAAAAATCTGTAAAAGCGAACCTCTTATGGTAGTATTAGTTAAGTACCATAGGAGGTTTTATTATGGCACGGAAG
>NZ_JAOQJP010000021.1:0-24207 GCF_025567305.1 Brotomerdimonas butyrica
AAAACAACAGAGCATACCTTTTTGAGATATACTCTGTCTTGTTGTTTTAAGAAACGCCCGGTCCAATGTCGCTTAACTTAATGACATTGGCTCAATTGTTTCTGTTTACAAAAGATGTATTATTAGTCTTCTAATGGTTCAACAGGAGTGATTGTTGGGCCATCCCACCAAGGTTTGAATTCCTTAGCTGGAGCCTGTTCTTTGAAGTATGGGTCATCCCAAACGATTCTTCTTTCAACTGTGATTTCCAACTCTTTTGCATATTCCAGATACTTGTCATTTGCTTCTTCTGTCAGTTCTGCGGAAGAGATGAATCCTGTCTGATCCAGCTGGTCATTTACAAACAGTTTTGTAAATAAGAATCCGCCCTGTCCTGTCAGATACTGTTCGCCAGTAATTCCGAATTTTTCGAAGGATTCAACCATTCCAGGTGCAAACAGGTGAGATTCAACACGAACATCTTTGCCGTCTTTCTTACCCATTGCTTCTACTACGAATGCTCCTGTATCGGATACTAAACCTTCGTCCAGAATTTCCTGAATTTCGTGTGCAAATCTAGGTGGATGTGGCAGTGCGCTCAGAATAGCATTGTGAGTGTTAACCATCTGACCATCGACTTCTACTGGTTCTCTCTTGAGCAGTCCAGCTCTTGCTAAAGGTTCAGCGAATTCGATACCAACTCCGCCGTATTTGAAGAAAGCGTTTTTGCAACCTTTGAACAGTTCGTCAGCTCTAATACCTACATAGAAAGGTTCATCGTGTGCGTGTTCTACGAATCTTACTGGATATCCAACATAGTCGATAGTTCTTTCGATTGGCAGGGAGAATGGTCTAGTGTTAACCATCTGTCCGTCAATCCAAGCAACAGGCAGGTCATCCATATCAGCTAAAGCTGTTACAGGAGACCACCAGTAAGGCTGGAATCTCTTAGCTTCAACGCCTTCGTAAACCATCATGTTGATAGTATCACATTCGTCGATGTCTTTCATTGTATCTCTAGCTACAACGCACATTGTTCCCGGTGCGGAGCCTGTTCCCATGATACCCAGGATTCCTGCTTCTTTGAATTTTTCATTGTATTCGCCCAGCAGTCTGTACATACATTTTTCCCATGTATCTTCAAATCCTTCCGGAGCAGCAAAGTCCTGATAGTTAACTTTTGCTTCCAGTGCTGCGTCGATTACGTTTTTACCGAATGCCAGTGGCAGTGCGTTTACTACCAGGTCGCATCCTTCGAGCAGTGGTGTGATCTGTGCTTTGTCAGATGCATTACAGAAGTAACCTTCTGCCTTATTCAGTCCTGCTGCCAGCTCTTTAGCTGCTGCTTCGTCATAGTCTGCACAAATGATTTTTTCTACGTTTGGTTCCAGATCCAGTCTCTTTGCTACTGTTGTTCCCTGTGCACCGGTTCCAAGCACCAAAATTTTTTTACTCATAAATTATTCCTCCGTTTCTTCAATGATCTTTTTTTCTATGGCTATTATACTTTCGAAATCTATTGTATCCAGCAATTTCGCTACGTCATAAAAAGCCTCCTTTTCCCTATCCATGGTTTTTTTCAATATATCGTGCTGAGAATCACGTATTGCCTTAACTTCAAGTATTTCACCGCTGAAGTTCGTCTCTCCACTATTCTTTTTATACTCGATTGCTGTAACAACGTCGTAAAGATCCGGGAACGGCAGAGTTTCTCCGTAACCCCAGCTTTCCGGTATCGATGAGTCAAATGCCTCTATCGCAACCTTTTCATAAACACGCTTATCAAAATCTTCAATCAGGAAATTATTATCCAGTTCACAAAGTTCTGTAAACGCGGCTGCCGGGCTGCCGGATTTAAGTTCTTCCGCTAATGCATCCAATACCCTGACATATTCATACGGCTGTACATACCCTATTATCACATTGCTGAAAGGACCGAATTTATAGATCTCTTTGTGTATAATCCTGTTAATTTTCAAGAGTATCCGGCTTTGTTCCCACGCCTGATCATAAACACCACTCAAGCTTTCCTTATCGATACCAATGGCTTTTATACGTTCGGTCAATCTATTGACTTCTATAGCCCTATTGTAGCATTTTACCGCCTTTTCATTGATGGATTCCAAAAGCACTTTCAACTCCGGATAAGCAGGATACAGGCTTTCAGCGATATTTTCATCCATGAAATTCATATAGTTTTCCACATCCCAGGTAAAATCAAACGGCAATACCGGCATACTGTCAAACGACATATCGATGATTCCGTGTATCCTGTTATTGAAATCAAAAACCTCCGGGTCATAACGGTCTACGTTATCATATTGGGTATGGTCGTAATTTTCCATAGCCTCAGGGTTTTCCTCTCCAAAGGATGCGCTTATCCTCATATATGTAGGTGCTCCGGCCTTATTAAAAATACCGTCGTCAGAGCCGACTATCCTTGTCGGAAAAACCGCATGACCATTATCCAGTTCCAGCTTACTCAATACGCTGTCAAAAGCCTTTTCATAGCTGCCTGTAACCGCCACCTTGAATTTGTCCGTCTGGTCTATTGCCGGATTTTCGAAATTATTAAAAAGCGCCATATTTGATATCCACTCAGGATGCTGTTTTGCAATAGCCGCCGCACCGGTAGCAAAATCAAAGTACGTATCCTTTATACCACACTCCTCCGCACCATTTGTTATAAATACAAAAGTGCTTTCCGGCTTGTATCCTGAATCTATCATAGCCTTTGCTATGGTCATCTGTGCTCCCAAAGATGTCGCGTTATCCTGAAAGCCGTCCCAGTAAGCGTCGTAATGTCCGCAGACCAATATATATCTGTTTGGATTCCTGCCGATAATTTTCCCATGTACGTAATGGGCTTCCGCGTTTTCGGTAAGTCTGATATCTGCTTTTATATTAACTGTTATATGCTTTCCTTCCTTCAACATCGTGCGAAGTTTATCTCCATCCCTTTTAGTCATCATAACCGCGGGAATATTGACAACGCCCATAACATCCTGCACCGAAATAATATCATCTGTATACGTGCCCGGCCCTCTGTCCATTACCGTAGCGATAACAGCCTTAGCGCCCCGCTCCTCGGCCTGACTGAAAATAGAGTTATACCAATATGTATAATACGCATCCGTATCTATCAATACGATTTTGTCCTTTACATCTATTCCCTGATAATTGCCTCTGGTACCATCACCGACATACACTACTTCTCCGGTGATTCCCTCCGGCGCGGTGCCTTCCAAAAATGTAAAGGAACAAACCTCCATAGACTCACTTTTGTTCGGAGATAACACCGTGACGGTCGCCTCTCTGAAATCCCATGAATCCGCACGCAGGCTTTCTTTTGTTACCTCCTGCAGGCCTATACTTTTCATTTCTTCCGCAATCCAGTCCGCAGCCTCATTTTCCGCCCGGGTTCCCGCAAGTCTGAATCCTTTTTCAGTGTTCCTGAAGCTTATCAGTTTTTTTGCAACAGAGAATCCATAATCCGAATCTACCTTCTGTAAATAATGTTCCATTCCAAACCTCCTGAAAAAGAAAAGTCCTTAATTTTCGTAATACTCGAGCTGTGTTACCATTCTCTTGGAGTAAAGCTGAGATTCCGCAAGATATGACAATGCTTCGCTGATAAGGCTCAGATATTCTTCCTCAGAACCTCCTTCATATTTACTCATATATGCATATGATGATCTGTTGACAGCCTTTTCATATGCAGTGTATGCGTTGTCCAGCATGCTTTCAAATGCCACCTGGCTTGCAAAATCCTTCTGCAGCACTTCGCTTGCATTAAGTACTCTCCTGTATGTGTCTCTTGCTCTATAATAAAATACAAAGAAAGTTTCCATTTTCATGGCTTCACAGATATCATTAGGATCATCCATCAAAGGAAGCTTCACAAACTCACCCATAGAACCTGCAGGAACGCCTGTCCCGCTCCCATTTCCCTGCATGAAATAAGCCGTCATATCAGCAGGTGAGATAAATGCCTGATGAGTGTATTCTGTCAGATTGTATCCTCTTCTGGAACCGGCATCATTGTAACGCCACTCCTTTGTCTTCGCATCAAATCTGTCGTCGGAGCGAATGATTTTATGAATATAATCTATATCCACCTCGTTATTTTCCACACCAAGCGCCAGGAATTCCGATATCGTTGCAAATCTGTCTCTGGATTCATCGATATATTCCTCCCATACAGGCAGATTGTATTTATCCCCGTCTTTTCCGGCAAAGTGGTTTGTAACTACTACATAATTTCCTCTTTCACCGGCATCTCCCGGATATCTTATATTAAAATGGTCGCAGTTGGACTCGACAACACAGACCTCACCGCTTTTATCCGTCATAAGATAATTCCCTACAGCGCCGAACTTCGGTACTTCTCTCAGCCACTCGATAGCTTCCTCTTTGGTTTTGCAGCACTGTACAAGATGATGATATATTATATTCGTGTCTATTCCCCAGTCACAGTCAGGTCTGTTAAACTGCATAGTCATTGCCCAGCCAAAGCCATAGCTGTTCAATCCCGTTTGACAGTGCGGCTTTCCTATTGTTCCGAAAGCCACATAATTAGGTCCTTCTTCAGGATAAGCAATAATTATGACTCTGTCGGGAGTCTCATCAGAAGGAGAACCGCTGACTCCTACCAATGGCTTTCCATCCTTTGTAGCATCTGCCGCCACAGCCAATCCGTTGCAGTACGTTTTTGGAGTATCACATGCCGGTGCATCATTATCAAATCCCAGCTCCTCTGGATAAGGTCCCTCCGCTCTTGCCCATCTTACAGACGGGTATACTGCCAGCATAATAACGTCAAGATATGTGATTTCAACACCTTTGTTGACACAGCCCTCTACTATGCCCTCACACCACTCTCTGAAGGTGGGATCGTATTTATCTGCCATGAAAGCCTGCGTCTTGAGATCTTTAGTTGCGGTTTCCTCTCCGTTTGTTTGATAAAGAGCTGCTTTAAGCACCGTGATCAGAGCATGTATCTTAAAAGCCAGCTTTTCACCGTATTGACGACCCATTTCATGATTGTTTCCTCTCAAAACCAGAATTTGAGGTATCCCCTTTGTCGTCTGGACAGGTGGGGCGATAGTTTCATTTTCCCCTCCGTAAAGGTGTGATACTTTTTCTCTGAGTTCTTTCATATTCTCATACACTTTTCTATCCTCCTCAAAAGTTCTTATCTATCTTTCATATGACATTATAGAATTTGCTGCTACTACACCTGACGCTACAGATAATCCCGCACATGTAGCGCATATGTCATAATATGTATCTCCGAAGGCGCTTCCCATTTCAGCTCCGCCAGCATATACTCCTGTTATCGGTTTTTTATTCACATCGAGCACTCGTAATTTGGCATCTGTTTTTACTCCGCCAAGTGTACACCAGTAACTCCCTGCATATTCAAAGGCGTAATAGCCTTTGCCCTCTTTTATTTCTCTCATAAACATCGGAGATTTGAAGTGTTCAGTATCTTCCCCGTTTCTGCACATCTCATTATATCTGGCTACGGTTTTTTCAAGGTTCTTAAGCCCAAAATGCTCCGCTATCCCGGAAAGCGTATCGGCCTTAAATCCCCAGCCCTCCTGCTCTGCCTGAGCAAACTGTTCCTTGGCTTTGTCAAGTACCGGTACGAACATATGACTTCCAAAATCCCAGTCCGGCTCTCCCAGATACTTGTATATGCCTTCTTCACAGCATCCGTCATAATATTCGCCATCCATGACTACATACACATTGCCTATATTTACAGTCGGATAAGCGCCTGTTGCCAGCGGAATCGTTGCCATAAGCTCTTCATTGAAGAACCTCTCTCCTTCCGAATCCACCATGAGCCCTCCGTATGTGGCAAAACCCAGATTATCATTATCCATACGAAAATCCTTATCAAACATATACTCTCTGTGCTTCAGACTTGCTCCACATACTTCATTACATGTAAGTCCGAATGAAGTGTCCAGAATTCCTCCCGCCGCAGCGGCCATCTTTATGCCGTCGCCTGTATTATTGGGGGATCCCAGATTACAGAAGGGAGCTCCTTTGAAAAGTTCTTTCATCATTTCCTTATTATTTCCAAACCCGCCTGTAGCCAAAAATACCGCTGTTGTTTTTATTTCCACCTCGCCTCCGGATTTTGTAGCAGCCTTTATTCCGACCACTCTGCCGTCTTCAAGTATCAGCTCTTTTCCGCTGCAGCCGAACATGATATTTACTCCGACTCTTTTCAGCGCCTTCTCTAAAACCTCTGCGCGATCCTTACCGTATTCGTTTATAAGATGCAGCGGGCTCCACATCATATCATTCAAATACTTTTCTTTGTTTTCCATATCTACCCAGTCTGCATAAGCCGAAAATGTAAAACCCATGTCGGTAAGAATCCTCTCGGCTTCAGCGCTGCTGTCAAGTAATACGTTTATTAGCTTTGGATTGATCTGACCCTTTGCCCATGATGTCATGCGGTTATACAGGTTTTTCTTGTTCGCTATCGTTATTCCTTTTGTTTTCTGAAAATCTGTCTCGCACCCCATAAATCCGCTTAGTCTCGCAAAATTTGACGACCTGAAACTGCTTCCCTTCTCCAATAGTATAACATTCTTTCCTTCCTTCGCCAGCTTATACGCAGCGACACTGCCTGCCGCCCCGCCGCCTACAACAACAGCGTATGCTTCATATACTTTCTTACTCATAACCACTTCTTTCCTAATTTATCTTTATCATTGTATACCCGTTCATGATTTTCTCTGTGGTCTAACGCATATAGCTAAAATGAAAATTACTAAAACACAAAGCGCTGTCAACATTATCCATGCCGCTGTATAACTGCCGGTTTTATCATATATCATACTGATAACCACCTGCAGCATTCCCGCAAGACCATTTCCTATACTGAACATTCCCATTAACGTACCGAAATGAGATTTTCCGTACATGAGCGGCAACACCATCTGTATTGAAATCGTAGCGAAAGGAATTCCCAAACCATAAAGCACAATAAACAATACCATCAATATCGGTGAATCAAACAACCCGTTCATCCAAAATGCAATGAAGCACACCAGAAACAGTACCGCTTCTATAAGATTCGTCTTATATACCCCTAGTTTATCGTAAAGCATACCTACTGCTATTTTTCCTATAATCAGCACACCTGACGCATATGATATTATCATGGCTGCTTTCTCAGACGACATTCCATTATCCGTCATAAACGGAACCCCATGATTCAATATTGCCATAGCTACAAAGGGTAAAATAGTATATGCAATAAATACCGCCCATGTCTGCGGCTTTTTAAATGCTTCTCCAAGAGTAAAGTCGTTTTCCAAGGCCACATTGTCTGTTTCTCGACATTTCACTTCCTCCGCAGCTGTACTCTGTTGATTTCTTTTCATGAAAATCAACACCAGCGGAGTCAGAATAACAAGCACGCAGGCTCCGCCGAAAGCAAATGAATATCTCCACCCGAAATTTTCTATTATATATGTATAGAGCGGATTAAGTATCATAGCCCCAAAGCCGCTTCCGACAAAAGCAATGCCTAACGCGGTTCCCTCGTTCTTATTTCTGAACCAGTCCTTAATAACTATCGAAATCGGTATATTGCAGGTCATGGAAATCGATATTCCCATCAATACAGACGCTGCATAAAAATACACTATAGACGGCGCTATGGCATATATGAACAAACATACACTGCAGCAAAGGACACCTATCATCATCAGTATTTTGATATTGTATTTTTCAAGCAGCTTCCCTGCAAACAACGAAGATAATATCATTGCAAATGCCTGCATTGTCGTTATGAGCGAAAAATCCGTCCTCGATATCCCGAATTCATCGGTTACCGGTTTAAGATATACTCCCATACAGCTTATACATGTTGCAAAAATAAACATTAATATAAGGAATGATACTGCTACAATCACCCATCCTCTGTAATTTCCTTCCTTTGACAAAATATTACCTCCATTCCTTATCTGTATCTTTACTATATATATCCCATACCTTATAAATCAGTTCCAGATACATGTCCGCCACAGGCTCAAGAGACTCCTGATGCACCTTATCCACATCATCGCTGTCATGAAACAGATACATTGGTGTCGATATGATACTTACTACCGGAATACCCCTGGCATTAAAATCGTAAGCATCGGAGCATACATCGCCTGATTTGTACTCGCCCTCAGATTTGTGATGTACAGGTAATACCATTGTTTTTTCCAGTCCGTGTTTTCTGACTGCATCATACACGATTTCCGGAAGACCGTATACATCGGTAACATACACTATTCTTGATTCTGATTCGTCGTGCAGAACGATTTCGTTGTCATCGCCCAATTCCATAGCTTTCCCTATATGCTCCACAGCAAAATCCAGAATCAGGTTTTCATTATTTTTAATTCTCTTGTTTATGAATCCTACATGCCCTTCGTAGTCCGTATAGTGACTGTCTGTGGAAAGAAACATCAATGTGGTTTTAATTTCTTCCTTTGGACGGGCGGCAAAATATTTCGCAAGAGAAAAAACCACCGACATGCCGCTGGCATCCTGTACTGCACCTCTGCATATAGCATCATGATGCGAATGCACCACTATTATGTCATCGGACATACCTCTGATTATCCCTTTGACATTAAGAGCTTCTTTTAATTCATATACCGTTTTTACATGCAGGGATCCCTTTGATACGACATTGCTTTTCACAGCTGCCTTCAGTTTCTCTCCGTCTTTTTTTGACACCCACAGGGCCGGAAGTTCCATATATCCGCCCACATTTACTATGTCCGTATAATCCTCATGAAAATAATGGCAATCCATAAAATCGTGAAGTATGCCTATGAACCCCGAAGCGCCGGCATTTTTAGCTCGCAGGTAATTAAACGGCCAGTTATTTGGCGAATAAATATTATACTGCTTCATTTTTCTGTTGAATTTATTATGAGGATCATAAACCTTCATATCTGCAAACTTTTCTATAAACCCACGCTGATCATTCGGCAGGAAATATACATCGCAAACAACTATTTTTCCCCTTACATCAATTTCTTCAAAATCCTCTTCCAAGCCTTTGCCCATATAAACTACATCCGCATCCTTTACCTCTGAATTAAACTCGCCTGTTTCAGCTCCGCGGTTCGTTCCGTTGGCAAGACAGCATTCTATATTTTCCCCGTTAATATTCAGCTCACATATCGATGTTTCACGGCATACCGACGGTACACTTTCTATCTCCACGTCATTGAGTCCGAGCTCATCAAAAACATCTTTTACATACTCTGCGGATTCACGTCCTTCTTTAGTCCCTGTCAGTCTGTGCGGCCATTTTGTAAAGCCTTTTATCCATGTCATCATATCTTCTCTGGAAGGTTTTTGCCTTTCGATACTGTTCATTTGTCGAATTCTCCGTTTCTTATTTCTTCATTTTGATTTTATACTTATATGAAACTTCATTCATTTACAAATAGTATCCTTTTCTTTGACGAAAATTACTTTTAATCAAAACCCCAATTACGTATTCCTCCTTGCGGTTGTTTTTTAAGCTAAATGTACATATCTGAGTAGCTAATTGTACACAAGAATAACCGCGTGTAAAACCTCCAGATTTTAAACACGCAGTTATTTAATTCTCACTTATCGGATTCTTATTATTTCAATATTTACAAAGGAATTGTTTTCCACTGCCACATCTATGATAAAAGGAATTCCCTTTTTATACACATTATATTCGATACTGGGCTTTGCCAGTTCCTTTACTATTTCGCGATCCAGTTTTTTTGTTTCATCTGCAATCAGATTTTTAACAGCCTCTGTCAGCTTCGGTGCTTCTGTTTTTATACATATGTAATCATCTCCGTCCTCCAGACCGGATATATCAAATTTATATAACAGTTTTTCATCACCGTTGTCAATATTGAAAGCCGTGATATTCAAATTGCCGCCTTTATCGTGAAGAATACAGTTAGGGTTCAATCTTGTAAAAGGCTGCTCTATCCTGTTAAACAGTTCATAGATATAATACAAAGGCTTCTTTTCACCATGCCTGCCAAACAGTTCTGAAAGAAGTACGTTTCTTTCACTCTCCTCCTTTTTCTGCCATATATCTGATACCGTTATCCCAAGATATGAAACATTCTTTTCTATGTTTGCGCAGAGACGAGAATTGCTGCCTATTATCCGCAGTTTCCTTATTCCAAGTGTTTTTCTGCACAAAGCGAGTTCCTCAGTAAAATCCAACCTGTATACATCATCCTCTTCACATATCAGCACATTATCCACCTTTGGAAATTTACTTTTGTGACTGCGCTTGGCAGATATATCTATATTTATAATATTCCGATTCAGTTCACTATCAGCTTTAAATTCACTGTAGGGCCGTAAAAGCTCAATTATATCGCTGATTTTTATTTCCTCGTCACAGGTAAAACACATAGCATTGCTTTTTTTCTCTTTTATGAAATACTTCCTGTTTCGTTCACGATACTCTACCGGAGAGCACTGATATTTCTTTTCAAAAGCGCTGTAATAATATCTAGGTGCGGAAAATCCGCACTCATATGCGATATTCGTAATGCTCATATTACTGTCTAGCAGGTATTTCAGCGACATTTCCGCCCTTATGGATGACAGCAGCTTTTCAAATGAGCCGCCACCGTATTCCTTCATAAGCTTTTTAAATGTCGAGGTGCCGACAAAAATATGATCTGCGGCGTCCTTCAATGTGATTTTATTTTTACCGTTATCAAACAGATAGTCTACCACCTTTCGAATCTGATCTATTTTTTCCAGTTCCTTCTCCGAGACATTTTCCATTTCATATCTTCCATAATTAAATCTCATTTTCATATCGCTGAGAATCTCTACACAATAATAAATAAGCGTCTGCTCCGTCTCGCTTTTGAGATACTCGTTTTCCTTATATTCAAAAAGCATCCTCACCATCTGTGCGATATAGTTTTTGATTTCCTCTGAAATTGCATCCTCCTCGGAATCACATTTAAAATAAACTATTGATATGTCGGGAATATACTGATCAAAAGCCTCCATACTCATGGAAAGCTGTATATACAACAGATCCTCTGTTTTGTTTTCCAGAGCATGAACATCTTCAGTATTAACAACCTGTATATGTCCTCTCGACATATGCACAGTATTATTATTGGATATCAGATCGACTTCGCCTCTTACTACAAAAAACAGCTCTAACGTATCATACCAATGAAAGGGCTGCTCCGTGTTCCTTATTCCGATTGTAAATAACTTTTCTATCATTACATCTACCAACACCTGTATTGAAATTCTGTTTATATAAATGATACCATAGTTATTCATTAAAATCAAAATACAGACTTTATTATTTTGAAAATACGAAAATGGGATACATTTAAACCCCGACATCGCCATATAGACAGCCCGAAATTTTGTCCGTACCCCACTCGCTGTTTTAATTTATAAGATTATATCATTAAGTTACATCTTCTACGGTAAAATGCAATTTTCGGCTTTTTCATAAAAATCCGGACGCTCCGCTACCATTTGAACAAAAGTGTCGTAGAAATTATAGTCCCACATATCCGGAATATATGCTCCGCCTTTGCAAATGCTGAATATTTCATCGTCCAAAATTCTACGTTTTTCTTCTTCCGTCAACTCCATCCCATCATATTCCGGGAACATGATTCCGGGATTCAAAATAATTTTATCGCAATATTCATGTACTATTGCTTTATGATTGTTGATACGCTGACATGAAGACCATGACTGTACTCCCGCTTCTATAAAACCGGGCACCAGCCCCTCGTTTTTTCCACATGAATGCAATTGGAAAATAACTCCCTTTTTCTTAAGGAACTTGGCATATTTCTGCCATGCAGGCATTAGCAGTTCCCTAAACTGATCAAGAGAAATAAACGAATTGTTATTATGTCCGTAATCATCATGCTGTTCAACTATATCCAACGGGTAATACTCAAGTATTCCTTCAAGCATCTCTATTTTATAATCTATAATTGCCTCAAAAAATTCCTTACAGGCTTCCGGCTCTAAAATCGTTGCCATCAGGCCTTCATCAAAGCCCATGATGGTATGGAGCTGCTCAAGCGGCCCACTGCATATAATCATCATACGCAGCTTGCCTTCGTATTCCTCAGGATCTGCGCCGTCACGCTCCCACGCAGCCTTCCAGTCAATAGTACTCAAATCAGGGAATTTTATCTGCTCCCTCCATTTTGTTACATCGGTCAATATCGGACCGTATCCGGGCGTTGGAGTCGTTCCCATATCAACCTCCGAAAACGTCCAATGATTTCCGAACCAATCATAGCCTGTTCCTCCACCCAGACCCTCTCCGCCTTCGGGACCGCGTTCTCTGATTTCAGGAGGCATCCAGTATTTGATATCGCTTTGATAAATAGGGATTCTTTCAGGGATTTCATGATTATATGCCTTCAATAAATTTTCTCTTGCAGTCAGCATCTCTTTATTTGCAGGGTGATCGTATCATCCTGCTCTCCTTTCCTGGAAAATATTTTTACATATCAACTATATTCATAGCATTCAACTTCTACGAAACAAGCTTTACAGCAGCCTCTGCCGCAGAAACAGCATCAACAGTATAGCAATCTGCCCCTATGGAATCACTAAACCTCTGCGTTACCGGCGCTCCTCCCACCATAATTTTTACCTTATCTGCAATATCGCTGTTTTTTATCAATTCAACGGTTCTTGCCATGGCTTCCATTGTCGTAGTGAGCAACGCAGAGCAGCATACAAGCTTGGCATTGTTTTCTCTGGCTACATCAAGAAACTTCTGCTCAGGAACATCTACGCCCAGATCTATAACTTCAAATCCCTTGCTCTCCATCATCATTCGTACCAGATTCTTACCTATATCGTGTAAATCCCCTGCTACCGTACCTATAACCACGGTACCCTTTGACTCTATACCCGCTCCCGTAAGGTAAGGTTTCAACGTCTCTGCGCCCATTTTCATAGCACGCGCCGCTACCTGGACTGTGTCCGCTACAAAACACTGCAAGCCTTTACCTCACATTACCAAAACTGGTGCAAACGCAGAGGCTACAATTTCAATGCACAAAAGGCTGAAAAGATCTATCATCTTTCCTCTGACCTGATTGCTGTATTTCCAAAAGACGAAAGCACTAAGCTGCTGATACGCCAAGCTGTTTCCATGCTCAACACTGCCTCCGAAACTGTGGAAGCTCTCCGTTTGAAAATGGATGAGACTGCTTCCTCGCTTCCGGAATATCCTGTTGTCATGGCAATGAATGGTGTCGGTTCTACCCTTGGTCCACAGCTTATGGCTGAAATCGGGGATGTGACACGTTTCACTCACCGCGGGGCACTTACTGCGTTTGCAGGTGTAGACCCAGGCAGAAACGATTCGGGACAGCACATTCAGAAAAGCGTCCGTACATCTAAGAAAGGCTCGCCGGCTTTACGCAAGACACTATTCCAGATCATGGATAATCTCATCAAGCGTTCTCCTGTCGGCGACCCTGTTTACGCTTTTATGGATAAGAAACGGGCGCAGGGCAAGCCTTACTATGTTTACATGACTGCCGGGGCAAACAAATTTCTCCGCATTTATTATGGACGGGTAAAAGAATACCTTGCTTCCCTATCAAAAGCGGAAGAAATCTAAGAAAAACTTCAGCGCCTTTCTCAGACCAGCGTTACCCGGTGGTTTAGTTTTTGTATTCTTAATTCAACCTGTATAAAATTTTCAAAGTTCATCAACTCCTGCTTGACTTTTTATTTGCAGGCTATACTATACTCTCAGTTCTGTCCCTGCATACTTCCGGCAATAATCCAATTCCTATGGCCTTATCGATGTTTATATTGTGTCCAAAGCCGCCTGCTATATATATACTGCTTATTTCATCATATTCTACTCCGTATTTAGAAATAATCGTCTCTATCCCTGCTCTTACAGCAGCCTTTGCAAGTTGTATCTCTCTTATGTCTTTTGGATACACCGCTATCTCTTCCCGGTCTCTGCCATAGGTTAAAAGATATCTATCATCATTACTATTGAAATTACCTGCTACATCTATCACGTCTTTATTCAAAAGCTCATAGACCGTTTCAATAATGCCTGAGCCGCAGATTCCTACAGGGGTTTCGTTATTTATGGTTTCAACCCGTATTCTGTCTCCGTCGATTTTCACACCACATACTGCACCTCCAATACTGCCTGTACCACATACTATATTACCGCCTTCAAAAGCAGGTCCGGCAGCCATAGAAGAAACCAAAAGTCTGTCTTTATTTCCTATTGCTATTTCACCATTGGTTCCCAAATCCAGTAAAATACAAATTTTATCTGATTTATGAAAATCAAGTGCATACATTCCCGATACAATATCCCCGCCTACAAAAGCGGATATTCCCGGTATTACATCAATATCAAAATAATATTTATCCAGATCGAATAGCTTTGCTGCTTCCAGATGTATTCTATCGATGTTTACAGGAGTAAACGGAACTGTTCCCAGTGTTTCACACGAATATCCCATTAACAAATGTATCATTGTTGTATTGCCTGCTATGATTGCCCTCTTTATTTCAATATTACCGCTTTCAGTCAAATCATTGATGCCTTCAATCAACTGTTGTCTTATTATAGATGCTAGTTGCTCACTTAAGCCGTCAACAGAGGCAGTAATTCTGCTTATAACATCAGCTCCATACACCCTCTGACCATTAATGGCTGTATACGTTTTCCTTACCACTCCGGAACTAATTTCTACAAGTTGCATTACTATAGTTGTTGTTCCTATATCAACGGCTATCCCATATTCTGCACCCATGTCAGAACCATAATCCGATTCATATGAAATACTGTGACTGCTCTCCGAAAGTATTGACATCTTTTCTTTAGCAGCATTACTCAGCACAACAATCATCCCATCATCCGGTATCAGTGAACACGCAAGCTTATATCCCATAGATTCACCGTATTTATCCATGATTTTAACTCCGCATTTACCGCATCTTCCGTTTCCGCCACACGGAGCGTTGATAAAGTACCCGTTTTCTAGCAGCACTTCATAAAGCGTTTTTCCGGTGCTGCAGATTAAAGTGGTTGTTCTGTTATCATCAACCACTTTAATCAATGTCTTGTTTTCACTTCTGAACCTGCACTCTTTATTAGTACATCTGGTACAATCATGCTCAATCTCAAAGTCATCGATATCGTCACTCGTTTCAAAAATCGCACACAGCGTTTTCACAGGATAATACATGCAACTGCTATTGACCGTAATTCCGGCAAGGTCGTTGCAATCTGTTATTTCCAGAGCTCTCCGCTGCATGGTTATATCTATGTCCTGTGGAGCTTCCAGCCTTCGTATTATTCCAACATGATTTTGTATACACATATCTTTCAGCACATCCACCAAATTGTGCTCTATCTGAAAAACATAATCGTCAGCAATGGCGTCAGCCAGCATTCCTTTTAGATACTCGCCGTCATCAAACAGCTGCGACGACCACTCCGAAATTTTGCTGCCTGCAGATGTAATGCAATATACCGCACCCCTTTCACGCCCCGCGAATTCTCCTATTTCCACTAAAGCGACCGGCTCCAGCAGCGCGTAAGCGTGAGGGAGCATAGCCCGTAACTCCGACAGTACATCGCCGTATATATCGTTATCTCTGGTGCAGCCAAGTATATCCAGCACGTTATCTTCTGATATTCTGATGTTAAAATCCTTGATAATCATTTTTTCTACAATTATTTAACTGCATAAAAATCTCTGACAGCTTCAAAAAACGCATCGATATTATCCCAGGCTGACATCGGCGGAATATCACACCCGGAAGAAATAACAAAATTGGAATAACTGCAGCACTCCTCCATAATCTGCAGAGTTTCCTGCCTTACGGAATCCGGCGTACCGTTTCTGAACTGTCCTGCAGGATCTACATTTCCCATAAGTATAATATCTTTCGGCATCTTTTCCAGCATTTCTTTCATACTGACAGCATTGCCGAAGTGATAGGCTGCCGAACCTGTTTTCAAAATCGAATCTGTAAGCATCAATACATTGTTGCCGCAGTTATGATATATCACGATAAACTCCTCGTCCTGAACCGCATCAACGATTTTTTTCACATAATCCGAAGAAAAATCATCCGCAAGATCCGGCGACAATATTCCAGCCAGAGGCTCTGCCATTACGACGCCGTCGGCCCAGCCTTTTTGTATGCTTCAATATATGCGATAAGGAACTGCGTTACCTTATCCAGCGTTTTGTGAACCATCTCCGGCTCCACATAGCAATTCATCAAGGCTTCGGTTACATCCATCAGTCGGCCCGCAAGCGAAAAAGGACCTATGACGCCCGCAAATACGGGACGATCAGTAATCATGTTTACCGCTTTCTCAATTGCCTCGATATATATACCTGTACGTGCTTCTCCTACTTCCGGTACTTTCAAAGCATCAGCATCTTCAACTGTGGCTACGATTCTGCCCACTACAGTCGGCACCTCATCATCTGAAACGGAAACCTGTGAACCGAACGCCTCTGCTTCGACTGACAGGTCCATAAGACTTACAGAGGCTGACGAGTCAACACGCTCTGCTACAAGCTTCACTCCCGTAGCCTGTCTGTCACTATCGGAAATCAGTTCTTTTACTCTGATATCCATCATCTGTACAGCCGGAAAAGATAGCACCGGCATCGCCTTTTTTACCTTTGCAGCTTTGACTTCCTCAAGCCATTCATACATATTTCTGTTCATTACTTTCTCCTCTGCTCTGCAATGTATCGTGAATCTGCTTCAATAAAAGACTAATTCTTTTCTTTTTAAGTTTAATATAAGTAAAATCGTAATCCCCAAATAGCAAGCACAAAAGAATCCCAAAGAGCACAAACTTGTGATACTTTGGGATTTATACTTTTATTTTTGTTCGGATGACGGTTGGTAACAGTTTTCAGGGAGCTTGTCTGACCATGGAAGCAATCTGTCAATATCTTCTCCCGGCATTTCCGAAACATTTTTTCCTCGCAGAGATTCCAGAACATATTTTATATACTCAAATGGGATAAGCTCGTTTTCCTTAGCAGTTACAACAATGCTGTACCATATTGCGCTCGCTTGCGCACCTCTCGGAGTTTTACAGAACATCCAGTTTTTTCTGCCCATCGCAAATGGACGGACTGCCCGTTCCGCCAAATTGTTGGGAAGTTCCACTTTTCCATCAGCAAAATAATTCTTCAGATATTCCCTTTCACTCAAGGCATAATTACTGCCTTTACGAACAGTTCGCTTTCCAGCGCAGAATCTTCTCTCTTTTCTTGCAGCTACCGGAAAAATCTTCCATATCCTCTCTTACAAAGGCCTCTTTCCATTGCAGGCGCTTTTCCACAGGCTGTTCTTTTGCCTTTCTATCCAGCTCAAACAGCCTGTTGCATCTTTTTAACGCTTCCCTCTCTGATGCACTTGCCTCTTTCGGTAGCTTTGGATCAACAGCTTTCAGTGCTTCATGGAATTTCCTTCTCATATGAGTAAAGCAGCCTGTACGGATAATGCCATTTACCTTATTGTATCCATCATATCCATCACACTGTACTATCCCTTTGTAATTCTCAAGTGCTTTTTTAGCCACATCACCATTTCGGCTGGCTGCATACTTGAACAGGACAAGCGGCTTTGCTGTATGGTTGTCACAGAAAACCCACATATAGCTCTTTGTCTGCGCTTTTCTCCCTTCCTCATTCAGCACCTGTACTGTTGTCTCATCTGCATTTATGTAATCGGATTTCAGAAGGTGATCCCACATCCTTTCGTACAGCGGCCGGCCATAGACCTCTGATGTACGCAAAATCCAGTTAGAGATCGTCTGATCAGACAGATTCAGAGCATGCGATTTGAAATCAGAGCTGATTTTGTAAACCGGGTCACGGTTTTCAAACTTCCTGTCTATGACATATGCAGCCATGGATGGGTAAAGGAATGATCCTGCCAGCAGCGGCTTTGGCGATTCAGCCTGCAGTATGGGTGTATGGAGCTCTTTCTTTTCACATTCTCTGCATACATAGTGCTGCGTGATATGCTCATGCACGACCACCTTTGCAGGAATGATCTCAACCTCTTTTCGTACCGTCTTCTTCATCTCTTTATTATATTACAAAAGCCTTGAAATTTCAATGCTTTCAAGGCTTTATCCTTTGTGTTTTCCCCTGCTTTTGAAGCTTTCCCGCCACTCTTTCAAGCTCTTTTTTTCATATCATTTCAAGCAACATTTCCATTCCCTTCTGCCCAAAACCTTTCCCCTTCTGCGGCCAGTGTATCACTCCTCTTTTTCTATATACTTTCGTACACCATTCCTTTTCTGATACAGGCGCTCTATTCACTCTCTCAAATATGTCCATCCAATACGCGATGTCTTCTTTGCTGTACATAGCAATCCTCCGTTTCTTCATTTGAATATGTCCTGCTGACATTTTATCGGAGGTTCCTTCTCTTTTCAATGTGCCTGCTATTTGGGGATTACGTAAAATCAGAAAACTTTCTTTCCGAGTTCTTTATTCAGAGCCTTAGCTAGGATAAACATAACAATTCCGCAAAGCAGTACACCCGCCGCCGAAACGATTAAAAATGTCTCTGCTCCTCTAATAGCCAGCTGCGGTCCTATGAAGGAGCCTATCAGCGTACCGACCTGTGCCAGACCGAAGTTGATACCGAAATTTTTAGTACCGTAAGCTCTCATCAGTATTACTGCAATTAACGTTGAAAATGCGCTGACCTCCAAGCCTATAAAAGCAACGAATACAATATACATCGGTGTGCTTTGTGCGTTTGTTAAAATAAAGAACAAAGTCATAACGAAAACCGCCAGACATGCAATTGCTATGATTTTAACAGGGCCCAGAACCTTGTCTGAAATTCCTCCTACAACAATCGCACTAATTCCCATTATCATTGAGAATATCGTGTAAATCCATGCGGCTGTAGCTTGTGAAGCTCCCGTGATTTCACCGGTCAATATTATAAAGTTGCCCTGTATACCGGATGTCAGTATGGTTCCCGTCAGACTGGCAATCGTGATAAGCCAGAAGGATTTTAATGTTATCAGCTTTTTCCAGCCAACATCCTTTATGCCTTCTGCCTCACCGCCTTCCAGTATCTCATACTCGGGCTCTTCCCAGCCCTCAGGTTTGTATCCTTCCGGCGCCTGCAGCAATATAAATCCCGAAAGAATCGTAATTCCGCCTATTACCAATGCAAAAACCACAATAGTCGGCGTAACATGTATAGCACTAGTCATTCTTTCACATACAGGAACTACTAGTGCACCTGCAAGAAAGATTCCTACAGACAATGCTCCTGTAACAAGACCTCTCTTGTCCGGGAACAGTTCTCCCAGATTTGCAATCTGCGCAACATATATACAATAGACAAATAATGATGCAAATCCACCGATAGCAATCACATAAATCCATGCATTAGGCGCGAAGGCTGCCACCAGTACCGAAACCGTAAATCCAAGACCACAGACCTTTAATACAAAACGATTTCCGAATTTTGCCTTCAATTTTCCCCCTATAAGACTGCCCGGAATAGACATAAACATCATAACGGAGTATGCCATTACCACGATGGTAGGATCCCAGCCCTTCATTGAAAGCGGCCCTATAAATACAGATAAACAATTTAAAAATGCCGATGTCATGCCGACCAACATAACCAGAACAAGCATTGGCCAACGTAATTTGTCAATTCTTTTTGTCGATAATTCGCTCATTTTATCCCTCCTGTAGTGTAAATTTGTTGAATAAGTTTTTAGCGGCTATAACCGCTGTGCTTCAGCAGTTTTTATAGCCTCCTTTTTTAGATTCATGGTCTGAATTCACCTTAATTGTAATATTTCCCTTATTATCATTCATTTACAAAAGAGAGTATTTTCTTTTACAAAATTACTTTTTTGCAAATTTCAAATATATTCTGATTTTATTGATATCTAATTGTACATGTACATATAACCAATTGTACATAAATATGTAGGCTTCCGGCACACTGTCATCGATAGGCTCCGCCGGTATTCCGGCCTACCCCGGCTAAGTGAAATAAAGCCCAAAATGAGATTTTCTGATTTTTAAAAAGTATCGTACCAGCATGCTTTGCTGGTACGATACTTTGTTGATTGATGTATAAAGCTCTTAATAAGCACCGAAGTAATTATATCCACCCGGCTTTTTGATGCCGAAGCATTCAAGCTGAGCGATAAGCTTCTTTGAATAAAGCTGCGATTCCGCCATGTATGATAACGCTTCGCTTAGTATTTCCAGATAATCACATTCCGCGCCGCCGTCATGCCTGCAAAGAATCGCATGGGCTTGCCTGTTCAGCGCGCATTCATATGCGACATATGCTTTATCCAGCAGACCTTCCAGAGCCTCCTGCGTCGCGTAATCTTTCTGAAGCGATTCACTTGAATTAAGTACCTTTCTATAAAATGCTCTTGCTTCATAGAAATCGATAAGGAATGTTTCATTTCTCATTGTTTCAAGCATTTCAAAAGGATCCTCCAGTATCTGCATTTTTACAAATTCTCCCATGGAGCCTGCAGGAGTGCCTGTCCCGCTTGCCGTACCGAGCATGAAATACGCAGTCATATCTGACGGATGCATGATTGCCTGATGAGTATACTCCAGCAGATTATACCCCTTCATTGATTCCGGTTCATTGGTATGCCATTCATTTGTTTCGGGATCATACCAGTCATCCGAACGCATCATCTTACGGATAGACTCGTAATCAATACCTCCGTCCTCTATTGCTTTTGCAAGGAACTTTGATACAGTAGCAAATCTGCACTTTGAATCATTTTGCCATAAAGCATATTCGGGTATATTCCACTCTAATGTGTCTTTTGCCGCGAAGTGATTCGTACTTACAACGTAATTACCTTCTTCGCCCGCATCTCCCGGCCTGCGAATATTGTAATGATCGCTGTTCGTTTCGGTTACAGAAATATTTCCCGCAAGGTCGGTCGTAATAAGGTTTCCCACAGCTCCTACTCTAGGTATCAGCTTAAGGAATTCCTGCGCGTCCTGCGGAGTTTTACATTTTGTAGTGAAATAATGATCCATTATTTCAGGGAAAATACCCCAGTCACAATCTACAGGTGAAAAGTTCGCCGTACATGTCCATGTGAATCCCGCACTGGTCATGCCGATCTGGCAAAATGGACTTACAATAGCACCGAAACAGATAAAATACGGCTCATTGTCAGGATAACATATGAGTATAACTCTGTCAGGAGTTTCATCCGAATTCGAACCGCTTATTCCTACAATGACCTCTCCGTCCTTTGTAGCCTCCCCTGCGGCCGCAAATGCATTGCACTGAGGATGAGGGATATTCGGACCTGCCGGTGAATTATCAAAGCCAAGTTCTTCCGGATACTTCCCTTCCGGTCTTGCCCATCTTTCACCGCCGTATACTTCCGCAATCAGGAAATCGTACAATGTAAAATCAACACCTTTGCTGGCACAGCCTGCCTGTACTCCTTCAATCCAAAGTCTGAAATCAGGGTCATATTTCTCCACAAGATATTCGATTGTTTTCATATCTTTCATTACAGTTTTTTCGCCATGCGCTTCTAAAACCGCTGCTCTTGTTATGGTAAGAACCGAATACAATTTGTACGCAAGCTTTGCTCCGTACTGGAAACCCATTTCACGATATGAACCTTTAAGAACCATTACCTGCGGGATACCGTTTGTAATTTGTATAGGTGGAGCTATTGTCGAATAATTATCATTATGCAGATGAGCCACCTTTCTTCTTAACAGTTCCATGTCATTATACTTCATAATTTATCCCTCCTTGATAAAAGGTTATATTTCCATGGCTGCTTTATAAGCTGCCTTTATGGCATCCAACAGGCTTCCTACCTTTGAAGCGTCTCCGATAATATATGTATCACAGATGTTTTTCACGTCCTCATAAAGCTGTTGATTCGGTATATATCCTGCGGAAACGATTATATTGTCGACAGATATGATTCTTTCCTTACCTTCACACTCTACAACCGCTTTGCTTCCGTTAATTTCGGTAATCTTCGCCGATGTAATAATTTCAACGCTGTGATATTTCATCAAGTCCCTCAGCATATTGGAATTTGCTGCGCTTAAAAGCGGAGCCGCCAGGATTTTATCGGTCATTTCCACCAGCGTAACATTTCCGCCTTTTCTTGCAATGTCATACGCGATTTCACATCCGGTAAGCCCTCCGCCGACAACGATGATGTTCTTTCCCACAGCTTTGTTTCCAAGGAGAAAATCTATTGCCGAAACGACCTGTCCTTCGGCTTCACCTTTAAAGCTAAGCTTTCTCGGAGCAGCACCGCTGGCTACTATTACCGCATCCGGAGTTTCACCTTCTATCACATCTTTGGTTACCTCTGTCCCAAAATGCACATCTATGCCAAGTTCTTTCATCTGTTTTTCATACCATGCAAGCAGAGCTTTATCAGCTTCTTTGAAATCCGGCGCAGCTGCCGCATTAAAGACACCGCCCAGCTTACTGCCTTTTTCATATATGCTTGCTTTATGACCTCTCAGAGTAAGTATTCTTGCAGCTTCCATTCCGCCGATACCGCCGCCTACGATAATAACTTTTTTCGCTTTATCCGCTCGCATCACTTTGTATTCTTCATCATGCATCACAGATGGATCCAGCGCACATGACAGTCCTTTTCCCTGCAGCAGACTACCGAGGCATCCGTTATGACATGCTATGCAAGGTCTGATATCGTCTTCTTTGTCCGCCTTTAATTTTTCTATCCATGCCGAGTCGGCAAGAAACTGACGCGCGACTCCTACTGCATCTATCAGGCCTTCACTTACCGCTTTTGCAGACACCGCATGGTCCTCCATCCGCCCTGCACAGATTACCGGTATATTTACATGTTTTTTTATAAACGAAACATCCTCAAGGTTGCATGCTCTGCCCATATACATAGGTGGGTGCGCCCAATACCATGAATCATACGTTCCGTTATCCGCATTCAATCCATCGCAGCCTGCTTCTTCCAGAATTTTTGCTACAGCTATGCTTTCCTCATAATCTCTTCCGAACTCAACAAAGTCTTCTCCCGGCAATGCTCCGTCATTGAATCCCTTCATCTTGCTGACAACACTATATCTTACTGTTACAGGAAAATCCTCCCCGCAGCTTTCCTTAATACCCTTTATTATTTCACACGCCAGCCGCATTCTGTTTTCCAACGAACCGCCATACTCGTCGGTTCTGCTGTTCATGGATTCTATAGCAAACTGATCCAGCAAATAGCCTTCATGCACTGCATGGATTTCTACTCCATCCATACCTGCATCTTTGGCCATTTTTGCCGCTAAAATCGTATTGTCACGCAAAGTTTTTACTTCTTCTGTCGTCAACGCCCTGTGCACCATGGATGTATCCCATACATTGCGCAGCTTACTCGCGGCGATCTTAATATTTTCAATGTTCGCACCTTTTATAAATTCTACAGGTTTAGGATATATTACACGGCCTAAGCCAACTCCCAGCTGCATAAAAACCCTTGCATCTTCTTCATGTATCTTGTTTACGAAATTCCTTAACGGTGTTCCAAAAGCATCCTTTGCTTCTGTAAGCCAGAACCCTCTCCCCCACATATCAAATATCATAGACGGCGCAGTTACAATAAGACCTACTCCGTTCTTAGCTCTTTCCAAATAGAATTTTTCAGCCTCATAATTAAACTCATTATTGTTTATAATTGCAGTTCCCGTCATAGGGCACATTACGAATCTGTTTTTTATCTTTACATTTCCGATCTTAAATGGAGTAAATAGTGATTTATATATTTCCTTCATTTCAATTTTTCCTCCCTTATTATTTACAATGTATCCGATGTTTTTTATTCAATTTTATATCTCCCAGCATTATTATTCATTTATAAATCGTATAACGTTCCTTGACAATAGATACTCTTTTATATGATCACTTACTTTCATACTTCGATTAATGTCCCGATATGAAAAAAAATACAGATATATGTGACTAATTGTACATACTGTTTCAATATACTTAGTCTACTAAAATAAAAATACAAGTATTATGAGGTGCACCCATAAAAGTAGAGTATCAAACCTCGTTTTTCCCCTGCCTGTAGAACTCGTCAGGAGTTAAATATCCGAATGTTTC
>NZ_JAOQJP010000022.1:0-20918 GCF_025567305.1 Brotomerdimonas butyrica
TTTGAAAGAACTAAACCGCATATCAATATCGGAACAATCGGTCACGTAGACCACGGTAAGACAACACTTACAGCAGCTATCACAACAGTACTGCACCAGAGATACGGACTGGGATCAGACGTAGCATTCGACCAGATCGACAAGGCACCTGAAGAAAAGGAAAGAGGAATCACTATCGCAACTGCTCACGTAGAGTATGAAACACCGAACAGACACTACGCACACGTAGACTGCCCGGGACATGCTGACTATGTAAAGAACATGATCACAGGAGCAGCACAGATGGACGGAGCTATCCTGGTAGTAGCAGCAACAGACGGACCTATGCCTCAGACAAGAGAGCACATCCTGCTTTCAAGACAGGTAGGAGTACCTTACATCATCGTATTCCTGAACAAGTGCGACATGGTAGACGACGAAGAGCTGCTTGATCTGGTAGAAATGGAAGTAAGAGAACTGTTAGACCAGTATGACTTCCCGGGAGACGATACACCGATCATCAGAGGATCAGCACTGATGGCACTCGAAGATCCTGCAGGACCATGGGGAGACAAGATCGTAGAACTGTTCGAAGCTATCGACAGCTACATCCCTGAACCTGAAAGAGACAATGACAAGCCGTTCATCATGCCTGTAGAGGACGTATTCTCGATCACAGGAAGAGGAACAGTAGCAACAGGAAGAGTAGAAAGAGGAAGCCTGACAGTAGGAACCGAAGTAGAGATCATCGGACTTACAGAAGAGAAGAGAAAAGTAGTAGTAACAGGAATCGAGATGTTCAGAAAGCTGCTTGACCAGGCAGAGACAGGAGATAACATCGGAGCACTTCTGAGAGGCGTGCAGAGAGATGAGATCGAAAGAGGACAGGTACTGGCAGCACCTGGAACTATCCACCCGCACACAAAGTTCAAGGGTGAGGTATACGTACTGAAGAAGGAAGAAGGCGGAAGACACACACCATTCTTCAACGGATACAGACCGCAGTTCTATTTCAGAACAACAGACGTAACAGGAGATCTGCAGTTACCTGAAGGAACAGAGATGTGCATGCCTGGAGACAACATCACAATGACGATCGAACTGATCACACCGATCGCGATCGAAGAAGGACTTAGATTCGCTATCAGAGAAGGCGGAAGAACAGTAGGATCAGGCGTTGTAACTGAGATCATCGAATAAGTGAAGATGACCCCGTGAGTGGCGAGCGTGAGCGAAGCCAGAGCGGCGGTACTTCATTTGCCGGGAGTGCAGCGCTTTAGTGCGTGCCTTTCTGCACCGGGCTTTGCCTGAATCGGCGGAACGGACATTAGCAGGCTATGCCTGCTGGAGCAAAGCGTTGGAACTTTACGGCCATCGACTGCCTGTTAAAATATCAGATATTGCTCTCCGATCGAAACGGTCGGAGAGCTTTTTCGTATACAGGAAATTTCTCACAGAGAAATTGACGGAGCTTCAACGGATCAGAGTTGAGTGTATTTGTGCAGGATGCAGGCGAATGCGAAAGTAATGCACAACGGCATTAAAATTTGTGCAGAAAAGGTGCAAAGCAGAAAATTTTTGGAAAAAGGATTCCTGCACATTTTAGAATACCAGTCGAGTATAGATCAGATGTAACCGCTGATCGTGATCGGGAACGGAGGATGATCATGAGTGACGGAGCGATGATCGTTATGATCTTTGCGATAATAATATTCGTGCCGCTGATTTGCATATTTGCGATATACAAAATCAGCAGGTACAGACGAAAATCAAATAATGAGCGTTATACGTGCGAGACACCGGGGATCATAACAGATCTCAGACTTAAAGGCAGTGACGGACCGTTCGTCATGACCGTGAGCTACAGCGTGAACGGTATCGAGTACACTGTGAAAGAGAGCGTCAAGCTGAAAAGCAGCACGATAAAAGCCGGGGCGATACCTGTAGGGCAGCGAAAGACGCCGGTCATTGGCGATATCCGCAAAGGATCGGTCGTAACGGTTAAGCATGATCCGACAGATCCTGTCAGGGCACTGATAAAAGGCAACGATGGGTTCATTACAGGCTGATGGTCATCGAACAGCATATCTATCCCGTTCAGCTTATGGCGATCACGGTTTCAACGCTTGTCATCGCGCTGGGATCAGAGTCACGGTCGAACGCAATTATACAGAGATGAGTGCTGTCAGCGCGCCGGCTCACATGACGATGCCGGGATCATGCATCTGCATGACAACGCCAGGCTTGCAAACGCAGGCTCGCACAGGGCATTGCAATAAACGGCACGGCAATGTATAATAAAACAGACTTAAAAGTTTTCTAGGGTTCCGATATATCCGGACATGCGCTTTAAGAGCCGCGGTCATAGCGGGGAAGTACGCATCAGATATGCGTTAGAGCCGCAAAGATCTGCAGGTGCCTGAAGCCCCTGCGTATATCTTTTCGCAGAGCTTTTGCATCAGGTGCAAAGATCTGCAGCGCGCGTACATGCCAGGCAGGATATATGCTGGTCCGAGAGAAAACGGACCTGCCGGAATGGCGGCGGGCTGACACGGAGGGAAAAAAGCCCGGGAGAAGTATAGAATTACTTTTCCCGGGCTTTTGCAGCATTCAGAACAAAGGAGAAGAAAATGGAAGCAAAACAGAAGAAGAACAGCCGGATCGCATGGATCTGTCTGATCGTAGCCGGCCTCATAGAGATCGTGTGGGCGTATTTCATGAAGCTGTCATACGGGTTCACACGTCCGCTGCCGACACTGATAACCGCATTTTTTCTGGCGCTGAGCTTTTTCATGCTGGAGAGGGGCATCCGCGAGTTCGGCATAGGGATGTCGTATGCGATCTTCACAGGTATCGGCATAGCAGGAACGACAGTGCTGGGACTCGTGTTTTTCGGGGAAAGCGCAGGCGTGCTCAAGATCGTATCGCTGCTGGTGCTGCTGGCAGGGATCATCGGGCTGAAGTTCTGCGAAGGCGATGAAGAAAATGAAAATAGTGAGAAAAATGAAGGAAACGAAGGTCATGAAGGTGAGAGAGGCGCAGCTGCTGCGGGCAATGCAGCAGTCGGTGGAGCAGCAGCCGGAGCCGGAAACTGCGGAAAGGAGCGTGACTGATCATGATGTGGATACTCGTAGTCTGCGCATCGTTCTGTGAACTGGGATTCACCGTCTGCATGAAGCTGTCGGACGGATTCAAAAACAAGAAATATACGATACTGACGGTACTGATAACAGCGCTGGGGATCTTCCTGCTGTCGACAGCAGCGAAAACACTGCCCCTCGGGATCGCATATGCAGTCTGGACCGGACTTGGCACCGTGTTCACCATGCTGTTCGGGATAATCGTGTTCGGAGAAAGCCGCGACAAAAAGAAGATGCTGTTCATGATCATGGTCGTGGCAGGGGTAATAGGGCTGAGGCTTTGTTCATAGAGCGGATCGAAGCAGCCTTTGCTCTTGGCGAGCGATTATTGGTAAAATGATTGATGTTCGTAAAGTGATTGACAGATGCCGATATAACTAATATATTATATTATGGAATTTAATAATGCAGGCTATGACATTTTTTCGGAAGCCGGTGTGAATCCGGCACTGTGTCTCAGCAACCGTGATACCAGCGAACGGATGAGGCGGGGGACGACCCGCCGGCAGGCCACTGGGGCGTATCAGCATCAGCAGTATTGTCAGACAGAGCATATCGGGCCGCGACGACAGGGCGGATATGACGTCAGATCATCTGACAGTACGATACTGAAATGCTTCGGGAAGGCGTCCTTGTAGGTGCTGCAGGTTTCTGCACGATATCGTCTAAGCGAGATATCCTCAGAAACGCGGCGTGGGTTAAGTCGGGAGACCTGTCAGTCTGTTATCGGAGTCTTCTGAGGTGAGACCAGATAGTTGCGAAGTGTCAGCAATGGCGGCACTGCGGGAATGCGTACGCATATGGTAATGCATCATGTCATGCAAAGATGCAGCGATACGGTATGCAGAGTTTTCTGCTGTGCTGATTTATGCTCATTGCCGGTTTTGCATTGCGATTATTGAGGAGAACACCCGGAAGCGGGTGTTTTTTTATGCAGTAAATATCGTTTCAGATATTTACGGGATATAAGCAAAAGTTTCATATGAAAATACATGGCGAAGCCACTTTTGTCAGTCTTTTGTGATGAGTCGAAGGAGGGACTGCGCGATGAAGAAAAATCAGTGCCCTGATGCAGAGGCAGACAGCCTCACAGAAAACTATAAATTCATAAACCATAGAAAGTGCGAGTTTTTCCCATGCCACGAGACATCGGACGAAGCCGGGTTCAACTGCCTGTTCTGCTACTGTCCGCTCTATGCGCTGGGAGAAAAATGCGGAGGCGATTACGTGTATCTAGACAGCGGCATCAAGGACTGCAGCAGGTGCCTCAGGCCTCACAGGAGAGATTCGTATGACTATGTGATGTCGCGCATGGGAGAAGTGATCGATATGACTGCAGCGGCAGGACATCACAGTCGGTGAGATTCGAAATATATGTACTATATATCTATTTGATCAAATGAGAGGAAGAAGATAAAACATGGAGACCAGAAAGCGAACGAAGATATTCAATGTGCTGATGGCGGTGCTGATAGCAGTGATAGTGTTCTGCGGTATAATGACGGCAGGCGCGCTGCGCGGCTGGTTCAGCAGTGACGGCTTTGCATATTCTGAGGATGTGAAAGGCATCGTCAATATCGAGCGCAGCGGCGTCGGCTACACGCTGGATGAAAAGACACAGCTGAAGGACGGCGACGTGATAGACACCGGGACGAGCTCATCAGCATCAGTGATCGCCGGAAAGAACACGGTTTACATTTCCGAAGACACAGAGGCGGAACTATCCGGACTGGAAAAAGAACGGCTGGACATATCGCTTGATGACGGTGAGCTGTTTGCGGTCCTCGACAAGGGTGACCAGTTCAGGAAGGTAGAGGCAGGCAGCTGCGAGATCAGCTCGGATGGAAGCGTATTTTCAGTCAATGTGCAGACCGGATCTGCAGGGATAAACGTCTTCGACGGCAGCATTACAGTAAAATCCGGCGATGAGAAAAAGTCGGCGAAAAAAGGACAGACAGTAAGCATAGTCGGCGATGAGATGACTGTGTCAGATCTTGAAGCAGGATCGCTCAATGATTTCAATATCGAAAAGGCGAAGACCGCAGGCGAAGACGGGCACGACATATGTTTCAGCGGCAGCGAGCTGGACAAGGTCACAGCAGACCGCGAAGCTGAGATAAAGAAAACAGAGAAGCAGAAAAAGAAACATGAAGCAGAAGTCATAGCCGCAGCTGAGAGCGGACAGTCAGGCGCTTCAGGTGCCGGCTCAGGATCAGGCAGCCAGGCTGTGAAGCTGTGCACGGTGCAGATAGAATGCAGCTCGGTGCTCAGCAACATGGGGCAGCTGAAGAGCGGGAAAGAGAGCTTCGTCCCTTCAAACGGCGTGATACTGGCGTCCTCAAGTGTGGAATTCAGAGAGGGAGACACGGCGTTCGACATACTAAAGAGAGCATGCGACACGGCGGGCATACAGCTTGAATATTCATACACACCTGCGTACGGCAGCTATTATATAGAAGGAATAAACAACCTGTACGAGTTCGACTGCGGCAGCAGGTCGGGCTGGACATACAGAGTCAACGGATGGATGCCTAATTACGGCAGCAGCTCATACAAGATGAAAGAAGGCGATGTCCTTGTGTGGAGCTATACCTGCAATGGTATCTGATGTCATCAAACCGTGTATCCGCCGGTGAATGCCGGTGATCAGAACAGATAAGATCTGAAATCATATCGGAGGAACTAAATGGAGAGGAAAAACAGGATTTTTAAAAGTTTCAGTATAGCACTGATAGCCATCATGATGCTTACTGCGATGATGCCATCCTGGGCATATGGAGAGACGGCCGGATCGGGCGCGGCTGTGCAGACAGCTGAACAGCATGCGGCTCAGTCGACTGCGCCGGCACCGGTCATAAAGAATGATCTTTCGGAGCAGAAAGCTTCATATGCTGTGGGAGATACGGCGAAAGCACTCACGGTCACTGCATCGTCAGATGACGGCGGAGAGCTTTCGTATCAGTGGCAGAAAAGTGCGGACAACGAAGAGTTCGTGGATATAGACGATGCAGACGGTGCAGAGTACGTGCCGCCGACGGACAAGGCGGGGCTCTCGTACTACAGAGTCATCGTTACTTCTGTTATTGGAAAGGGCACAGCTTCGGAAGTCTCAGCGTCAGCGACAAGTCCAGCAGCAGCTGTCACAGTAAAGGACAGTACCGCTGTGAAAAGTCCGGCAAGATCAGCAGAGTCAGCAGCCCCGGAAGGCGATGGCACGAAAACGGCACCTTACAGACTGGCGACAGCCGACGATCTCATGTGGTTTGCCGAGCAGGTCAACAAAACCGCTAAAAAGAGCACGTCTGCACTTTGCGCGGTATTGACTGCGGACATAGATCTCACAGGCAGAGACTGGACTCCGATCGGCACGATGACGAATACATACAGTGATTATATAGCATATGGTGGTGTATTCGACGGCAACGGCAAGACGATATCAGGGATAAATATAAATAGCTCGAGTAAATATCAGGCGCTGATAGGATATGCTAAAGGCGCAGAAGTGAAAGACCTGACGGTAACCGGGAGTATAAAGACCAGCGCTGAGTATGCTGCTGGTATAGTCGCTTACGGCAATCCTGTGACAACAACTGACTGTACGAATGCTGTGACAGTAAGCTCGGCAAAATATGCGGCAGGTATCGCAGCATTCGCAGGCACAGGCACAGTGATATCAGGATGCAGGAATACTGCACCGGTTTCAGCTGCCGGGGATTATCTCGGAGGTGTAGTTGCGACTGCAACAGGGAAAACAGAGATAAAGAGCTGTTTCAACAGCGCAGCTGTCACGAACAGCGGCAAGCCGGGAGGATATGTATACTGCACTGGCGGTATAGCAGGATCAGCATCATCGGACAGCGTGATCTCGATGTGCGGCAACACGGGAGAGATAACGAGTACGATAAAGGGAACGGGCGGTATAGCCGGAAGGATAACGGGAACGATAGAGAAATGCTTCAATACCGGCGATGTCACGGGTATATACGAGACAGGCGGTATACTGGGCGCATCCAGCGGCAAGACGACTACGATCGAATCATGCTACAATACAGGAAATGTCAGCGGCACAGTTCCGACAGCGACATTCAATGACACGAATGCAAAAGGCATAGGCGGTATAATAGGAGGAGTGTCGTCAAACAGTAATGTGGCTGCAGTGCTGGACTGCTATAATGCCGGTACTGTGACGGACAGCACAGGTGTTTCAGGAGTCACTGCAGGTGGAGTCATAGGTACGAGCATCGGTAAAAATTACAACGGTGTAGAGACGAAAGACCTTGTCAGCGCAGACAATTCATACTACAGAGCAGATGCGGCTTCACAGGGAGACGGATACAGCAGCGATACAGAAGGGATAACTGCGAAGACGCGCGAGGAGATGATCGCTCCGGGATTTGCAGCAGAGCTTGGAGATAACTATATCGTGCAGGATAACGCATATCCGGCACTCGGATGGCAGGATCCGAATGCGAAATATGCGGTGAAATTCAACATAACCCCTGAAGAAGCCAGCCTTGTCGTAAAGGATGCAGGCGGCAGCGATGTAGAGCCTTCAGACGGCACCCGCACATTTTCTCTCAGGAACGGCACATACAGCTATGAGATAACATGTGACGAGTGTGAAAGCGTGAGCGGCAGCTTTACAGTAGCGTACGGCGGACAGACGATAACAGTCGACCTGAAAGTAAAGAAGTACGACTACGTGTTCAAGACAGTGCCGGAGGATGCGACTCTGACTGTAAAAGGACAGAAGCCTCTTGCAGACGGACGCACATATCAGCTTGCGAAAAACGGCAATCCGTATGAGTATCAGGCAGAGAAATTCGGGTATGTTGCGAAGAGCGGCAGCTTCAAGGTCAAAGGCGATGCAGCTGCCGACCGGAAGACAATAACACTTAAAGAAGAAACTAAATACAAGGTAAAGATACCTTTCACTAAAGAAAAGGGCGGTCAGGACAACGAGACCAAGATAACCGTGATGAGCGTGGAATATCCTGACGCTGTTATAAAGGCTGAGGATGACGGAAGCTTTTCGCTCCCGAACGGAAGCTACAGCTACAAGATAACAAGTCCGGGATACAAGCCGGCAAGCGGTGAGTTTTCCGTGTACTATTCGGATCTGACTCTCGATGAGGCATATCTGAAAATACAGACCTCATGGGACGGCAGCACTCTCTCGGAACCTGCAAAGGATGAGAGCGGAGCTTATCTGATATACACAGCTGACGAGCTGATGTGGTTCGACAGCAAGGCAGCACTGAGTTCATCTGCAAAGCTGATGGCAGATATCAGGATAAATGATTCTGTCGATGCGGCTCCCGGCAGTGCAGTATACAAATGGTCGACTGTAGGCACGACAAGCAGCAAAGCATATACAGGTACATTCGACGGCAGCGGACATACGATATCAGGCCTTTATGTGAATAACGGATCGACATCGAATACAGGCCTGTTCGGATACGTTGGAAAAACCGGACAGATAAAGGATCTTACCGTTGCTGACAGTATATTCATTTCGACCGGCAGCTATACAGGCGCGATCGTCGGAGATCTGGCAGGAAATATGACAGGCTGCCATGCGGCTGCGAATGTCAAAGTTACAGGCAAATCTTATGTAGGCGGTATCGTGGGAGAACTCGATACAGGCGGCAGCGTTTCAGGCTGTTCGAATGAAGCATCAGTCACTGCGACAGCAGCATATGCAGGCGGCATCGCCGGAAGGATCTACTCTGCCTCGGGAAGCGCGCTTACGGATTCGTACAATAAAGGCGATGTGACGTGTACGTCATACGCGGGCGGTATCACAGGCGTGATATATAACGGAGGTACTGTACAAAGTGTATACAGTACCGGCAGCGTCAAGGCAACGGCATCGTCTGGCTGTGCAGGCGGTATCACGGGACAGCTCAGATACGGCAGCATTAAATATGCATATGCGGCAGGAAGCCTCGAAGGTACTGTTGCCGGCGGCGTTGCAGGAAATATGGATTTTGCACGTGGGAGCAAGACGCTCAATAATGTGTACTATCTGGAAAGTCTGGCAGACGACTGGATCGGAGCGGTCAATGGATGCAGTGTCAGCGGAACAGCAGCTGCAAGATCAGCATCTGACATCATGCAGCTGAGCTGCGGCTCGGAAGACGCTGACCTCGGAACAGGCTTCAGCGCTGACAAAGACGGCATCAACGGCGGATATCCGGTACTGAACTGGCAGACAGATGCGCCGTCAACAGATCCGGGAGAGCCGGTACCGTCTGCAGGCGGATGGGACGGCAGGATTTCGGCAGAAGCACCGGCTCAGAAAGACGGAGTGTATCAGCTGGAGACGGCAGGTGACCTTAAGTGGTTCGCCGAAAAGATCGCAGAAGACAGAGCGATAAAGGGTGTACTGACGAAGGATATAGACCTCAACAACAGAGCATGGAAGCCTGCAGGCGGCAGCGATGCAGATACGGCATTCGCAGGCAGTCTGGACGGTGCAGGCCACAGCATAACAGGATTTTATGCAAAGGGCAGCGGCGCGGGACTTTTCGCATACAATGCAGGAACGGTCAAAGCTCTTGAGATATCGGGAACGGTGAGAAATGCGGACAATGCGGCAGCAGTCGCAGCCATAAACGCAGGAACTGTTTCCGGGGTGACGTCGAACGTTACCGTAAAGGGCGGCAACAGTGTCGCAGGTATCGCTGCAGTCAATGAAGGCGGCACGATAAAAGACTGCACAAACAACGGAACAGTCTCAGGTGGGCAGTACATAGCCGGCATCACCGCAGTGAACAGGGGAACTGTCTCAGGCTCGGTGAATACAGCTATGATCACCGCATCTGGGACATTTGCAGCAGGTATCGCTGCGGACAACACTTCCGACAGTAAAAACAGCGGAAAGATCAGCAGATGTGCGAACAGCGGACATGTGATAAGCACTGTGAAGAATCAGACGGTATTCACAGGCGGCATCGCGGGAAGAAACGATTCGCAGACGACATCTGTATACAATACAGGAAACGTAGTCAGCAGAGGCAGCGGAACCGGCGGATGCGTCGGTATAAACACGACAGGGTCCACAGCGAAAGGACTTTACAGCACAGGTGATGTGACAGGAGCATATGTCGATACGGAAAGCGGCGAAGAATTCCGTGTCGGAGGCGCCGTAGGCGAAGTGGTCAGCGGTGTGAGCGAAGCTTACTATCTGGATCTGCGCGACATCGCAGACAGCGGTTCGAACGGCGGTACGGCAGTTCCGCTCGCGACACTGCTTACGAAGGCGGGAGATCTGACGGAAATGACTCCTGTAAAGAGCGCAGCGGATGGAACAGTTTCACTGCCTTCGGACGTCAGCGTCGGAGACACGCTCAAGGTGACTTTCAGGGATTCGTCCGTGAAGGATCCTATATGCGTATGGTACAGAGACTGGAGCGGCGAACAGGAGGTAGTAGCTGTTTCAGACACATATACAGTGCCAAGCGATATGGCAGGCAGCAAGATATATGTAAAATGCATGGACCCTGCGCTTTCAGGTATCGTGAAGTGCGGCTCGGAAAGCATACAGGGCTTTACAGGAACAGCTAAAATAAGCGGAAACGCGGTAGTGGGACATACTCTTACTGCCGAATACTCAGGCAAAGCCGGCAGCGCCGACCTGAAATACCAGTGGTACAGAGGAAACAAAGCGATAGAGTCAGCTACAGGCAAGACCTATACTGTGACGGAAGACGATCTCGGAAAGACGATAAGCGTTGCGATCTCCAGCAGCAGGATGCCCGGAGAGATCAAAGCATCCGCAGGCACTGTGAAGACAGGGGACGCAGCAGGCATCTGGCCTGCGAAAGAATGCAAGGAACCGACACTGACTGCAGGCATTTATATGATATCGAATGAAGCCGAGCTGAAATGGTTCGTGAACAAGGTGAACGGCGGCGCGACTTCGGCAGATGCAAGGCTGACGGCAGATATAGCACTGAAATCTGAAAAGTGGTATCCGATCGGATGCGGCAAGCCTTATACAGGCACGTTCGACGGAAAAGGCAGGACAGTCAGCAGCCTTGCGATCGTTTCGGAAAATGACGATCAGGGCTTTTTCGGTGAAGTAGGCGGAAAGGGTATCGTCAAGGATCTGAACGTGTCCGGAAGCGTCAATGCAGGTGGGACATCATACAATACAGGCGGTATCGCGGGCAATGTGGAAGGAAAGATCACGGGCTGTACTTTCAGCGGAACTGTGACAGGCGTGAGTGACGTCGGCGGTATCGCAGGACAGCTGGGTCTGAACGCTCAGATCAGCCAGTGCAGATCGTCCGCGGCAGTGACAGGAAATGAACGTGTCGGCGGTATCACTGGATCGGTATCATACGGAACTGTGAGCCAGTGCGTGAATACCGGCGCGGTAGGAACGAGCGGCACGACGTCATATGCAGGCGGTATCGCAGGCGTGATGACGAACTACGCTGTGATCGAAGGCTCATACAACAGAGGCAGCGTCAGCGGAACAAGCTACAAAGGCGGTATCGCGGGCGAGGCAACGGTATGCGCGGCACCTCAGGGCTGCTACAGCACAGGAACTGTAGAAGCAGGACTTTACTCATACGGAGTGCTCGGAAGCATATCCGGTACAGAATATATAAGCCAGACGACAGGGAGCTACTACCTGGCTGAAAATGAAAGTGCGGCGACAGACAAGACGGCGACCGGTGCAAGTGCGGAGAGCATGAAGAAGGCGAAGTTCGTAGACTATCTGAACAGCCAGGCTGGAAGCAAGTACTTTACAGAAGACACGAAGAACACCAACGACGGATTCCCTGTGCTCCAGTGGGAGATCAGCGGCACGTCGGGAGGCAGCACGGGCGGAGGAGACAAGCCTGCCGAAGCAGACGAGATCAAAGTCACGATAACGATCATAGGCGACTCCGTTCACGGCGCAGATGGCGAACACAAGGAATATTACGACTGGCTGGGAAGAAAGCAGTATACGATGGAGCTCGGATCGACGGCCCTCGATCTGTTCAAAAAAGCTGCAGCAGATGCAGGCATCGAATACGAGATGAGCGGCAACAGCTATGTATCATCGCTGTACTTCCCGGATGACAAGATAAATCTCGGCGAGTTCTCGAACGGACCTCGCAGCGGATGGATGTACACGATAAACGGCAAGTTCACCGACTACATGAGCGCAGTGACGCTGAAGGACGGAGACGATATGCGTTTCTTCTATGTCGACGACTACAACGATGTGGACTGGTCCGGAAGCAAGACAGCTGCAGAAGCAGCCGCAGAGGTTGAAGATCTGATAAACGCTCTTCCTGACCCGGACAAGCTGACTCTTGCAGACAGCGCTGCAGTGGATAAGGCAGACAGCGCATACAGCTCACTGAGTGAAGAAGCAAAGCAGCTCGTTTCGGCAGCTGCTAAGGCGAAGCTGGATGCATCGATAGTGAAGATCGAGGAACTCAGGAAGGCTGTACGTGCTTCACTTGATGAGATGTACAGGACGACAGGAAACTCGATCCTGAAGAAGACAGAGAAATACAGTCTCGACGTAGGCACGTCGCATGGAGAATGGGCTGCACTCGGACTTGCGAGAGCAGGCATAATGAGAGACAGCACAGCAGAAGATTACGCGCAGAACGTATTCAAATATGTGAAGAAAAAGTCGAGCGCGAAGCTGCATGCATCGAAGTCGACGGACAACTCGAGAGTGATACTGGCACTCACATCGATAGGCAGAGATGTGACCGACGTGGCAGGATATGACCTGCTGGAGCCGCTTGCAGACTTTGATTATGTAAAGGCTCAGGGCATCAACGGTCCTATATGGGCGCTCATCGCCCTGGATTCTCATAAATATGAGATCCCTGAGGCGCCGAAGGGTACTTCTCAGACGACAAGGGAACTCCTCATAAGCAGCATACTCGATGCACAGCTTGCAGACGGAGGATGGGCGATAGATGAGAAATCCGCAGAGGTCGACATCACTGCGATGGCGATCCAGGCTCTGGCGCCTTACTGCAAGTCAGATGAGAAAGTCAATGACGCAGTGAACAGAGCTCTTGCGAAGCTTTCCGACATGCAGGGAGCTGACGGCAAGTTCAGAGCATACGGAACAGCCAATGCCGAATCAAATGCGCAGGTCATCGTGGCGCTCACGAGTCTCGGAATAGATCCGGCAGAGGACGCAAGATTCATCAAGAACGGCAGCAGCGTGCTCGATGCGCTGGCATCATTCTACAGTGACGGTACATTCAGACACACGCTGACAAGTGAAGAGTCAGACAACGGTATCGCGACTGAGCAGGCATATTACGCTCTGGCGTCATACCACAGGATGCTGGAAGGCAGGACCACACTGTTCGACATGTCGGATGTTGAAAGCTTCGCAAAGATAGAAGGCAAGACTGATGAGAATACTGACGGTAACGGACAGAACAGCTCCGGCAGCAAGACCGGCACCAAGCAGGCGTCAGGATCGACAAAGAGCATCAAGAGCAAGCTCACAGACGCAGATAAAGTCATGAGGATGATTGATGCGATAATAAGCCCTGAGGACAGTGCGGATGCACTCTCGGCAGATATATCGAAACTCACAGACGATCAGCTAAAGTCGATAATAGATGCATACAAGGCTTATGAGTCACTGAGCGATGACGATAAACTGCTCGTGAAGAACTACAGTGACTTCAAAAAGTTGCTCGACAGGATCGGAACGGAGATGCACAGAGACGGAAAGAGTGGTATCATTGTGGAAGGCATCGACTGGCATTACCGGCTCATCGTCGAGAAAAAAGACTTTGACAAGAGTACTGCAGCCGATATAGGCAGAAAGCTGAATGATGATTCGGAACTGCTCGTTTCATATGATATATATTTCAGGGATCTTGTCACAGGTGACAGGTACGAGCCTGAGAAACCTGTGACCGTGAAGATGCCGAAACCTGACATGAAGGATTTCGACTCTGCAGTGATAGTGCACGTCGATGACGAAGGCGGCATCAGCTTTATAAAGTGCACTGAAAAAGACGGATACCTCGTATTCACTGCTCAGGAATTTTCGATGTATGCTGTTGCAGGCGTGACGGGAGTATGGGGAGACCTGCTGCCTGTCGCATCGGCTACAATGGATCATATGATATGGATAATCATAGCGGCGGCAGCAGCGGCAGCGCTCGCGGCTGTTATCATTGCAAGAAGGCGTACGAAGAAACAGGCATAGCGGGTATTTTAAATAATGTATAGATCAAGAAACCACAGAGACACATTTTCAACATACAGTCCGGTGATAAACTTCACGTTTTTCATCGGGGCTGTGGTATTCGGGATGGTGCTGATCCATCCCGGGTTCCTGGTGTGCTCTGTGGTTTCTGCTGTCATTTACTATCTTATCGTAAAGGGCAGGCGTGCTGTAAAGCTGCTGGCAGGGCTGATCCCGGTGCTTGCAGCGGTCACGCTGATAAACCCTCTGCTCAATACGCAGGGCAGCCGCGTGCTGTTCACGTACATGGGAGGGCGGCCGTATACTGCAGAGGCTCTGTTTTACGGAATGGCGCTTGCGGCGATGTTTGCTGCTGTGGTGTTGTGGTTTTCGTGCTATAATGTCGTGATGACAAGTGATAAATTCATCCACATGTTCGGCAGGATGGCACCGTCGGTATCGCTGATCCTGACGATGGTCCTCAGGCTGGTGCCGGGCTACAGGCACAGGCTGAGGCAGATCTCGACAGCGAGGAGATGCATAGGCATGGCGGGCGGCTCTGACGGCCGAACCTCCGGGAGGAGAGAACGGATGCGTAACGGGATGGCGGAAGTTTCGGCACTTACCTCATGGGCGTTCGAGAGCGGTATCGTAACGGCCGACAGCATGCGGGGCAGAGGTTACGGCAGCGGCCGCAGAACGAACTTTTCAGTGTACAGGTTCGAGCTGAGAGATCGCATCATGCTCTCGTGCATGGCAGTGCTCATGGCAGTGACGGCATGCTGCTGCATCGCAGGTGCTGCAGAAGTCGCGTATACGCCTGAGCTTTACATAAAGCCTGCAGGAGATCCGGTTTCAGTCGCGGGACTGATCTCGTACGGTATTTTTCTGATGATCCCGGCGGGGGTGAACATTACGGAGGAGATAAAATGGCGCATTTTGAGATCAAAGATCTGACGTTTTACTATCCGGGCGGCAGCCGTCCGGCACTGAACGATATAAATCTTGAAATAGAAAGAGGAAGTTACGTGACGGTATGCGGCAGGAGCGGAAGCGGCAAGACTACGCTGCTGAGGCACCTGAAAAGCGTGCTGGCTCCTCATGGGAAAAAGACCGGCGATATACTTTTCGGCGGGAGACCGCTGGAGGAAGCCGGACTCAGGGAACAGTCGTCGATGATCGGCTATGTCATGCAGGACCCCGACGATCAGGTGGTCACAGACAAGGTCTGGCACGAGCTGGCTTTCGGACTTGAAAGCCTCGGCATTGATCAGAAGACGATGCGCCTGCGCGTCGCGGAAATGGCAAGCTACTTCGGAATCCAGGGGTGGTTCCACAAGGATGTGGCGGAGCTTTCCGGCGGGCAGAAGCAGCTGCTGAACCTGGCGTCGATAATGGCGATGCAGCCGGAAGTGCTCATACTGGACGAGCCAACGAGCCAGCTGGATCCGATAGCGGCGTCGGACTTTCTGAACACAGTCAGGAAGATCAATCTGGAGCTCGGAACGACAGTGATTATCACGGAGCACAGGCTGGAGGACATACTGCACGCATCGGACATGGTGGTCGTTATGGAAAGCGGCAGGATAGCGGCATGCGGGGGTCCGAGGACTGTCGGACAGCAGCTGTATGAGAGCGGCAGTGAGATGTTTGCGGCGATGCCGGCTCCGATGCAGATATATTTCGGCGTGAGGAGCGATTCCGCGAGAGACGGGGACGTGCCGTCTTCGGGCAGATCTTCCGGCGGATCTGCGGATGTCGATGGCAGCGAGTGCCCACTGACCGTAAGAGAAGGCAGGACATGGCTGAGCCGTGAGTTCGAAGGCAGAGAGATAAAGTTCAGATCGCTGGCTGAAGCCGCAGGAAGTCAGGGCGCAGATGGACAGACAGCTGCAGCGCAGCGCAGGGGGTCTGGGCAGATAACTGCTGACTCGACCGGGCAGGTGCCTGCAGACGCGATCCGGGTAGGCTGTGAGAGCGTGCTTCCCCTTGAACATGAGTCTTCAAAGCCTGCGCTTGAAATAAAGGAAGCGTGGTTCAGATACGAAAAAAATGCACCTGACGTGCTGAGAGGACTTTCCATCGAAGTGCCGCGAAACGAGCTATTTGCGATAGTAGGAGGCAATGGTACCGGCAAGTCCACGGCGCTGCGGACGATATGCGGCATATGCAGACCGTACAGAGGTAAAGTGCTGATAGACGGAAAACGATTTGAAAAATACAGGAGCGGCGAGCTTTTCCACGGTAAACTGGCGATGCTCCCTCAGGATCCAAAGAGCCTGTTCGTCAGAAAGACGGTGAGAGAAGAGCTGGAAGAGATGCTGCCGGGCACCCCGTCCGCAGCAGACGCTCGCAGTGTAAAAGACTCCGCGATAGCCGGGATCGTGCAGCTTTGCGATATAGAAGACTTGATGGACAGCCATCCGTACGACCTGTCGGGCGGCGAGCAGCAGCGTACGGCACTGGCAAAGGTGCTGCTGACCGGGCCGGAGATACTGCTCCTGGACGAACCGACAAAAGGAATGGACAGCTTTTTCAAGATAAAATTCGCGGAGATACTCGCAGATCTCAAGAAACGCGGCGTGACGACAGTGATGGTATCGCATGACGTGGAGTTCTGCGCCAGATATGCTGATACCGTGAGCATGATGTTCGACGGCAGCATCATCACGACAAATACACCGGACAGGTTTTTCTCGCAGAACAGCTTTTACACGACGGCAGCCAACAGAATGAGCCGTCACATATTCGACGACGCTATTACAGATGAGGATGTGATCAGATTATGTCAACTGAACAGATAAATAAAACGGGCAGCCGCAGCCGCGGAAAACTGGCGGCAGGACTGCTGGCGGTCTTCGTGCTGATACCGGCGGCCATGTTTGCAGCGCCGCACCTCGGCGGCAGAGGATACTACATAGCAGGAGTGCTGATCATAATTTTCTCGATGGTGCCGTTTTTCGCTCAGTTCGAAAGGCGCAGGCCGGAGGCGCGTGAGATGGTGATGATCGCAGTGATGTGCGGCATCGCGGTCGCTTCCAGGGCGGCGTTCATCATGCTGCCTCAGGTCAAGCCCGTGATCGGCATAATAATCATCGCCGGCATGGCATTCGGACCGGGCGGCGGGTTCCTGACAGGTTCGCTGACTGCATTCGTCAGCAATTTTATTTTCGGACAGGGACTCTGGACTCCGTGGCAGATGTTCGCATACGGTACCGCCGGATTCATCGCAGGTCTGCTTGCACGCAGAGGGATCATAACTGCGGAAAAGAAGCTGCCGGTCACGATATTCAGCGGGCTGGTGATAATGCTCGTGACAGGACCATTGCTCGATCTGTGCACGGTCTTCACGATGAGCAGCGCTGTTGACGCTTCATCGGTGCTGTCCGTCATGGCTGCGGGGATACCGTTCAACGCGGTACTGGCGGTATCGACTATGGCAACTGTGTTTATCCTGTGCAGGCCGATGCTGGAAAAGCTGGATCGTATAAAGAAAAAATACGGGATCATGGAGGCGGGCGAAGCATCATGAGATTCGACAGCTGCCATCCGGTGATAAATCTCATATATTTTGCGGGCGCGATCGCATCGGCAGCGGTGTTCGATCACCCCGTTTTTGTCGCGATCGCATATGCGTCGGCATTCATGTATTCGGTGAAACTGAGGGGCGTCAGGGGTCTTGTGACGGATCTGTGCCTGATACCGCTGATCTTCGGGTATACGTGGCTTTATTCGTATTACAATCATTTCGGAGTGACGTCCCTGGGAGAAAACCTCATAGGCAACCATATCACTCTTGAGGCGGTGGTGTACGGGCTGCAGACCGGAGTGTCGGCCGCAGCTGTGGTGATGCTGGTGTCATGCCTGTTTGTGATATTTTCAGCCGACAAGGTCGTTTATCTTTTCGGGCGCATATCACCGAAGCTGTCGCTGTTTCTCTCGATAATCCTGAGGTGCCTGCCGAGACTTGCGAAACAGGCCGGCAGGGTGGATGGCGCTCAGGCCGGTGTAGGAAGAGGGCGCAGGCAGGGAGCATTGTGGAAACGCGCAGCGAACTGCGTGCGAATGGTTTCCGTGCTCATCACCTGGTTCATGGAGAGCATCGTGGAAAGCGCACAGTCCATGAAAAGCCGCGGCTACTCGCTGAAAGGCCGCACGGCGTTTTCCATATACAGATTCGACAACAGAGACAGGAGCTATGTCGTGTTCACATTCCTGTGCGTCACGCTGACGATGATGGCTGTGATGCTGGATCAGACCCATATCTATTATGATCCCCGGCTGATAATGAACCGCATAACTCCGGCATCGTATGTTTTCTATGCTGCATACGCATGCTTCATGCTGTCGCCGATGCTCCTGCAGCTGTATGGAGAGTGGCGTTTCAGCAGGCAGAGACAATCTTGCAGTGCAAACACTAGATAATTCAGAAAATTGCATTTAATCTTGTTGTAATACTCCCTTTACAATGCTATAATAAAGGTATCTTTATAAAACTAATTAGGGAGGACTTATTTGATGAAGGGCTATAAGAGCGAAAACATAAGAAACGTTGCACTTGTAGGACACGGCGGAAGCGGCAAGACTACATTCCTGGAAGCTGCGTTACTTGCAACAGGCGTTATCAGCAGACTTGGCAAAGTTGAAGATGGAAATACAGTTTCCGACTACGACAAAATGGAAATCGAAAAAGGTTATTCTATCAGTACTTCGATCGTACCTGTAGAGTACAATAACGTAAAGATCAATTTTGTCGACACTCCGGGATTCTTCGATTTTGTCGGTGAAGTAAATTCGGCATTAAGAGCAGTAGAAGCAGCAGCGATCCTGGTAGATGCTTCAGCAGGCATTCAGGTTGGAACAGAAAAAGCCTGGAATTCATGTAAAGAATTCGGTATTCCAAAGTTCTTCTTGATCAATAAGACCGATAAGGATAATGTTGACGTTGATAAAGTCATAGCAGATCTCAAAGACAAATTCGGCACATCTGTAGTTACTCTTGACGACAAAGAGGCGATGACAGAAGCGATCGCAGAGACTGACGAAGTCCTGATGGAGAAATTCTTCTCTGGGGAAGAGTTCACTGATGATGAGTTCAATCACGGACTTTCACACGGTATCGGATCCGGAGACATCGTGCCTGTTCTGGCATGCTCGTCGGTAAAGGGCGACGGAATAACAGATGTACTCGATGATTTCATAAAGTTCGTACCGACACCTGCAGAGCACGAGGATTACGATGCGAAGAACGATGCGGACGAAGATATCAAGATCAAGGTCGATCCGGCAGGAAAGCCTGCTGCATTCGTGTTCAAGACGATAGCAGACCCGTTCCTCGGCAAGATCTCGCTGGCTAAGGTGATCTCGGGAACACTGAAATCAGGTCAGGAAATATACAATGCAAGAGCACAGAAATCGGAAAAACTCGGTTCGATGTTCTTCATGAGAGGAAAGAACCAGGTGGAGGCACCGGTAGTTGAAGCCGGAGACATCGTGGCTATCGCAAAACTGCAGTTCACGAAGACAGGCGATACTCTCTGCGAAAAGGCAAACATCGTGAAATTCCCGCCTGTGAAATTCCCTGCTCCTGCGCTTTACATAGCAATAGAGCCTAAGGACAAGGGCGACGACGAAAAAGTCGGCACAGGTTTACATAAGCTTATGGAAGAAGATCCGTCATTCGTACTCGAAAGAAACGTTGAGACGCATCAGTCGCTTCTCGGCGGACAGGGCGAGATCCAGCTCAGCATAGTTACAGCCAAGCTCAAAGACAAGTTCGGCGTGGATGTGGTGACAGTGCCTCAGAAGATCGCGTACAGAGAAACCATCAAGGGCAATTCGGATGTACAGGGCAAGCACAAGAAGCAGTCCGGAGGCGCAGGCCAGTACGGTGACGTTCACATCAGATTCTCACCTGCACAGGAAGAATTCGAGTTCTCGGAAGAACTGTTCGGCGGTTCGATCCCTAAGAACTACGTTCCTGCTGTAGAAAAGGGACTCAGAGAGTCTATGGAAAAGGGCCCTCTCGCAGGCTGCAAGGTAGTTAATATCAAGGCAGTGTTGTACGATGGTTCATACCATGATGTAGACTCGAACGAAATGGCGTTCAAGATCGCTGCTTCGCTCGCGTTCAAGAAGGGTATCGCAGAGGCTAAGCCTTGTCTGCTCGAGCCTGTAATGAAGCTCGAGATCATCGTTCCTGACGATCACATGGGTGACGTTATGGGCGACATGAACAAGAGAAGAGGCAAGATCCTCGGCATGGAACCTGTTGCAGGAGGCGGACAGAAGCTGATCGCGGAAGCACCGCAGGCAGAGCTGTTCGACTATGCTATCGTGCTCAGATCGATGACTCAGGCAAGAGGAAGCTTCACTATGGCATTCGAAAGATATGAAGAAGTACCTGCTCAGATCGCACAGAAGATCATAGCAGATCACCAGGCTCAGCAGGAAAGCAAGTAGTTTTCTTAACATAACATATAACATAATCAAACCCTGAAGGCTGTCTCACAAGAGGCAGCCTTTCTGCGCGTGTGCCAGGCATGGCATAAGTCTTACGGGTGAAAGTCCCGTCACGGGTATTTACCGCCAAGTGTAGCGAACCACAAGCCGAAGAC